>NZ_JAFIBM010000001.1:3000000-3327708 GCF_017833035.1 Frigoribacterium sp. PvP032 | reverse complement strand
GCCCTCGGCCACGAGCTCGCCGGCCGCCATGAGGTTGGCGTCGTTGTTGACGACGACGGGCAGGTCGAGCTCGCGCCGCACGACCTCGGCCACCGAGATCCCGTTCCAGCCGGGCATGCGCGAGGGCGAGACGATGCGCGACGTCGCGGTCGAGACGGGTCCGGGCACGCCGACCGACAGGCCGCTGAGCCGCGCGTGCCCCGTGTCGCCGAGCCCGGCGAGCATGTCGAGGAGGTGCGCCAGCGACGCCGAGAGCACCGCGGTCGGCCCCTCGGCCACGTCGAGGGCCACGTGGCGCTCGGCGAGCAGCACGCCGGCGTAGTCGACCAGGCCGAAGGAGGCGCGGTCGACGCCGAGGTCGACGCAGCCGACGAGGCCGGCGTCGCCGCGGAGCTGCAGCCGCCGCGGCCGGCGACCGCCCCGGGACTCGCCCTCGCCGGTCTCGACGACGTGGCCGAGGCGGATGAGGTCCTCCACGCGGGAGGCGACGGTCGAGGGCGACAGGCCCGTCACCCTGGCGAGGTCGGCGCGGGACCTGGCGGTGCCCGCCCTCAGCGGACGCAGCACCTCGACGGCCTGGGGCGTGTGGCGGGGAGGGGCGTAGAACGCCTCGGTCGTAGTCATGGGCCCCTCGCGATGATCGGTCGCGAACCTGGTCAGGTCCGTCGCGTTGCTCCACTATTGCACGAAGTTGATCGAAATATACGTGTAACAATCGCACAGTAGGTTCCCGTCCCACATGGACGACGACCTCACCGGACGGCGACGCGGCCCCCTTGCCGCACCTCTCGAGAAAGCGGCACCAGCGTGGACAGCACCGCCTCAGGCACCAGCTCGGGCACCAGCGCGATCGACATGATCACGATGCGCGACGTGCAGAAGCACTTCTGGGAGCACCACGTCCTGAAGGACGTCACGCTCAGCGTCGCCCCGCGCGAGGTCGTCGTGGTCGTGGGTCCCTCCGGCTCGGGCAAGTCCACTCTCTGCCGCTGCCTGAACCGGCTCGAGACGACCACGAGCGGCGAGATCCTCGTCGACGGCGTGCGGCTCCCCGAGGAGGGGAAGGCGCTCGCGGCCCTCCGCTCGGACGTCGGCATGGTGTTCCAGTCGTTCAACCTCTTCGCGCACCGGACGATCCTCGACAACGTGACGCTGGCGCCGATCACCGTGCGGGGCGAGTCCAAGAAGGACGCCCAGGCCCACGGGCTCGAGCTGCTCGCCCGGGTCGGCATCGCCGACAAGGCCGACGCGTTCCCCGCCCAGCTCTCGGGCGGCCAGCAGCAGCGCGCCGCCATCGCCCGCGCGCTCGCCATGCGCCCGAAGGTGATGCTCTTCGACGAGCCGACGTCGGCGCTCGACCCCGAGATGGTGAACGAGGTGCTCGACGTGATGGTCTCGCTCGCCGCCGAGGGCATGACGATGATCGTCGTCACCCACGAGATGGGCTTCGCTCGTCGCGCCGCCGACCGCGTCGTCTTCATGGACGACGGACGCATCGTCGAGCAGGCCGACCCGGCCACCTTCTTCGACCATCCGGAGTCCGACCGGGCGAAGGCGTTCCTGTCGAAGATCCTCACCCACTGATCTCCTCCCCCTCCGCACCTCCCGCAGCACCACCTCCCGCAGCACCACCTCCCGCAGCAGCCCCATCGAAGAGAGGCACCACCTTGCGCACCTCCCCCTCCCCCCTCCGCCTGCGTCGGGTCGTCCCCGCAGCCGTCGCCGTCGTCGCGATGTTCGGCCTCGCGGCCTGCTCGAGCGACAGCTCGGCCGTGCCCGGTGCCGACCCCAGCGCCTCCTCGGCCGCCTCGGCCCTCGACGAGGTCTACGCGAACGCGGTCGTCGCCGACGCGGCCGACATCCTGCCCGACTCGACGATGGCGAAGATCAAGGAGCGCGGGAAGCTGATCGTCGGCGAGGCCCTCGACGCGCCGCTGCTCTCGCAGCAGGACCCGTCGAACCCCGACGACGTCCAGGGCTTCGACGCCGACCTCGCCAAGCTGCTCGCCATCTACATCCTCGGCGAGCCGAACGTCGAGATCGTGCCGCCCGCCTCCGAGACCCGTGAGGCCCTGCTGCAGAACGGCACCGTCGACGTCGTCTTGAACACGTACACGATCACGGAGGAGCGGGCCGAGCAGATCTCGTTCGCCGGCCCCTACCTGGAGTCCGGCCTCGCCGTCGCGGTGAAGGCCGACAACGACGACATCGAGGGCATCGACGACCTCGGCGGCAAGAAGGTCATCGTCGGCGCCAACACGCCCGCCGTCACGGCCGTGCCCGAGGAGCAGCCGACCGCCACGCTCGTGTCGTTCGCGACCGACCCGCAGGCGATGCAGGCCCTCAAGCAGGGCCGCGGCGACGCGTACGTGCAGGACTTCACGCTGCTCGCCTCGAACGCCGCGTCGGACGACTCGATCAAGGTCGTCGGCCAGCCCTTCACGACCGAGGCCTACGGCATCGGGCTCGCCAAGGACGACGCCGACTTCAAGGCGTTCATCAACGACTGGCTCGTCCAGATCGAGGACGACGGCACCTGGGCGAAGGTCTGGGACGCCACGCTCGGCGCGGCCGTCGAGTCGGACACCCCCGACGCCCCCGAGATCGGCTCCGTCCCCGGCTCCTAGCCCGGCCGCGGGCTGCCGGCGCCGGTGCGCCGGCCGGCCGTCGGGGCGACCTGACGACCGGCCGGCACCCGGCCCCGTCGCCGTAGCCGCACCTCCTGCGGTCTGCCGCTCACCGCACCTCCCCTCACCGCCGCTCCACCCGCCCTCGGCCCGAAAGACCCCATGGACTTCTTCGTCGACAGTGCAGGGCCGCTGCTCACGGCGCTCGGCACGACGATCGTGATGGCGCTCGTCGCCGGCGTCGGCGCGCTCGTGCTCGGCACGCTCGTCGCCGCCGCCAGGATCAGCCCGGTGCCCGTGCTGCGCGGCGCCGCCTGGGCGTACACGCAGTTCTTCGTGAACGTGCCGCTGCTCGCGCTGCTCATTCTCGCCGTCTTCGCCCTGCCCGACGCCGGGCTGATCATGCCGCTGGCGCCGACGACCGTGCTCGTGCTCGCCCTCTACGAGGCCGCCTACGTCGCGGAGGCGGTGCGCAGCGGCGTGAACACGGTCGGCAACGGCCAGATCGAGGCGAGCAGGGCCCTCGGGCTGACGCTCGGCCAGACGCTCCGGCTCGTGGTGCTGCCCCAGTCGCTGCGCGCCGCGGTCCAGCCGATCGGCAACGTCATGATCGCGCTCACGATGAACACGGCGCTCGCCGCGGCCGTCGGCGTCGTCGAGCTGACCAGCGCCGTCAACAAGCTGAACCTCGTGCAGGCGCAGCCGATCCTGATCTTCACCGCCGCAGGCCTCGTCTACATGGCCCGCGCCCTCGTCATCGGCCTCGGCGCCGGACGCCTCGAACGAAAGGCGGCGATCGTCCGATGACCGCGCCGACCAGCTCCTCCTCCCGTCCTGCCGGCACCGGCACCGGCACCGGCACTGCCGCGTCCGTGCGCAGGGCTCCCACGGTCTCGCTCTACGACGAGCCCGGCCCGCGGACGCGACGCGCCATCCGGCTCTGGTCGGTCGTCGTCGTGCTCGCCCTCGCGGGGCTCGTCGCGGCCGGTCTCGTCCAGTTCGGCTCGCGCGGGCAGCTCGACGCCGACCGCTGGACGCCGTTCCTCTCCTGGCCGATCTGGCAGTACCTGCTCGTGGGGCTCTGGGGCACGATCCAGGCCGCCGCCCTCGTCGCGGTGCTCGGCGGCGCGCTGGGCCTCTTGCTCGCGCTCGGGCGGCTGAGCCCGCGTCGCCCGCTGCGCTGGCTGTCGACCGCGTACATCGAGGTCGCCCGCACCGTGCCGGTGCTGCTGCTGATCTACCTGATGCTGTTCGGGCTGCCGCAGCTCGGCCTCGACCTGCCGCTGATCTGGAAGCTCGTCGTGCCGCTGACCGTGGCGAACTCGGCCGCGTTCGCCGAGATCGTCCGCGCCGGGATCCTCGGGCTGTCGCGCGGCCAGCGCGAGGCGGGACTCAGCCTCGGCCTCTCGTCGGCGCAGACCACCCGGCTCGTCGTGCTGCCGCAGGCGCTCCGCTTCGTGACGCCGTCGCTCGTGACCCAGCTCGTCAGCCTCGTCAAGGACACCTCGCTCGGCTACATCGTCGCCTTCACCGAGCTGCTGTACCGCGGCCAGGTGCTGTCGTCGTTCAACCACCTCCTGATCCAGACGTTCCTCGTCGTCACGCTCGTCTACCTCGTCTTCAACGGGGCGCTGTCGACGCTCGCCGCCCGGCTGAGGGCGCGACCGTCGCGGCGCAGCCCCCGGCGCGCGGCGGCTCCCGTGCCGGCGCCGGCCTCGGCGCCCGCGCTCGACTGACCTCCTCTTCCCTCCCGTCACCAAGGAGCACCACCGTGGCCCCCTCCCTCCCTCCCCGTGCCGACGGCCTGCCGACGCCGACGCCGACGCCGACCAGCCCTGCGGCACCGTCAGCCCCCGCCGCGTCGCTCGCCGAGCTCGCCGTCGTCGTCCGCTCGGGCGTCGTCGAGAGCCGCCACCTCGGCTGGCTGGTCGCGCTCGACGCCGAGGGGCGCGTCGCCGCCGACCTCGGCAGCGGTGCGACGCAGGTGCTGCCGCGCTCGACGACCAAGCCCGTGCAGGCGCTCGCCTGCCTGGAGGCCGGGGCCGACCTCGACGGCGAGGAGCTCGCGATCGCGGCCGGCAGCCACACGGGAGAGGACGCCCACGTCGAGGTCGTCCGCCGCATCCTCGCGAGGGTAGGGCTCGATGAGTCCGCACTCGGCTGCCCGGTCGACTGGCCCGAGGACGAGGCGACGCGCGAGCGGCTGATCCGCGACGGCGAGACGCGGTCGCGCGTCCGCATGAACTGCTCGGGCAAGCACGCGGCCATGCTGCTGGCGTGCGTGTCCGCGGGCTGGGACACCGCCTCCTACCTGGACCCTGCCCACCCGCTGCAGCAACTCGTCCGCCGGACGCTGGAGGCGGTGGCCGGCACGACCGTGGAGGCCACGGCCGTCGACGGCTGCGGCGCGCCCCTCTTCAGCACGACCGTCGAGGGGCTGGCGCGGTCGTTCCGGGCGCTGGTCACGGCGTCGGCGGGGTCGAACGCCCGTCGCGTCGCCGACGCGATGCGCGCGCACCCCTTCTACGTGGGCGGGAACGCCCACGCCAACAGCGACGCGATGACCCGCGTGCCCGGTCTGCTCGCCAAGGGCGGCGCCGAGGGCGTGATCGGGATGGCCACGTCGACCGGCGAGGCCGTCGCCATGAAGGTCGTCGACGGCAGCCCCCGGGCGACGACGCTGGTCGCGCTCGAGGTGCTCGGAGCGCTCGGGGTGGACGTCTCCGGGGCCGGGTCGCTGACCGCGCTGCCGGTGCTCGGCGGCGGGGTGCCCGTCGGCGAGATCCGGGTCGGGGCGGACGTCGCGGCGTGGGTCGCGGGGGCACGCGGCGCCGGGGTCGACCTCTCGTGACGGACGTCGTCGTCGAGCTCTGCGTCGACGACCTCGACGGAGCGCTGGTGGCCGACCGGTCCGGCGCCGACCGGATCGAGCTCTGCGCCGACCTGCTCGAGGGCGGGACGACCCCGAGCGCCGGGCTGGTCCGCTCGGTGCTCCGGGCCGTGCGGCACGTCGGGGTGCAGGTGATCGTCCGCCCGCGCGGCGGCGACTTCTCGTACGACGACGGCGAGCTCGACGTCATGTGCGCCGACCTCGAGGCGATCGCGGCGCTCGCGCACGCGCACTCGACGTCGCACGCGGCCTCGACCGAGCACGGGCGCAGCGCTGAGGTCGGCGTCGTCCTCGGGGCCCTGACCGCCGCCTCCGAGGTGGACGTGCCGGCGATGCGCCGACTGCTCGCCGCGGCCGGGCCGCTGACCGTCACGTTCCACAAGGCGATCGACGCCACGCCCGACCTGCTCGCCGCGTACGACGTGCTGCACTCCCTCGGCGTGCGCCGCGTCCTGACGGCGGGCGGTCCGGGCACCGCGGCCGAGGGCGCGGAGGTGCTGGCCGAGCTCGTGCGGCGGTCCGCCGCGAGCGCCGACGCCCCCGAGGTGCTCGTCGGCGGCGGGGTCCGCGCCGCGGGCGTGGGCTCCCTGCTCGCCGCGACCGGCGCCTCCTCGGTGCACCTGCGGGCGATGTCGCCGTCGCCGCGCGGGGACGGGACGCTGCGGACCGACCCTGCCGTCGTCGCGGAGTTCCTCGCGGCCGTGGGGCGCGCCTCCCTCGATCCGGACGTGACGGACGCCACGGACGCCACGGACGTCGAGAGCGCAGGAGGCGCGGTGCCCGACCCGGCCCCGTCCCGGTCCGCCGTCGTCGCGGTCGACATCGGGGGCACCTCCTTCAAGGGGGCGGTGGTGGACGACTCGGGGCGCACGGTCCTCTCCCTCTCCGTCTCGGCCGGGGCCACGGGCGCGGAGTCGATCGACCTCGTCGTCGGCCTGCTGCACGGGCTGCGGGCCGCGGCACGTGCCTCGGGCCACGACGTCGTCGGGGTCGGAGTCGTGACGCCGGGCATGGTCGACGCCGAGCGCGGCGTCGTCCTCTTCGCGTCGACGCTCGGCTGGACCGACGTGCCGCTCGGGCCGATCCTCTCGGCCGAGCTCGGGGTGCCCGTCGAGATCGACCACGACGTGCGGACCAGCGGCCTGGCCGAGAGCCTGTTCGGCGCCTCGGCCGGCGTCGCAGACTCGGTGCTCGTCGCGATCGGCACCGGCGTCGCCGCGTCGATCACGAGCGGCGGGCACGCCGTGCGCGGGGCGCTGACCGCTGCCGGCGAACTCGGGCACGTGCCCGCGGTGCCGGGCGGCGAGGCCTGCACCTGCGGTCAACGCGGCTGCCTCGAGGTGTACCTGTCGGGGGCCGGCGTCGCCCGGCGCTACGCGGCGCTCGGGGGCCTGCCCGGGCTGGACACGGCGGCCGTCGTCGCCCGGGTCGGGGGCGTCGAGGGCGTCGGGACCGGAGTCGACGCGGTCGCGGACCGGGTCTGGGCGGACGGCGTCCGGGCGCTCGCGCTCGGCCTCACGTCGCTCACGCTGCTCGTCGACCCGGCGGTGATCGTGCTCGCCGGGGGAGTGTCGCGCGCGGGCGCCGCCCTCGTCGATCCGCTGCGGGCCGAGCTCGCGGCCGGGCTGGCCTGGCGGGCCGCGCCCGAGGTGCGACTGTCCGAGCTCGGCACGCACGGCGGGCGCATCGGCGCCGCGGTGCTGGCGTTCCGCGCCGGCGGCCGGGGCAGCGTCGTCGACTCGTGGTCGCGGGCGGCCCTGCTCGCCGAGTGAGCCGCGTGCGCTCTTCTCCTCATTCAGGAAGATGGCTCCTGCGTGTTGCGAGGAGAGGAGGCGCGGTCCTGAACCGTGCACGAGCCAGGAGTCGACGGGCTGAACTTCCTGAGTCGTGCGGGTGGTCCGGCCGTGCGCGAGCCGGTGTCGGAGGCCACGCCTAGCCTGACCACATGCCCGAGGGTGACAGCGTCTTCCGACTGGCAGCGCGCCTCCGTGCGTCGCTCGACGGTCAATGGCTGACGAGCGGCGAGCTCCGGTCGGGCGATGCTGCGGGCACGTCCTTCGCGGGCTGGGTCATCGCCGAGCACGACACCCACGGCAAGCACCTCCTCACGCGCTTCGCGAACGGGCGCACGCTGCACACGCACCTGCGGATGCAGGGCTCGTGGACGATCACCCGGCCCGGTCGGCGCTTGCCCACGGCGGTCGCGCAGGAGGCGCGGGTCCGGATGCAGACCGACGCCGGCTCCACCGCATGGGGCCTCGACCTGCCCGTGGTCGAGCTGCTCGACACCCGCGACGAGCGCTCCGTGGTGGGCCACCTCGGGCCCGACCCGCTGCGCGACGACTGGGACCCGGCGGAGGCCCGGCGACGGGTCGAGGCGACGGACCCGGGCCGCACGGTGGCGGCCGTGTTGCTCGACCAGCGGGTGCTGGCCGGGCTCGGCAACCTGTGGGCGAACGAGGTCTGCTTCCTGCGCGGGGTCTCGCCGTTCACCCCGGTGGGCGCGGTCGACGCGGCAGCGCTCGTGCGGGTCGCGGCGCGGGGGCTGCAGGCGTCCGTGCGCGTGCCCGGGATGTTCCAGACGACGACGGGGAACACGCGGCGCGGCGAGCGGCACTGGGTGGCGGGGCGCGCCGGGCGCCCGTGCCTGCGCTGCGGCACGACCGTGCTCGTGCGCGCCGAGGTCGCGGACGACCCCGGCCGGCGCCGCACCTGGTGGTGCCCGAGCTGCCAGCCGGTCCGCTGAGCGCACGGCCGCCGACACGACACGCCGATACCTGGCGGTATGCGCCTCTCGTCCTCTACTCTCAGCACGTCTCGACGAGCGAGACCACCCGACGAAGCCGGATCCCGATGCGCCCTCTCCGTTCCCCCATCCTCCGCCGTGCCGCCGCCGGGCTCGCCGCGACCACCGTCGCCGGGGCCCTGCTCCTCGCCGGGGCCGGTGCCGCCCAGGCGGCCCCGCCCGCGCAGACCGTGTTCCTCGACCAGAGCTTCGGCGGGGCCTCGGCCGGTCCGGACTTCCTGCTGCCCGAGACGCCGTCGGGCAACGTGGCGTGCCTCACCGCGGGCATCGACCGGGCCGCCTCGCCGATCCCCGGGTGCGGCTTCGCGAACGACCCCGAGGGCTCGGGCGCGCTCCGCCTCACGGACACGGGCGGCAGCCAGTCCGGCGGAGTCGGGTCGACCGTGGCGGTGCCGACCGCGCAGGGGCTCGACGTCGCCTTCGACTCGTGGCAGTACGGCGGCAGCGGCGCCGACGGCCTGACCTTCTACCTCGCGGCGACCGATCCGTTCGACCCCCACGTGCCCACGCGGCTCGGCGGCGTCGGCGGTGCGCTGGGCTACAGCGCGCTGCCCGAGTCCGGCCAGGAGGGGCTGGCGAACGCCTACCTCGGCGTGGGCCTCGACTGGTACGGCAACTTCGCGAACCCCGCCTTCAACGGCAGCTCGTGCGAGCCGGTCCGCGGGGTGGGCCCGAACGCCCTGACGCTGCGCGGACCGGGCAACGGGTCCGCGGGCTACTGCGTCCTGAGCAGCACGCAGGTCGACGGGCTCCTGCGGGGATCCACCGGTGTCCGTGACGAGGCCTCTCGTGTCCCGGTCGAGGTCGCCGTGAACCCGTCGGACGCCGCCATCAGCACCGCGTCGGGCCTCGAGGTCGACGCCGGCAGCTACGTCGTGGTCGTCCAGGGCATCGGCGACAGCGCACCCACGGTCGCCCGGGGCGCCCTGCCGTCCCTCCTCGGTTCGTCGACCGACCCCTCCTGGTACGACCCCACCACCGGCGTCCCCTACAAGCTCACCTTCGGCTGGACCGGCGGCACCGGAGGTGCGACCGACTACCACGAGATCGCGAACGCCCGGGCGACGACCCTCGCCGGCCCTGCCCCCGTGCTCGCGCAGACGACGTCGGGCAGCGCGACCGTCGTGCCGACCCGCGGCTCGACCGTGAGCGTCGCGGCGTCGGTCAGCGCCGACGGCGGCGCCGAGGGCGAGCCCGTGGTGGCGACGCTCGTGTTCCCCGAGGGGCTCACCCCGACGCTGCCGACCGCGGCGACCGGGTGGACGTGCACCGTCTCCGGCCAGACCGTGACCTGCACCGTCGTGCCCTCTCCCGAGTTCGCGGCGGGCGCCTCCCTGCCGGTCCTGACCGTGCCGTACACGGCGTCCGCCGACGCCGCGGGGGTCCTGACCGTGCTCACGACCGTGTCGTCGACCGACTCCGCCGCGGCCACGTCGCAGCTCGAGGTCTCGGCAGTGCGTGAGCCCACGGTCGTCACGTCGTCGTCGGGCCGGCAGACGCCGGGCACCACCGGCCTGGCCACCGTCTTCACCGCCGACCTCGCCTCGGCCGCCGCGACCGACCCGACGCCGCCCCTCGGCACGGTCGAGTTCGTCGACTCGGCCACCGAGCAGCTGCTCTGCGAGGCCGACCTCGTGCCGGCCGCGTCGGGAGCGACGTCCACGGCGACGTGCACGTCCGACGCCGACCCGTCGACCGCCGTCCGCGTCGACTACGACCAGGCCGACGCCGCGCACGAGCCGACCCGGGCCGACCTCGGCTCGTTCGTCGTCGTCACCACCCCCGTCACCCTCGCTGCCGGCGCGGTCGTCGTCGACGGCGACGCGCAGCTGAGCGTCACGGGGCTGCCCGCGGACGCCACCGGCACCGTCGTCTTCTCGACCGGAGCCACCACCCTCTGCACGGTGACCCTGCCGACCGTGGCCTGCATCGTCCCCGACCTGGCCGACGGCAGCTACACGGTGACCGTGGCCTACTCGGGCGACGCGGTCTACGCGGCCGCCGAGGCGTCGACGTCGTTCCGGATCGGCACGGCCGCTGCGCCGGTCCCGGCGCCCGCCGATCCCGCAGCCCCCGCGGTGCCGGCCGCCACGTCGGCACCCGTGGCGGCCGCGCCCGTCGCCGACGACGAGGAGGCGCGCCTCGCCTTCACGGGATCGTCGCTCGTCGCCTGGACGGCCGGCGCCCTCGGCCTCGCGCTCGCCGCCGCCGGAGTCGTGCTGGTCGCGGCACGCCGCCGCAGCCGTCTGACGGCCTGACGGCCTGACGGCCTGCCGCGCCCGCTACGCGAGCGGGTCGGCGGCGCGCCGCTCGCGGAACGCGACCGCGTTCACGCGGTTGCTGCAGCGCACGCTGCAGAAGCGCTTGGAGGCGTTCCGCGAGAGGTCGACCAGCACCCCGTCGCAGTCGTCCGCCGCGCACTCGCGCAGGCGTCCGGTCTCGTCGGTGCGGACGACGTCGACGAGGGCCATCGCGGCCTCGACGAGGATGCGGTCCGCGAGCGGCGCCTCCTGCGGGGTGGCGTGCACGTGCCAGTCGAGGTCGCCGTGCCGCACTAGCCGCGGCACCGCCTGCAGCCGTGTGAGCAGCTCGTTCACGGCCTCGACCATGGCGTCGCGGTCGAGGGTCCAGAGCTGACGGAGGCGCGTGCGGGCCCGCCGCACCGCCTCGAGTTCGGCCTCGTCACCGTCGAACCGGCCCGAGAAGCCGAAGCGCGTCATCAGCTCGGCCAGCTGGTCGGTCGTGGCGAGCTGGTCGACGCCGCTGCGGGTGGCTCGGGCGGCCGTGTTGAGGATGGTCGCGTCGAACTCGAGCACGTCTTCCGTGTCAGGGGCGAAAAGCACATTGACTCCTTACTCGCGACCAGTCTACTGTCAGGGCTCATCACCTTTTAGTCCCTGATGGCACTGTGTCCTCGATGGCACAGTGCCCCCCGACGAAACGAGCAGCCGTGGATCGCCGCCACCTCACGACCGGACTGATCGTCGCGGTCGTGGCCGCCGCCTCCTTCGGGGTGTCGGGCCCCTTCGTCAAGCCGCTGCTCGCCTCCGGCTGGAGCCCCGTCGCCGCCGTCGCCCTGCGCGCCCTCGTCGGGGGAGCGCTGCTCGCTCCGGTCGCGCTCGCGGCGCTGCGCCTCGACCTCCGACCGATCTGGCGGGCGCGTCGGCGCGTGCTCGGCATGGCCGTGGTCGGCGTCGCCGGCACGCAGGTCTTCTACTTCGCCGCGATCCAGCACATCCCCGTCGGGACGGCGATCCTGCTCGAGTACATGGCCCCCCTGCTGCTCGTCGCCGTCGCGTGGGCGGTGTCGCGTCGTCGACCGGCCGGGGTCGTCCTGATCGGCTCCGCGGTCGCCGCCGCCGGGCTCGTGCTCGTCGTGTCGCCGGGCGGCGGGGGAGCGCTCGACCCGCTCGGCCTGCTCTTCGGCGTGCTCGCGATGATCTGCTGCGCGGGCTACTTCGTCATCGCGGCGCAGCCGTCCGGCGACCTGCCCCCGGTCGCGCTGGCCGCCTCCGGCCTGCTCGTCGGGTCGGCGCTGCTCGGGCTGCTGGGCCTCACCGGGCTCGTGCCCTTCACCGCGTCGGCCGACGACGTGGTGGTGCTCGGCGGGGTCGTCGCCTGGTGGGTGCCGATGCTGGTGATCGGGGTCGTCGCCACCGCCGTCGCCTACGCGACGAGCATCACGGCGAGCTCGATGCTCGGGTCGCGCCTGGCCTCGTTCGTCGGCCTGCTCGAGGTCGCCGCCGCAGCAGCCTGGGCGTGGGTGCTGCTCGACGAGGCGCTGACCGCGTGGCAGCTCGTCGGGGGCGTCCTCATCGTCGCGGGCATCGTGGCCGTGCGGTCGGACGCCGGCTCGGACGACCCGAGCCCGGCGCCCGAGGTGCTGGCGGCGGCACCGGCCGCCTGACGCGCCTTCGTCGTCCCCTCGCCTTATCGGCTCACGCACCTCCCGCGCTACTGCGGCGCCGCCCCAGCCCGGGGGCCACGGCCGTCCGGCACCCCCCGAAGGCGCGCCGTGCGCGCCCCCTCACTGGGGACAGCGCACCCCTTATACGGTTCCCAGCCGGTCGATAAGTTTGCTCTTGCACGGCGGAGGAGATCCGCCGGGCCGGGAGACCCGAAGTCCCTGGCCCGACGTCCACGGAGTCCGAGCCGCCGCACCACACACCACGCCAGACCGCCTCGCTTGCCCGCGAACGCAACGATCGAGCGCACCGACGAACCAGCCCTGATCAGAGGGCTCATCGCTGCGCCCGGAACCTGAACCGGCCTGCCCCGCGCAGGCCCCCGTCCTGCTGGGAGCACCGGATGAACCGCACCGAACGCAACGCCATGGTGGTCGAGAACCTGCCGCTGGTGGGCTACCTCGTCAGCGAGGTGTGCGCCCGCGCCACCCACCTGTCGCGCGACGACCTCGCGAGCGTCGGCGCCGTCGCCCTCGTCCAGGCCGCGGACGCGTTCGACCCCACCCTCGGCATCCCGTTCGGCGCCTACGCCCGCACCCGCATCGTCGGCGCCTTCGCCGACGACATGCGCTCCGGCGACTGGGCCAGCCGCGGCACCCGCAAGCGCATCAAGGAGACGCTGTCCACGCAGGAGGCGCTGACCGCCTCCCTGGGACGCGCCCCCTCGGTCGACGAGATCGCCGGTGCCCTCGGCGTCGACCGTCAGACCGCGTCGAGCGCCCTCGCCGACGCTGCCCGCACCGTCTCGACCCTCGACGACACCGTCGCCGACCACCTCGCGGCCGACGTCCCGATGCCCGGCGACCACCTCCTCGCCAGCGAGCGCAGCCGCTACGTGCGCGCCGCGGTCGACGCCCTCCCCGAGCGCATGCGCCTGATCGTCGAGGCCGTCTACTTCGGCGACCGCACGGTCACCGAGGTCGCCGCCGAGCTCGGCATCACCCACAGCGCGGTCTCGCAGCAGCGCACGGAGGCGGTCCGCCTGCTGAGGGACGCGCTCGCCGCCCACTACGCGGACGACGAGCAGGCCGAGTTCGTGCCCGTCTCGAAGACGGCGCACGCGCGTCGCAGCGCCTACCTCTCGAAGGTCGCCACGAACGCCGCCGTGGGCATCGCCCGCGCCGTGCGCGAGCCGGCCGTCGAGGGCTTCAGCGCCGCCGTCTGACGGCCCGCCGTCGTCTCGCGCGACGGATCCAGGAAAACTTCGGCACTCGGCTAACGAGTGCCGGCGACCGGCCGATAGTAGCCGGTGTCAGCCCACGGACGGGCTGACGAACACCACCCAGTCACGGAAGAGGAAACACCATGGGCATGCAGATCAACACCAACCTCGCGGCGAACAACACCTACCGCAACCTGAACGCCACGCAGAACGACCTGTCGAAGAGCCTGGAGAAGCTCTCGTCGGGCCTCCGCATCAACCGTGCCGCTGACGACGCGGCCGGCCTCTCGATCTCCGAGGGCCTGCGTTCGCAGGTCGGCGGACTGACGGTGGCCGCGCGCAACGCCCAGGACGGCATCTCCGTCGTCCAGACCGCTGAAGGCGGACTGAACGAGGTCCACTCCATCCTGCAGCGCGTCCGCGACCTCGCCGTCCAGGCCGGCAACGACTCGAACAACGCCGACGCGCGCAAGGCGATCACCACCGAGGTCACGGCCCTGTCGGACGAGCTCACGCGGCTCTCCGGCTCGACCAACTTCAACGGGATCGACCTGCTCAGCGCCGACAAGAGCCTGACCTTCCAGGTCGGCGCCGGCAGCACCGCCGCCAACGACCAGATCAACGTCAAGCTGATCAACGTCGGCGACGTCGCCACGGCCATCGGCGGCACCGTCTCCGGCGGCACGCCGGCCGTTCCCGGCACCCCCGCAGGCACGGACGCCAACGGCGACCCCACGCCTGCGACGCCCGGCAAGCCCGCCGTCGAGGGCACCCGCACCGGTGCGCTCAAGTTCGACACGGCCGCTGACGCGCTCGCCTCCATCAAGGAGATCGACGCCCAGATCGCCAAGGTCTCGTCGGCTCGTTCGGACCTCGGTGCCGTGCAGAACCGCTTCGAGCACTCCATCGCGTCGACCAACGTCGCGAAGGAGAACCTCACGGCGGCGAACTCGCGCATCCGCGACGTCGACATGGCGGAGGAGATGGTCAAGTACACGCGATCCAACGTCCTCAGCCAGGCCGGCCAGGCGATGCTCGCACAGGCGAACCAGAGCACCCAGGGCGTGCTGTCGCTCCTCCGCTAGTCGTCACCGACCGGCGGATGAACGGTCCCCGATCCCAGCGGGGGCCTGACACCACCTGAGCTCGGCTCCCTCGGGAGCGAACGGTTCACGACCGGTGGTCGGGACGCAGCAGCTGATCCTCTGCGTCCCGGCCCTCGGTCATCCCGAGCGTCGACGACGACCTCGACCGCGCCTCTCGCCGCACCGCACCACCCCCCGAACTCCTGCATCCCTCGGTCTCCTCCGCACCTCCCGCACCCGCCCGCCCCCGTCCCCGAAGGAGCACCCGATGGCCTCGTTCGGCATCGACGGCCTCGTCTCCGGGCTCGACACCACCACGCTGATCAACGGCCTGATGGCGGCGGAGGCGGTGCCCCAGACGATCCTGAAGAACAAGGCGACCGCGAACCAGGCGCTGGTCACCGCGCTCCAGGGCCTCAACTCGAAGGTCGCCGAGCTGGCGACGCTCGCCGGCAAGACCGCCAAGGCCGACTCGCTCGCCGCCTTCACGGCGACCAGCAGCGCGAAGGCCGTCACGGCCACGACGACCGCGACCGCGCTGCCCGGCTCGATCGACTTCACGGTCGGCTCCACCGCACAGGCCATGAGCGGCGTCACCGCCTCGATGACCGCCTGGGCCACGTCGCCCGCGACGCTGACGTTCACCTCGGCCGCCGGCAAGGCGGTGGAGGTGACCAGCGCCTCCTCGTCGCTCGACGACCTCGTGCGCGCCGTCAACGCGTCGGAGGCGGGCGTCAAGGCCGTCAAGGTCGCGTCCGGCAAGGACGCCGACGGCGCCGTCACGTACCGCCTGCAGCTCACCTCGGCGACGACCGGCGCCGCGGGCGGCTTCACGGTGCACCAGGGCACGGCCGCCGAGGTGGCCGACGGCACCGCCCCCGACCTGCTCGCCGCCCCCGGCGCCGCCGTCGTCAAGCAGGCGCGCGACGCCTCCGTCACCCTCTGGGCCGGCACCGCCGCCGAGCAGGTCGTGACGAGCGCGACGAACACGTTCGCCGACCTGCTGCCCGGCGTCTCGGTCACCGTCACGGCGCCGAGCACCGACCCCGTCACGCTCACCGTCGCCCGCGACGGCACCGCCTCGTCGAAGGTCGCCTCCGACCTCGTGTCGGGGCTGAACGGGATCCTCTCGCTCATCGCGTCGAAGAGCGCGACGTCGACCTCGACCAGCGCCTCCGGCGCCGTGACGGTCACGTCGGGCACCTTCACCGGCAGCTCGACGACCCGCGACGTCGTGCAGAAGATGACCACCGCGATGTCGGCGCCGATCGGCGGAGTCTCGCCCTCGAGCATCGGCATCTCGATCACGAAGACCGGGGCGTTCGAGTTCGACGAGGCGAAGTTCTCCGCGGCGCTCGCGGCCGACCCCGTGAAGGTGCAGGCGACCCTCTCCGAGCTCGCGGGCCGCGTCGAGTCCGCGGCGACGAGCTCGTCCGACAAGCGCGACGGCACGCTGACGAAGATCATCACCGGCCAGCAGTCGGTCGTGAAGGACCTCACCGCCCAGATCGCGAACTGGGACGACCGGCTGTCGTCGCGTCGCACCCAGCTCCAGAAGACCTACACCGCCCTCGAGGTCGCGCTCAGCTCGCTCACCGCGCAGCAGAGCTGGCTGAGCAGCCAGATCTCGAGCCTGAACAAGAGCAGCTGATGGACGCCACCTCCTTCGCGGCGTTCGCCGCCGCCTCCCAGCCCACCGCCGTCGTGCAGCGCCAGCGATCGGAGTACGCGGAACAGGCCGTGCTCTCGGCGACGCCCGTGCAGCTCGTCACGATGCTCTACGACCGCCTGCTGCTCGACCTCGCCCGCGCCGAGAAGGCCCAGGTCGGCCAGGAGTGGGCGACCGCCTCCGAGCAGCTGCTGCACGCCCAGGCGATCATCGCCGAGCTCACCTCGTCGCTGCGCGTCGACGTGTGGGACGGTGGCGAGGGGCTGCTGGCGCTCTACAGCTACACCTCGACGGCGCTCGTCAACGCGAACGTGCACCGCGACGTGGCCCTGACCCGCGAGGTCACCGGGCTGCTCGAGCCGCTCCGCCAGGCGTGGCACGAGGCCGCGACGTCGCTCGGCGGCGGGATGGCCGGCGGCGCCGGTACGCCCGCGTCGACTGGTGCTGGTGCCGGCGCCGCTGCTCCGGCCGCGGCCGCGCCGGCGTTCGCCGCGTCGGCGTTCCCGTCCGCGGCTCCGGCCTCGCCGACGGCGTCGCAGCCCGGCGCCGGCTCGCCGCTGCCCGTGGGGGTCGCCGCCTTCGGGGCCGCGACCTCCGGCTACGGGGCGACCAACGCCTCCTCGACCTCTCTCGGGGGCGAGCTCGGTGTCGCCTAGGACCGACCGCACCCACGCCGCCTGGCTCGCCGCCCTCGACGAGCTCGAGGCGGTCGCCGGTCGCGACCCGCAGGCCGTCGCCGACGTGACCGGCGTGACCGGCGTGTCCGGCGCGTCGGGCGTGTCCGGCGTGTGGACTCCGCCGGCCGGCCTCGGCCCGCTGCCCGCCGAGCTCGCCGACCGGGCTGCCGCCGTCGCTGGCGTGCAGCGCGGGGCCCTCGCCCGGCTCGACGCCGCCCGCAAGGCCGTGCTCGCGCACCTCGGGGCCGTCCGCAGCGTCGAGTCCTCGCACGAGCCCGAGCGCCCGGTCTACCTCGACGCCACCGGCTGACGCGCCCTGCCCCCGGCCCGGTGGGGTAGCGAGTGGTCAGAAAGGGTCGCTCGGGGAGCGATGCAGGACCGTTCCTGACCACTCGGCGTCCGGTCGGGCGAGACCGCCGAGGAGGCGCGTCCTCAGCCCCAGGGGATGACGCCGACCACGATCGCCACGGCGAGCATCACCAGCGACACGATCGCCGCGCGCCAGAGCACCTTCTTGTGGTGGTCGCCGAGGTTGACGTTCGCGAGGCTCACCAGCAGCAGGATCGCGGGGACGAGCGGGCTCTGCAGGTGCACGGGCTGTCCGACGACCGACGCGCGGGCCATCTCGACCGGGTCGATGCCGAACGCGGCGCCGCTCTGCGCGAGCACCGGCAGGATGCCGAAGTAGAAGGCGTCGTTGCTCATGAAGAACGTGAGCGGCAGGCTCAGCACCCCCGTGATGACGGCCAGGTACGGCCCCATCGAGGTCGGGATCACGTCGACCAGCCACTGGGCCATCGCGTCGACCATGCCCGTGCCGTTGAGCACGCCGATCAGCACGCCGGCCGCGAAGACCATCGACACGACGCCGACGATGCTCGGGGCGTGGGCGACGATCTCGGCGGACTGCTCCTTGACGCGAGGGAAGTTCACGAGCAGCGCGACCGCCGTCCCGACCATGAACACGTAGGCGAGCGGGAACAGGTCGGCGACGAGCAGCACCATCACGGCGACGGTGAGCACGAGGTTGAACCAGATCATCCGGGGCCGCAGCGTGGGGCGGTCGGGGTCGAGCATCGTGTCGGCCATCGTGACGCCGCCGCCGAGGGAGCCGTTCGCGCTGCCGCCGGGGTTGTCGACCGCGCGCTCGCCGGGCCCGTCGGCCCGCGAGCCGTCGGCCCGCCCGCCGCGCACGCCGAGGGCGACGGTCGGGCTGGTGAACATCGAGACGCCGACGCCGGGCGTGCCGGTCCCGCCGCCGCGCGAGGCGGTCGCGAGCTCCTGCGAGAGGGGCGACATCGCCGACGCCGCAGCGGCCAGCTTCGACCCGCCGAGCTCGAGCGTCCCGAGGCGTCGACGCTCGCTCAGCCCCAGCAGCCACGAGAACACGAACACGAGCACGAGGCCCGCGATGAGCGACGGCACGAGCGGCACGAAGATCTCGCTCGGCTGCACGCCGAGGGCGGCGGCGGCGCGCACGGTGGGGCCGCCCCACGGCACGATGTTCAGCGTGCCGTTCGCGAGGCCGGCGACGCAGGTCAGCACCACCGGGCTCATGCCGAGCTTCAGGTAGATGGGCAGCATGGCCGCCGTCGTCACGATGAACGTCGTCGAGCCGTCGCCGTCGAGCGAGACGGCCCCGGCGAGCAGCGCCGTGCCGAGCACGACCTTCGCCGGGTCGTTGCCGGTCACCCGCAGGATCAGCCGCACCAGCGGGTCGAACAGCCCGACGTCGATCATCAGCCCGAAGTACATGATCGCGAACATGAGCAGCGCGGCCGTGGGGGCCAGGTCGCCGATCGCCTCGATCACCATGTCGCCGATGCCGAGCCCCGCGCCGGCGAAGAGGCCGAAGATCGTCGGCACCATGATCAGGGCGAGCATCGGCGAGAGCCGCTTGGTCATGATCAGCACCATGAAGGTGAGGACCATCAGATAGCCGAGTACAACGAGCATCAGGACTCCTTCGTCCGTCGGGCGCGGTGGCGCGTCCGGGCACGCTAGCCGGGCACGAGGAGGCGCGTCCTGCTTCTGCGCGTTGGGGCCGTTCCGCACGTTGGCCGCGTTCTGCGCGTTCTGCTCACGCGCCTCCTCGATCGCCGCCTACGCTGGCGGACGTGACCGACGACAGCTCACGGGCGGTGCCCGCCGCGACGCGCGCGACCGCGAGGCCGGCGGTGACCGCACCCGCGCCGCGTCCCCGCCGGCGCACCCGGTTCGCGACGCAGGTGCTGTTGCTGCAGCTCGCCGTCGTGACCGCGATCGTCCTGCTCACCAGCGCCGTCTTCGTCGGCATCGCCGTGCAGCGCCTCGAGCGCGAGGCCGAGTCGACGGCGCTCGCCGTGGCGCAGAGCGTCGCGAGCGACGTCGACGTCCGCACCGAGGTCGCCCGGCTGAGCGTGGACGGCACCGCCCTGGACGAGGAGGTGCTGGCCGGGGGCGACCTGCAGCGGACGGCCGTCGCGGCGCAGCAGCGCACCGGGGCGCTCTTCGTCGTCGTCACCGACGACCGCGGGGTCCGCCTCGCGCACCCCGACCCCGACCGCATCGGCGAGGTCGTCAGCACGAGCCCCGACGCGGCCCTCCGCGGCGAGGAGACCGTCTCGTGGGAGCGCGGCACCCTCGGCGACTCCGCCCGCGCGAAGGTGCCGATCTACGAGGCCGATGCTGCTGCAGGCGACCGGGCCGCGGTCGTCGGGGAGGTCAGCGTCGGCTACGCCCCGGCCAGGGTCTACGACACGCTGCTCCGCGACAGCCTGCCGGTGGCGGCCGTCGCCGTGCTCGCGCTCGGGCTCGGCGTCGTCGCGTCCGTGCTGATCCGGCGGCGTCTCGACCGGCTCACGCTCGGGCTGCAGCCCGACGACCTCGCGTCGCTCGTCCAGAACCAGGAGGCCGTCCTGGCCGGGGTCGGGGAGGGGGTGCTCGCGGTCGCGCGCGACGGGCGCGTGAGCGTGTGCAACGAGCAGGCGGCGCAGCTGCTCGGGCTCGGCGACGGGGCCGTGGGGCGCCTCCTCGGCGAGCTCGACCTGCCGGAGCCGCTCGTCGCGCTGCTCGGCCGCGGCCCTGCCCGCCCCGACTCGACGACGCTGGTCGTCGGGCCGCACGTGCTGTTCGTCGACGTGCGGCCGGTGCGCCGCGAGGGGGTCGACCTCGGCCGCGTCGCCGTGCTGCGCGACCGCACCGCCGTCGAGGCCCTCACCCGCCGGCTCGACGCGGTGGGCGCGATGACGACGGCGCTGCGCGCGCAGCGGCACGAGTTCGCCAACCGGCTGCACGCGGTCAGCGGGCTGCTCGAGATCGGGCGGGTCGACCAGGCGAAGCAGTACCTCGCCGACGTGCTCGAGCACGGGCCGCTGCGCTACCCCGTGAAGCACGCCGACCGGCTGACGGAGCCGCACCTGCAGGCGTTCCTCGGCGCGAAGGGGGTGGAGGCGGCAGAGAAGGGGGTCCTGCTGCAGCTCGGCCCCGAGACGCTCGTGTCGGGCTCCGTGGTCGAGCCCGGAGACGTGACGACCGTGCTCGGCAACCTCGTCGACAACGCGGTGCGCGCAGCGGTCGCGGGCGGCGCCTCCCCGGCCTGGGTCGAGGTCGAGGTGTTCGACGACGGACGCGACCTGCACCTCTCGGTGATGGACTCCGGCCGCGGGGTCGACGACGAGCACGCCGTGTTCGAGCGACGGGCGGACGCCGAGGCCGCCCGCGACCCCGGGCCGTGCGCCGACGCCGACCGGGACCTCGACCTCGATCCCGACCGCGTGCACGGGCTCGGCTTCGGGCTGCCGCTCTCGCGCGAGATCGCGCGCCGCGCCGGCGGCGACGTCTGGCTCGCGTCGCCCCGGGGCGACGGGCACGGCGCCGTGTTCTGCGCCCGCCTCGTCGGCGCGGTCGACCCGGTCGGCACCGACCCTGCCAGCGACCTCGACCCTACCCCGATCCCGAGGAGCACCCCGTGACCGACGCCCCCGCACCCATCCCCGCACCCGTACCCATCCCCGCACCCGTACCCGCCGCCGCGCCCGCGCCGCTGACCGTGCTCGTCGTCGACGACGACTTCTTCGTGGCCGACGTGCACCGCGCCCAGGTCGACGCGCAGCCCGAGCTCCGGGCGCTGCCGCCGGTCGGCACGGTCGCCGAGGCCCGCCGGGTGGTCGCCCGTGAGCACGTCGACCTCGTGCTGCTCGACCTGTACCTGCCCGACGGCCGCGGGCTCGACCTGCTCCGCGAGCTCGACGTCGACGCGTTCGTGCTCAGCGCGGCGTCCGACGGCGAGACGATCCGCACGGCCCTCCGCCGCGGAGCCCTCGCCTACCTGATCAAGCCGTTCGCCGCCGAGCTGCTCGTCGACCGGCTGCGTTCCTGGCTGCGGTTCCGGCACGTGCTCGACGGCGGCACCGACCAGGAGGCGGTGGAGCGTGCCCAGCGCATCCTCCACTCGGGAGATGCGCGCGCCTCCTCCCGCTCGCGCTCGGCGACCGAGCAGGCCGTGCTGGAGGCGGTGGTCGCCTCCTCGGCAGAGGTCTCGGCCTCGGAGGTGGCCGACCAGGTCGGCGTCAGCCGCGCGACCGCGCAGCGCTACCTGGCACAGCTCAGCGCGGACGGGCAGCTCGCGATGCAGCTGCGCTACGGCGCGACCGGCCGCCCCGAGCACCGCTACCAGCGCCGCTGACCCCCGAGTTGCCACTTCGCGGGCCTCTGAGTCGTGCGAGACCCCGCCGACTGGCAACTCGCGAGGTCAGACGGGCGGCTGCGGGACGTACTCGATGCCGAGACGGACCTGCTTGGCTCGCGCCGCACCTCCCAGACGCATGACGAGGTGCAGCGCCATGTCGATCCCGGCCGAGACCCCCGCCGAGGTGATCACGTCGCCGTCGTCGACGAAGCGCTCGTCCTCGCGCACGTCGATCGTCGGGTCGAGGCTGCCGAGCAGCACGGTCGACCCCCAGTGCGTCGTGGCGGCCCGGCCGGTGAGCAGGCCCGCGGCGGCATAGACGAGGGCGCCGGTGCAGACGCTCGTCATCAGCGGCACGGTCTCGGCCTGCTGTCGCACCCACTCGAGCCGCTCCTCGTCGTCGAGGTGGGCACGGGTGCCCTTGCCGCCGGGGTAGATCAGCACGTCGAGCTGCGGCAGCTCGTCGATCGTGGTGTCGGGCAGCACGCGCAGGCCCTTCGCGGCGGTGACCGGCCCGGGAGCGTCGCCGAACGTGATCACCTCCCAGCCGTCGCCGGGGTGCCCCTTCGTCCAGTACGAGAGCACCTCCCACGGGCCGATCGCGTCGAGCTCCTCGTACTGGTCGAACAGGAAGATGCCGATCGTCTTGGTCATGCCCCCAGTCTCGTCCGCCCGCCCCGCACGCGCACCGCACGCGCCCCCACTCCGGGGGCACGCGGCCCGCGCGGCCTTACGCACCCCCGACCCGCGCCGATAGAGCGCCCTGAGCACGGATCGCTCGACCCCTCGGCCACGGATCGGCCCCCAGACCACACCACACCCCGGACGGGCACCAATGCCGATCGAATCCGTGACCCAGGCGGCGCTGCAGAGCGCCCTCGACGGCCTCTCGCTGCGCCAGAAGACCATCGCCGCCAACATCTCGAACGTGAACACGCCCGGCTACCAGGCCAAGCGCGTGCAGTTCGAGGAGGCGCTCGGCCGGTCGGTCGCCCAGGGCGGCGGCGTGCAGGGGGCCGGCCAGGTGCAGGCGACCACGCAGCGCTCGCTCGAGCCGACGCGGCTCGACGGCAACAACGTCAACCTCGACACGGAGACGCTGTCGAACATCGACACGGTGCTCCGCTACCAGTTCGCCACGCAGGCGATGAACGGCGAGCTGACCAGCGTCCGCGCCGCGTTCAGGATGGGCTGATGACGGCCTTCGACGCGATCGGCATCGCGAGCACCGGCCTGACCGTGCACCGCAAGTGGCTCGACGCCGTCTCCGACAACATCGCCAACGTCGACACGGTCAAGTCGATGGACGACACCGCGTTCCAGGCCCGCTACGTCGAGGTCCAGGAGGGCGCCGGCACCAGCGGCGTCTTCGTCAAGGCCGACCGCTACGGCAGCGAGGCCGGCCGCGTCACCTACCTGCCAGACCACCCGCTCGCCGACGCCGAGGGATACGTGCGCATGCCCGACATCGACCTGGGAGCCCAGATGGCCGACCTGATCATGGCCCAGCGCGGCTACCAGGCGAACGCCGCCGTGGTGGACCGTGCCAAGACCGCCTACGAGGCCGCTCTCCAGATCGGCCGCGGCTGATGCCGGTCGGGGGGATCCCCGCCGTCGGCGCGGTGGCGCCGTCGGGCTACGCGGACGTGTCCGCGCTGCTGCAGGGCGGTGCGGTCGGGAACGCAGGAGGCGCCTCCTCCGTCACCGGCACGACCGGCGCCGCCAGCGCCTCCGGTGCCGCCTTCGGGTCGAGCATGGTCGGCGCGGTCGAGGGCCTGCAGCAGCTGCAGAGCCAGTCCAAGACGCTCGCCGTGAAGGCCGTCACCGGCGACCTGACCGACATCCACGACGCGACCATCGCGGCCACCCGTGCCCAGGTGACGCTCGAGCTCGTCGCCGCCGTCCGCAACAAGGGCGTCGACGCCTTCACCGAGATCATGAGGATGCAGGCCTGATGCCGACCGCAGTGCAGAACTCCCTCGCCCGGATGCGGGCGACCATGGGCGGCTTCTCCGTCGCCCAGAAGACCATCGCGGTCATCTTGATCGCCGCGCTCGTGCTCGGCACGGTCGCCCTCGTGAGCTGGCTGACGAAGCCGAGCTGGTCGCCGCTGTTCAGCGGCATCGAGCCCGCCGACGCGAGCGCCATCGTCGAGCAGCTCAAGGCCGACGGGGTGCCCTACGAGCTGACCGCGGGCGGCGGCACGATCCTCGTGCCCGAGGAGCACGTCTACCAGGAGCGCCTCACCGCAGCCGCAGCCGGCCTGCCCTCGACCAGCGGCCAGGGCGGCTACTCGCTGCTCGACACGATGGGCGTCACCTCGTCCGAGTTCCAGCAGGACGTCACCTACAAGCGCGCCATCGAGGGAGAGCTGGCCAAGACCATCTCGGCGATGGACGGCGTGAAGACCGCCAGCGTGCAGCTCGCGATCCCCGAGGAGTCCGTCTTCGTCGCCGAGCAGGAGGACCCCACCGCGTCCGTGTTCGTCGAGACGCAGGGCGGCGCGACCCTCACCAGCAAGCAGGTGCAGGCCATCGTGAACCTGACCAGCGCCTCCGTCGAGGGCATGGCAACGACCGACGTCGCCGTCACCGACTCGACCGGCGCCGTGCTCTCGCAGGTCGGCACCGGAGCCGTCGGCGGCGCCGGCGACCAGGTCAGCGACTACGAGTCGAAGGTCCAGACCGCCGTGCAGACGATGCTCGACAAGGTCGTCGGCCCCGGCAAGTCGTCCGTGATCGTCGCCGCCGACCTCGACCAGAGCTCGGGCACGAAGGTCACCGAGTCGTTCGCGCAGCCCACCAGCGGCCCGATCGCCCTGAACGAGTCGAGCACGACAGAGCAGTACGGCGCGGGCTCCGCGGGAGCAGGCGGCGCCGGCTCGACCGGCGTGCTCGGCCCCGACAACATCGCCGTGCCGAACGGCACCGGCACGGGCGCGGCCGCGGCCGGCACGCCGACGGCGACCGGCGACGACGGCTACGTCAACGAGTCCGCCACCAAGAACAACGCGGTCGACAAGGTCACCGAGACCATGAGCGTGCCCGCAGGAGGCGTCAGCCGGCAGACCGTGTCGGTCGCGCTGGACGCGAACGCGGCCTCCGGCGTGAACATGCAGAGCATCAACGACCTCGTGCGGAACGCCGCGGGGATCGACGCGGCGCGCGGCGACGCCGTCGAGGTCGCGCTGGTCGACTTCGACACCGAGGGTGCCGACGCCGCGAAGGCGGCGCTCGCCGCAGCCGACGCGGCTGCCGCCTCCGAGGCGATGTGGGGCACCATCCGCACCGTCGGGATCGCCGCGCTGATCGTGATCGCCCTGATCGTCGGGCTGATCGTGTTCGCGAAGAAGAACAAGCGCCACGACCGGGAGGACGTCGACCTCGGCGAGCTCTCGGCCGGCAACCCGGCCCAGACCTGGGACGCGACCATGCGGCTCGACCTCGACGACGCGGGCGCCGCCTCCCGCCGTCAGCTGCTCGCCGACGAGGCCGCCACCGTGGCCCTGCCCGTCGCCGCCCCCGAGCCCTCGCCCGAGTACGTGTCGGCCGAGCGCCGCCGCGCCGAGATCGACGCTCTCGCCGAGCGCGACCCGGAGAAGACCGCCGAGCTGCTGCGCGGCCTGATGGACGAGCGGGTCCAGTCGTGAGCGCGACCGCGGCCGACCTGACCCCGACGCAGGCGTTCGGCGTGCCTGCCGCGTTCGGTGCACCTGTCGCGCGCCCGGCGCTGACGGGGCCGCAGAAGGTCGCGGTCATCCTCATGCAGATGGAGCAGGCGCACGCCGCCGTCGTCATGAAGCAGTTCAGCGAGGAGGAGGCCGAGGAGATCACGGCCGAGATCGTCAAGCTGCGCCGCGTCGACCCTGCGGTGGCCGAGTCGGCCATTGCCGAGTTCCACGACCTGACCCGCTCGGGCCGCTACCAGCGCCGCGGCGGGCACGACGTCGCCGTCGGCCTGCTCGAGGCGTCGTTCGGCTCGGAGCGCGCCGCGGGCGTCATGGAGCGCCTCGCCTCGAACGCGATGGGCAAGAGCTTCGAGTTCCTCGACGAGGCCGACCCCGGCCAGGTCATCACCCTGCTCGACGGCGAGCTGCCGCAGACCATCGCCCTCGTGCTCGCGCACCTGCGGCCGCAGCAGGCCTCGGCCGTGCTCGCCGGTCTCGACGTCGCCGCCCGCACCGACGTCGCCCAGGCCATCGCCACGATGGGCACCGCGACCCCCGAGGCCGTCGGCATCGTCGCGACCACCCTCAAGGTGCGCGCTGGTGCCGTCGTCGCCCCGCGCGAACAGGTCGAGGTCGTGGGCGGCATCCAGCCGCTCGTCGAGATCATCAACCGCAGCGACAGCGCCACCGAGCGCGCCCTGCTCGACGGCCTGGACGAGCGCGACCCCGAGCTCGCCGAGGAGGTCCGCTCGCGGATGCTCACCTTCGAGGACATCGTCAAGCTCGAGTCGCGTGACATCCAGCAGGTGCTGCGCGGGATCGACGCCGCCGTGCTCGCGACCGCGATGAAGGGGGCGCTCGCCGCCGTCACCGAGGTCATCCGCGGCAACGTCTCGGAGCGCAACCGCGAGCTGCTCGACGACGAGCTGCAGTCGATGGGGCCCGTCCGCAAGTCGCAGGTCGAGGAGGCGCGGGCCGAGGTCGTGCGAGCCATCCGCGAGCTCGAGGCGCTCGGCACCATAACGATCCACCGCGCCGACGAGGACGCCCTCGTCGAGTAGCCCGCGCAACCGTGCCGCTGCTCACCTCGAAATCCGAGAGTGATCCGGCTGCGAGCGCCCAGCCCTGCCCGGTCCCGTGCCCTCGCAGGAGCAGATCTGTCTCGCTCTGCGACTGCGACGGCGACTGCCCGGTCGGCAAATGCCGACCGGTGAGGCCGCAATACGGGGATGTCCAGGTGCGAGAGCGCGTTCCGGGCTTGTTCTGTCGGGTTCTGTGGCGTCGTTCGCTGCGCCGCCCGCGCCTCCTTCGCTCAGGTCGGGAAATGCCGACCGGTGAGGCTGCAATACGGGGATATCCGGATACTAGAGCGCGTTCCGGGCTCGTTCTGTCGGGTTCTGTGGGGTCCCGCGCTGCTCGGACCGCTCCTCCTGGGCTCGCGACCGGATCACTCTCAAATTTGAGAGTGATCCGGGGTGCGATGGACATCGAGCCCAGGAGGCGCGGCCGGTCTGGGCAGGATGTGTCTCGCTTTGCAGGCGGCAGGCGGCAGGCGGCAGGCGGCAGGCGGCAGGCGCAGGCGGATGGCGGCAGGCGCAGGCGGATGGCGGCGCGAGGCGAGGCGACGCGAGGAGCGACGCCAGCCGCGGTCCTAGCCGGCGGCGATCTCGCGCAGCACGGCGAGGTGCGCGGTCCAGGCGGCTCGCCCCTCCGGCGTCAGCTTGAGCGAGGTACGCGGCCGCTTGCCGACGAATCCCTTCGACACCTTCACGAACCCCGCGACCTCGAGCGTGCTGATCTGCTTGCTCAGCGCGGAGTCGGTCACCTGGACGGCGTCGCGCAGGTCCTTGAAGTCGAGCTGGTCGGCCGCCGCGAGCGCCGCCACCATCGAGAACCGCACCGGCTGGTGCAGGGTCTCCGACAGCCGGAGGCGCGGGTGCGGACCGCGGGACGTGCCGTCGCCCCCCGCACCGGCGACGCTCCCCGACCCCGAGCCCGGGCCCGGGCCCGGGCCCGGGCCCGACCCCGCACCGTCGCCGCTCATCGCTCCGCCTGCCGGGCCTCGTGCGTCGCCGCGGCGACGGAGACGACCATCAGCGCGGCGGCCAGGACGCAGGTGCCGACGACGTCCTGGCCCTGGGACGAGCCGACGACGACCATCGCCACGACGTAGATCGCGAAGATCACCCCGAGGTAGAGGCCCCAGCGGCGGCCGAACCCGATCCGGTGCGACCTGAGGAACGCGAGCTGGAACACCACCACGACCCCGATCCAGACCAACAGCGCGATCATCGCCACGAAGTAGTTCGTCCCCGTCGTGAGCCCGAGGGCGAGCGTGCCGAGCGAGAGCACGGAGCCGAGCGACAGCAGCACGGCGACTCCCGGCCAGCCAGCCCGAGCGGTGGCGTGGCGCCCGGTCGAGTCGGCCTCGGCCAGCAGCCGTCGGGCCTCGTCCGGCGTGGGGAGCCTGGTCTGGTCGGTCATGGTCTCGTCCTCTCGTCGATGTGCTCCCACCCTAGGAAGTACTTTCCAATTAAGCAAGTACTTTCCAATCGATCCCGAGACGCGCTCCGCACCGCGCGCCCTGCCCCCGTTCGGGGCAACGCCTTACGCGCCCCCCGATCCGTGCCGAGAGTCGCACTCGAGCACGGATCGCTCGACCCCTGGCCACGGATCGGCCGCACAGCCCTCCCCCCGTCTGAACGGCCCGTCGATGCTCGATCCCGCGATCTCCGCCCCGGAGACGATCTCCGCCCCGGAGTCGTTCTCGCGCGTCGTCTACCCCTCGCTCACGGAGGCGCGGTCCGGGTCGACCACGACCGCCCACGCACTCGACTCCGGTCACGCCGGCACCTTCGGCACCCGCGGCGCCGGTCTCCCCTCCGCTTATCTCTCTCCCCACGCCGACCCCGACGCCGCCGCGCGCGCAGCACGAGCCGAGGCTCGCGGTCACGCGGCCGGCTACGCCGCGGGCCTGCGTGCCGCCGAGGCCGACCTCGCCGCCCGCCGCGTCGCGATGGAGGCCGAGCACGCCGAGGCCACGACGCGTCTCGAGCGCTCGCTGGCCGCCTCCTTCGGCGCTCTCGACGCCGCAGCCGAGGCGCTGCGGCAGCGGGTCGCGCCGGTGCTCGCCGAGTCCGAGGAGGTGCTCGTCCAGACCGCGCTCGACCTCGCCTCGGCCGTGGTCGGCTACGAGGTCGCGGCGTCAGAGCCTGCCCACGAGCAGCCCGCGCCGGCCCGGCCCGCCGCCGCCCACCCCGCCGGCCCGCGCGAGGGCCGCACCGCCCGCGCCGCCGTCGCCCGAGCCCTCGACGGGCTCGACCGCACGCTGGTCGTCGGCGTGCGCCTGCACCCGGCCGACCTGGCCGCCCTCGGGGACGCGGCCGCCGCCTCCTCGGTGCCGCTCGTCGCCGACGCCCGGCTCGCCCGCGGAGACGCCGAGGTCGACCTGCCCGACGGCCTCGTCGACGCCCGTCTCGTCACGGCTCTCGACCGTGCCCGCACCGCTCTGCTGGGGGCCTCGTGACCCCGACCGCCCCCGTCGAGACCCGGCTGGCCGCCGCACGCGTCGCCGCACGCCCGCAGCGTGTCGGCAGCGTCGTCAGCGCCGTCGGGCTCGGCATCACCGTGCGCGGCCTCGACGCCGCGGTCGGCGACGTGCTCGAGATCGGCGCCACCACCTCCGCCCTCGCCGAGGTCGTCGCGACCACCCCCGACGGCCTCCGCTGCATGCCCCTCGGCCGCCTCACGGGCGTGACGGCCGGCACGCCGGCGCGCTCGACCGGCCGCCCCCTCCTCGTCCCCACCGGCACCGGCCTCTTCGGTCGGGTGCTCGACGGCCTCGGGCGCCCGATCGACGGCGGGGGCCCCCTCCGCGGTCACGACGGCGCCGCCGTCGACCTCGTCCCGCTGCACCACGAGACCCCCTCGGCGATGCACCGTGCGCGGATCGACACCCCGCTGCAGCTCGGCGTCCGCGTGCTCGACACGCTCACGACGGTCGGGCGCGGGCAGCGCGTCGGCCTGTTCGCCGGATCGGGCGTCGGCAAGTCGTCGCTGCTGTCAATGATCGCGCGCGGCACCGACGCGCAGGTCAGCGTCATCGCGCTCGTCGGCGAGCGAGGCAGGGAGGTGCGCGAGTTCCTCGAGGACGACCTCGGTCCCGAGGGGCTCGCCCGCTCCGTCGTCGTGGTGTCGACCAGCGACGAGCCGGCGCTGATGCGCCTCAGGGCCGCGTTCGTCGCGACCCGGATCGCGGAGTCGTTCCGCGACCAGGGCGCCGACGTCGTCCTGATGATGGACTCCCTGACCCGCGTCGCCATGGCGCAGCGCGAGATCGGGCTGTCGGTCGGCGAGCCGCCGGCGACCCGTGGCTACCCGCCGTCGACGTTCTCGGTGCTCGCCGAGCTGCTCGAGCGCGCCGGGACCGACCGCGTCGGCTCCGTCACCGGTCTCTACACGGTGCTCGTCGACGGCGACGACCACAACGAGCCCGTCGCCGACGCGGCCCGCAGCATCCTCGACGGCCACGTCGTGCTCGACCGCAAGCTGGCCGTGACCGGGCACTTCCCGTCGGTCGACGCGCTCGGCTCCGTCTCACGCGTCGCCTCGAAGGTGACCACCGCCGAGCAGCGCGCCGCCGCGACGAGCCTCCGCAAGGTGATGGCCGCGCGCCGTGCCGCGCAGGACCTGCTCGACGTCGGCGCGTACCAGCGAGGCACGAACCCGCTCGTCGACGCGGCCGTCGACCACCAGGGCGCGATCGACGCGTTCCTCCAGCAGAGCATGGACGAGCGCGCCGACACCGCCGCCTCGTGGGCCGGGCTCGCCCAGCTGACCGCCCGACTCGGGGGTGCCTGATGGCCCGCACGTTCTCCCTCCTCGGGCTGCTGCGGCTGCGGCACGCCCAGCAGGACCAGGCCGCCGGACGCCTCGCCGAGGCGAACGACCGGCTCCGCGACGCGGCTGACCGCCGCCTCGCCGCCAAGCGCACCCTCGACGACGGGCCCGCCCAGGTGACGGACGCCGCCATGCTCAGCGCGATCGCCGCCTCCCGCGCCTCGAGCCGGGGCATGCTCGCCGAGCTCGACGCGGTCACGGCCCGTCGCCGTGCCGAGGCCGACGAGGCGCAGGCCGAGTTCCAGGCCGCGCGCCGTGCCGCCATCGGCCTCGAGAAGCTCGAGGCCGCGCACGCGGTCGAGGCCGCCGCCGAGGACCTCCGCACCGAGCAGGCCGCCCTCGACGAGATCGCCGGCCAGTCGTGGCGGGTGCGCGAGGCCGAGGCCGCCGCCTCCTCGACTGCTGCTGCTGCTGCCGCCGATGCTGCCCGGCCCGCGGGCACCCCGACCCCGACCCCGACGCCAGGAGGCGCACAGTGAGCCCCGTGAGCGAGGTCCTGTCCCGGATCGACGACATCAGGACGCAGATCGACCAGCTGCGGAGCGGGCGCGCGTCGTCCCTGCTCGGCACGGCGGCCGCCGCCTCCGCGGGGTCGGGCACCTCTGCGACCTCGGCCGGCGCCTTCGCGGACGCCCTCGCCAGCACGACCGGCGCAGGCGCGACCTCCGCCGCAGATGCCGCGGGCGGCCTCGCGACGACCCCCTCCGTGGCGGCCGTCAAGGGCTCCGTCGCGACCGGCAGCGGCGCGACCGGCGCCGACGTCGTCAGCGGCGCGAGGAAGTACCTCGGCGTGCCCTACGTCTTCGGCGGCGAGAGCGCGAGCGGCATGGACTGCTCGGGCCTCGTGCAGACCGTGTTCAAGGAGCTCGGCGTCTCGATGCCGCGCGTCGTCCCCGACCAGGCCCGGATGGGCGCCGAGGTGCCGTCGCTCGCCGAGGCGAAGCCGGGCGACCTGCTCGTCGCCAAGGGCGAGGGGCACATCGTGATCTACATCGGCGACGGCAAGGTGCTGCACGCGCCCCGTCCCGGCAAGGACGTCCAGATCGTCGACAACTGGTACAAGGACTCCGACCTCGCGACCATCCGCCGCGTCGTGCCCGCGACCGGGAGCGCCGCTGCCGCGTCCGCCTCGGCGACCTCGCTGGCCTCGCTGGCGTCGTCGCTCGGCGTGACCGGCACCGGCGCCGGCGCCGGCGCCGGTGCCGCCGGCGGGTCCGGCTCCACCGACCTGATGACCGCCGCGCTCCAGCGCATGATGAGCGGAGGGGCCGCCTGATGAGCGTCCTCCGCACCCTGCCGTTCGTCGTCCCCGGTCCTGCCGGCCGGGCTGACGCCTCCTCGGGGCCCGATCGTTCGCCGGTCGGGCGGCCGCCCGCGGGGCGCTCGTCGGTCGGTCACTCCGCCGCGGGCTTCGGCGAGGCGATGTCGTCCATCGCCCCGCGCGACCCGTCGCCGACCTCGACCCCGGCCTCCGGTGCAGCACCGGCCGTCGCCGGGGGCCCGGTCGCTGCTGCGGGACCCCAGGAGCGCGGGGCCCAGGATCGTGTCGCCGAGCACCCTCAACAGGCAGCGTCCCCGAAGGGGGCGACGTCCCTCCAGGCGGCGCTCGCCGCCGGGCTCGGCGCCTCTCCCTCCTCGGTCGCTGTCCCTCCTGGGGCTGATCCGTCCGCTGACGGATCAGCGACCCCTCCGCTCCCCGCGATCGCCGACCAGGCCTCGCTCCCGGCGCTGACCCTCGATCCGGCGCTGACCCCTGATCCGTCTCGTGACGGATCAGCCCTCGACCCGGCCGCCCTGAGCATCGATCCGTCTCGTGACGGATCAGTCGCTCCGGGCACGCCCGTCCCGACGCAGGGCAAGTCCCCGCAGGAGGCGGCCCTCGCGCAGGCCGCATCGGTCGCGGATCCGTCTCGTGACGGATCAGCCCTGGGCGCGACCCTCCTCGACACGCCGACCGTCGAGCCCTCGCAGGGTCAGGGTCGTGACGAGCCCGCAGGCCTGGTCGACATGACGGCATCCGCGACGTCGGCCGCGACCGCGACGTCGACCCCGGCCGCCGCCTCGGACGTGGCCGCGACCGGCGTGGTCAGCTCGCCCGGTGCGGCGACCGGCGGCTGGCCGCAGACCTCCGGGTCGTCCACGTCGCCCACGACGCCCGGTGTCCTCGCGGCGTCCTCGACGACCACACCGGGACAGCTGCCGCAGGCGGCGCCCGCGACGGAGTCCGCACGCCCGACAGCTGTCCCGGCGGCCTTCGCGACCGCCTCCTCGCCGACCGCCGCCGACCGCGCCCTCGTCGCCGACGCGGGCGTCGCGACGACCACCACGACCACCACGAGCGCCACCACCAGCACCTCGACCGCTGCCCTGCCCGTCGCCCCGCCGGTCGTCGCGCCGCTCGGCCCGGCCGCTCCGACAGCGGCGGCGGCCCCCACGGCTGCCGCCGCACCTCCTGCGGCTCCGGCGCCCCTCGGGCAGCAGCTCGCGCGCCCCCTCTTCTCGCTCGCGGCCGCCGGTGCCGGCACGCACGTCGTCACCGTCACGGTGAGCCCCGAGGCGCTCGGCCCGGTCACGGTCAGGGCCCACGTCGGAGCCCACGGCATGCACGTCGAGATGTTCGCCCCGACCGACGCCGGACGTGAGGCGGTGCGGGCGATCCTGCCCGACCTCCGCCGCGACCTCGGGGGAGCCGGGCTGCAGGCGAGCGTCGATCTCTCGAGCCAGAACCAGCCGTCCGACGACCGTGCCGACCAGCAGCGGCTGCTCGACCAGCGCGCGGCGCAGCAGTCACAGCAGGAGGCGCGCGACGGTTCCGCACAGCGCGACGCCTCGCAGACCGCCGGGTCGCGCGACCGCGGGGACGGTGCCCGTCGCGACGACCCCGACCCCGATCGCCTCCGAGCCGGCGCCCTCGCGGCCGCCGCCGGAGCGGGCGGGCTGCACCGCTCCTCCTCCTCGTCGCCGACCGTCTCGATCGACGTGCTGGCCTAGCGGCACGGCCCGCCGCCAGCGATACCACCCCTCCACAGCTCTCACCGCACCTCCCCTCCACAGGAAGACACAGCAGATGCCCTCGATCGACCAGATCTCCGGAACCGTCGACCCGACCGTGATGGCCGCCGCCCAGCAGTCGTCGTCGGCGCGCACGACGAAGACCGCCATGGACGGCGAGATGTTCATGAACCTGCTGGTCACGCAGCTGAAGAACCAGGACCCGTCGTCGCCGATGGACACCAACGCGATGATGGCGCAGACCACGCAGCTCGCGATGATGGAGCAGATCACCAACCAGACGACGACCGCGAACGAGGGCTTCTCGCTGCAGATGCGCACCTCGGCGTCGGCCCTGGTCGGTCGCGAGGTCAGCTACACGGGCCCCGACGGCAAGGCCGTCACCGGCACCGCGACGAGCGTCTCGTTCGCCGAGTCCGTGCCCAAGGTCACCGTCGGCGGGAAGGAGGTCGCGTTGGATCTCATCTCCGGCATCACCGCGACGCCCAAGGCCTAGCGACTCGCCCCCCCGCACTTCTCAGCACCGCCCCGGACGCAGGACGCGACCGGTCTCTCCGCGCAGGACGCGCCTCCTCAGCTCCGTCCGAAAGGCAGCTCCCATGCTCCGCTCCCTCTACTCCGGCATCTCCGGTCTCCGGTCGCACCAGACCATGCTCGACGTCACCGGCAACAACATCGCCAACGTCAACACCGCCGGCTTCAAGTCGTCGACCACGCAGTTCCAGGACACCCTGTCGCAGATGACCCAGGGCGCCGGAGGCCCGCAGACCGGCATCGGCGGCACGAACCCCGCGCAGGTCGGCCTCGGCGTGCAGGTCGCGGGCATCTCGACGAACTTCGCCCAGGGCTCGGCGCAGGCGACCGGCAAGGCGACCGACCTGATGATCTCGGGCGACGGCTTCTTCGTGACGCGCCTCGGCAACGACACCGTCTACACGCGTGCGGGCGCGTTCGACTTCGACGCCGACGGCCGCCTCGTCTCGGCCGACGGCAAGATCGTGCAGGGCTACTCCGCCACGAACGGCGTCGTCAACGACGGAGGCGCGGTGGGCGACATCATGCTGCCCCTGAACGGCGCGGCACCGGCCACCGCCACGACCGGGGCGAACGTCGCCGGCAACCTGCCGTCCGAGACCGCGGTCGGCGAGACCCTGACGCGCGACTCGAAGGTCTACGACGCGTTCGGCACCGAGCGCACGCTGACGCTGTCGTTCACGCGCACCGCGGGCGGCTGGAACGTCACCGGCACCGACGGCGTCGGGGCTCCCGGCAGCACCGCCCTCACCTTCACCGACGGTGCCCAGAACGGCGCCGGCTCGCTGACCGTCGGCGGCATCGCCGTCGACCTGTCGAAGATCACCGGCTTCGCGGCGCTGAACACCGTCGCCGTCACCGACCAGAACGGTCGCGAGGCCGGCACGCTCAAGGGCTTCAGCCTCTCGAAGGACGGCACCCTCGTCGGGCAGTTCAGCAACGGCGAGTCGCTCGCCGTCGGCCGGATCGCGCTGGCGACCTTCGCCAACCCGGGCGGCCTCGAGAAGTCCGGCTCGTCGGGCTACCGCGCCACGGCGAACTCGGGCAACGCGGCGCTCGGCGTCCCCGGCTCGCCCGGAGTCGGCTCGCTCTCGAGCGGCACGCTCGAGATGAGCAACGTCGACCTCTCGCAGGAGTTCACGAACCTCATCGTCGCCCAGCGCGGCTTCCAGGCGAACGCCCGCATCATCACCACCTCGGACGAGGTCCTCCAGGAGCTCACCAACCTGAAGCGCTAGCCGCTCGCTGCTGCAGCCGCAGCGCAGGAGGCGCGGGCCCGGTCCTCGAGACCGGCCCGCGCCTCCTGCGGTCTCGTCTCGCACCTGCCGCCGCACGCGCGTGCCCGCCCGCCCGCGCCCGCACCCCACGAACCCGCGCGCACCCTCGCGCGCGCCCGCGGGCCTGCGCGGGTCCCGAGGGTCCAGCTGGGGCCGGTCTCCGTGGCGGGCGCGCACCTCCACGCCCAGCCGCACCCGCACGTGTCCACTCCGATGTCGGCGGGTCGCCCGCACCTCCGAGTGCGGGGCGCGGGGGCGCGGGGTACGGCGGCCCGCCCTCCCAGCGCCTGCCGGGTAGACAAGATCGATGACGACGGGGACGGAGGCGCGGCGCAGCACGCGCCCGGAGCCGTCCGCCCCGCGAACTGGCACCCCCGACCGGCCCCGGCCCCGCCTGCGACCCGGCCTCGCGACGACGTTCGTCCTCCTCGGCGTGTACGCCGCCTCGCGCCTCGTCACGACGCTGTTCCTCGCTGCCGTCCACTCGCTCACGGCGACTGCGACCTGGGCACAGCACGACGGAGGCCCGGGCTTCGCGGGCTACCTCTCGTCGTGGGACGCCGTCTTCTACCGCGAGATCTCCGAGCAGGGCTACCCCGCCGAGCTGCCGCGGAACGACGACGGCCAGGTCGTCAAGAACGCGTGGGCGTTCATGCCGCTCTTCCCGGCGCTGGTGCGGGTCGTGCGGCCGGTGGTCGGCGGCGACTGGCTGATCGCGGCGATCGTCGTGGCGGTGCTGGCGGGAGCCGGTGCGACGCTGGTGCTCCACCGGCTGATGCTGACGCGGTTCGGTGCCCGCGCCTCCTTCTGGGGTGCGGTCTTCTTCTGCGTCGCGCCGATGTCGTTCATGCTGCAGGTGCCCTACGCGGAGTCGCTGTTCCTGCTGCTGATGTTCGGCGCGCTGCTCGCGATGACGGCGCGGCGGTGGGCCTGGTTCGCGGTGCTCGGCGTGCTCGCGTCGTTCGCGCACCCGGGCGGGCTGGCACTCTCGGCCGCGCTGGGCCTGACCTGGCTGGTGCGTCTGGTGCGGAGCCGCCGAGCCCGACGCCGGGCGGAGAACGAGGACGACCCCGAGCTCGCCCCCACGCCCCTCGCCGAGCACGTCCGCATCTGGGCGGCAGGGCTGATCGTCACGGCGGCGGGCTTCGCGTGGCCGGTCGTCGTGGCCGCGGTCACCGGCGAGCGCGACGGCTACTTCGCGACGGAGTCGTCGTGGTGGCGTGACTACATCGGATCGGACGGCTTCGTCCCCTTCACGCCGTGGTTCCGCTTCGGCGAGGCGATGGCCGGCTGGCTCGGGGTCGTGGCCGTGGTGCTGCTGCTCGCGGCGGTCGTGCTCGGGCTGGTCCGTCGGTCGCAGCGTCTCGGCCTCGAGCTGCAGACCTACGCGATCGGGTACGTCGCCTACCTCGTCGCGGTGTTCCTGCCGCAGCAGTCGAGCTTCCGGATGCTGATGCCGCTCGCACCGCTGCTGGGCGACCCGCAGCTGTCGGCCACGAGGAGGCGCGTGGTCGTCACGATCGTCACCGGCCTCGCGCTCCAGGTCGTCGCGATCGTCCTCCTCTGGACGGCCTGGCCGCCGTAGATCTCGTTCGCGTGGCGGAGGTGTCCGTGGAACGTCGCCCGTAGCGTCGTCGCAACGCACGCGTCGATCATGTCGGCCGTGACCTCGGCCGTGACCGTCGCGCACAGGACAGGAGCCCCACCATGACCATCGTCACCACCAGCGCCCGCGGCGTCGCGGCCGTCCTGATCATCATCGGAGAGCTGTGGAGCCGCCGGGCCCGCACCCGCGCCTCCGCCTCCGCCGCCTGACGACACCCTCCGACACGAAGGAGGCGCGGTGCCCGTCGAACGGGCACCGCGCCTCCTGCAGGCGGTCTCGCAGAGATCAGTAAGTGGGGACGTTGCCGACCTGCTCCATGATCATGGGCAGCAGCACCGTGATGTAGACGATGCCGAAGACGATCGACAGCAGACCGATGATGATGCCGGCGATGGCGAGGCCGCGGCCACGCTCGCCGGTCTTCTTGATCTGCGACAGGGCGATGAAGCTGACGACGACGCCGGCGATGTTGACGACGAACGCGAGCACGAAGCCGACGATGGCGAGCGTGTTGAACTTGGCCGATGCGCCGGGGGCCGTGGTGGCGGGGGTGTTCTGGTCGTAGGTCATGGTCGTGACTCCTCTAGAGCGGGGTGGCCTCGACGGTCGTCGGCCCGACGCCCAAGGTAGAGACTTTCTCGAGTCTGTGTCCGACCTGAGAGCGGTTCACCCCCAGATCACCCCCGAAGTGGTCACGTGCGACCGAGGTATCGCCCCTGCTTGTGGTTGAGGGCGAGCACGAGGTTGAGCACCACGGCACCCGCGGCCGACAGCAGCACGATCCAGGGCGAGACGACGGTGAGCGAGAACAGGATGATCACGACGTCGACGGCCATCTGCACGTAGCCGGCCCGCCAGCCGAGCTTCTCCTGCAGCACGAGCGCGAGGATGTTGATGCCCCCGAGGCTCGCCCCGTGGCGGAACAGGATCAGCAGTCCCACCCCGACGAGCAGGTTTCCGCCGAGCGTGCCGTAGACCGGGTCGATGTCGTCGATGTGGAACACGGCCGGGTGCAGGTACGACATGGCCGACACCATGCCGACGGTCAGCACGGTCCGCAGCGTGAACGCGAGCCCCTTCTTCCACACCGCGAGAGCGAAGAACGGCACGTTCACCAGCATGAACAACGCCCCGAACGACAGCGGCCCGGCGTAGTCGAGCAGCAGCGCGATGCCGGCGGTGCCGCCCGAGACGGCCCCGCTCACCTTGAGCAGGAACAGCCCGAAGGAGGCGATGAAGACTCCCGTCACCACCCCCATCACGTTCTCGACCAGGCTGTGCCGGTTGGCGTCCACGGTCGCGGCGGTCTCGGTCAGGGCCGGGTCGTCGACCAGCGGGGTCGCCGTGTCGGGCGACAGGGCGGCATCCGGCCCGGTGGACTCTGGAGTCGAGTAGACGGGCGTCGAGCCGGTGGCGGGGGCAGGTGAAGCAGGGGAGGAGGGCCGGGCGACAGGGGTGGCGTCGCGCGTGCCGTCGTTCGCGGGGGTGTCGGTCACCGCAGCATCTTGCCAGCCCGCTGTTGCGCGCATGTGTCGCCTGCCGCCTCCTGCGCTGCGTCCTCCCCTCCCGCGGCCGTCGGTCCCGACGCGAAAGCGACGAAACGGCGTGATCTTCCGCGTCGTCTTGTCGCTCCCGCGGAGGCACCCGACCCGCACCACGACCCGCACCTAACGACGCCCGGCCCCCTGCCGATAGTCACCCCTGAGCAGCTCAGGACGAGCAGCTCGCCCGCCCCACGGACGGTGGCGGGAGACACAGACCTAGGACGGGCCGATGATCGTCGTCACGCGACTCAACGACAGCAGATTCGCTGTCAACCCAGACCTGATCGAGCGCATCCACGAGACGCCCGACACGACGCTGATCATGGTTGACGGGGCGAAGTACATCGTCACCGAGCCGATGGCCGTGGTGATCGAGATGATCGCCCGCTACCGCGCCCGCATCGTCTCCCTGGCCTACGACGCGCCCGACCTCGTCGCCCCCGCGACGCAGCCGCTCGGCAGCCGGACGTCGACCGGCCCGCAGCTCGGCATCGTCCGCGGCTCGCGCGGCGAAGGAGGCGGCGGTCTCGTCAGCGCCCTCCGCCCGGCCGAGCAGACCCCCACGGCCAGCACCGCCACCGCCACCGCCACCGCGCCCGCGCCCGCACCGACCGGAGCCCGCTGATGGACCCGGCGACGATCATCGGCATCCTGCTCGCGTTCGGCGCGCTGTTCGGGATGATCAAGCTCGAGGGCGTCCACGTCGAGGGCCTGTTGCTGCCCGCGCCGATGCTGCTCGTCTTCGGCGCCACGATCGCGGTCGGCATCGCCGGCACGACGATCAAGGACGCGATGCTGAGCTTCAAGAAGATCCCGCACGCCTTCACGGGCAAGGTGATCCCGCCGCAGTCGGTCATCGACGACATCGTGGCGCTCGCCGAGAAGGCGCGCAGCGAGGGCCTGCTCTCGCTCGAGGCGGAGGCCGAGAAGGTCGAGGACCCCTTCATGAAGGGCGCCCTGCAGAACATCGCCGACGGCACCGACGGCGAGGAGCTGCGGATCCTGCTCGAGGACGAGATGGAGTCGCGTCTCGCCGCCGACCGCACGGCGAGCAAGTTCTTCAACAGCCTGGGCGGCTACGCCCCGACCGTCGGCATCATCGGCACGGTGGTCAGCCTGACCCACGTGCTCGAGAACCTCGCCTCGCCCGACGAGCTCGGCCCGCTGATCGCGGCGGCGTTCGTGGCGACCCTCTGGGGCCTGCTCAGCGCGAACTTCCTCTGGCTGCCGTTCGCCGGTCGCCTGAAGAAGCTGGCCGACCTCGACGAGGCGCGCATGACGCTGCTGATCGAGGGCGTGCTGGCCGTCCAGGCCGGGAGCCAGCCGCGCCTCCTGGGCGAGCGCCTCAAGGCCATGGTGCCCGTGCACTCGCTCGAGGCCGGCGCAGGCAAGGCAGGCAAGGGCGCCAAGGCGGGGGCCGGCGCCGACGACCAGGGCCTCGCAGCGTGAGCGGCGCGCGCGGCGGCCGCAAGAAGAAGGGCCACGCCGAGGAGGAGCACCCCGACGAGCGCTGGCTGGCCTCGTACATGGACATGGTCACCGTGCTCATGTGCATGTTCATCGTGCTGTTCGCGATGTCGAGCGTCGACCAGGACAAGTACATCGCCCTGCGCAACTCGCTCGCGACCGGCTTCGGCCAGACCGACGTCGGCAAGGTCGACACGGCGTCGGGCACCGTCGTCACGGTCAACGACGTGACGCCGGAGGGCCAGGGCTACTCCACCGGCGACGAGACCGACATGAGCAAGGCCTCCGCGAGCGGCACGGCCGGCACCGCCGAGGAGCTCGCGCAGGCGCAGGCCGAGCTCGACGACCTCACCGCCATCAAGGAGGCGATCGCCGCGGGCCTCGCCGGCTCCGGCCTCACCGCCGACGTGCAGTTCACGACCGACGCGCGCGGCCTCACGGTGCGGCTGGTCGGCTCTGAGACGTTCTTCGGCACGAACAGCGCCGACCTCAGCGACACCGCGCGCCGGGTGATGGACGCCATCGCGCCCGTCCTCCGCGGCGCCGGCCACGACGTCTCCATCGAGGGCCACGCCGACCAGCGCAGCTCGACCGCTCCCTACGCCACCAACTGGGAGCTGTCGTCCGCCCGTGCCACGCAGGTGCTGCGTGACCTGGTCGAGCGCGGCGGCCTCCCGGTCGAGCACGCGCAGGCCGTCGGCTTCGGCTCGTCCCGCCCCCTCTCGACGGGCGGCACGGAGGCCGACTTCGCGACCAACCGGCGGGTCGACATCGTCGTCCTGTCGAACCAGTCCGACGACGTGAGCGCGCTGCTGCCCCAGCTGCAGGCGGCGGCCGAGGGCGCAGGAGGCGCGGTGACGGCCGGCAGGAACGCCGCGGCCGAGAGCCCGCCCGCCGTCGAGGACGCCGCCGCGACCACGACGACCACGGAGAAGAAGACCGAGAAGACCGAGAAGAAGACCGAGGAGAAGTCGGACGACGGCTCCGAGGACGCGCACGCCGAGGGGGCCCAGTCCGGGGGCCACTGACGACCGGCACCTAACGACGAGGAGGCGCGGGCCGAGAGTGCCCGTCGTGACGCTCCTCGAGACCCTGCCCCCCGGCACGCCCGCACCGGCCACGGCCGTCGCTGCGCCGCGCCCGCCGAGGCAGGTCGAGATCTACGACTTCCGTCGTCCGACGACGCTGCCCCGTGAGCACTCGCGGGCCCTCGAGCTCGCGTTCGAGACCTTCGCCCGCCAGTGGGGCACGCAGCTCACCGCCAAGGTGCGCGTGTTGTCGCAGGTGACCTGCGAGCAGCTGCAGGTGCTCACCTACGACGAGTTCGCCGCCTCGCTGCCGGCGACGACCGCGATGGTGCTGTGCGGCATCGAGGGCACGACGCCCAAGGCCGTCATCCAGTTCCCGACCTCCGCGGCGCTCAGCTGGGTCAGCCACATGCTCGGCGGCACCCGCCCGGCGACCGTGCGGGAGCGCACCTTCACCCCGATCGAGCAGGCCCTCGTGCGGCGTCTCATGGAGGACGCCCTCGACGACCTCCGCTACTCGTTCGGCAACCTGCTCGTCGCCCAGATCGTCGTCGGCGGCTTCCAGTACAACTCGCAGTTCGCCCAGGCCGCGCAGAAGTCCGACCTCATGATCGTCGCCTCGTTCGACATCCGGGTCGGCGAGCGCAGCGCCGCCGGCACCGTCGCGATCCCCGCCGAGGTGCTGCTGCCCCAGCTCGGCGAGTCCGAGTCCGCGGTCGACCCGGCGGAGGTGCGTCGCCTGCTGGGCGGCCAGCTCGCGTCGGTTCCCGTGGACGTCGCGCTCCGCCTCGCCCCCGCCGCGGTGCTGCCGAGCATCGTGCTCGACCTCGCCGTCGGCGACGTGCTGCCCCTGCCGCACCCGCAGTCGCGCCCGCTGGCGATCACGGTCGACGGCCAGGTCGTCGGCCGCGCCGCCGTCGGCTCCGCCGGGTCGCGCCTCGCGGGCATCGTCGTCTCCACCTCCCTCACGGGCGCCGAAGAAGGAACCTCATGACCGGCACGACCATCACCCTGCACACCGCCGCGGCGGAGGCGCTCGTCGCGCAGCTGCCGACGCCCGTGCCGCTGCGGGCCGTGCCCGTCGACGCCGCGACCGCCCAGGCTCGCCGCAGCACCGCCTCCTCGGCAGTCGTCACCTCGTTCGTCGGCTCGCTCTCGGCCGACACCGCGCTGCTGCTCGCCGACATGGACCAGGTCGCCGCCGCCGCGGGCACCGACTCGCCCCTCGTCTCGGTCGTCGACGTGCTGCGCCCGGCCCTCGAGGCCGCGACCTCGGTGCTCGGCGCAGGAGTGCTCGGCGACAGCCGGCTCGAGTCGGCCGACGCGCTGTTCGCCGACCACTCCACCGTCGTGTTCGACCTCACCGCCGCGGGCGAGACGGTCGGCTGGTTCGCCGTGCGCCTCCGTGAGGACGGCACCGTCGGCCTCGTCTCGTCGAGCTCGTCCGCCTCCTCCGCCCCTGCCTCCGCCGCGCCGCTCGGCGCCGGCAACCTCGGACGCATCAACAACGTCGAGATGGCCCTCACCGTCGAGATCGGCCGCACCCGCATGTCGGTCCGCGACGTGCTCGGCCTCGAGCCCGGCGCCGTCGTCGAGCTCGACCGCTCGGCCGGCGCCCCTGCCGACGTGCTGCTCAACGGCCGCCTGATCGCGCACGGCGAGGTCGTCGTCGTCGACCAGGACTACGCGATCCGCATCACCCGCATCCTCGACGTCGCCGACGGCGTCGCCTGATCGTGGACACGCTCTTCGTCGCGCTGCGCGTCGCCCTCTCGCTGGGCGTCGTGCTGGCCCTGCTGTGGGTGCTGCAGAAGCGCCTCGCGAAGGGCGGTCTCCGTGGCGGCCGCGCCTCGGCCCCCGTCACGATCGTCGCCCGTCAGGGCATCGGCGCCAAGGCCAGCGTCGTCGTGGTCGACGTCGAGGGCGAGCGCCTCGTGCTCGGCGTGACCGAGGCGAGCATCACCGTGCTCGCCGCGGCCGACGCGCCCGCCGCCCAGCCCGCCGTCGTCGCGCTCGAGCCCGTCGGTGCCGCCCCCGCACTGCAGTCTCCCGTCGTCGCGCGCGAGCCGGCCCCGCAGGAGGCGCGGGTCACCCCGATCGTCCCCCTCGCGTCGGTCGCCCCCGCGCCGGCCCCCTCCGCGACCCCGAGCTTCGACGCGGTCCTCGCCGCCGACTCCTCCCTCGCCGCCGGACGAGTTGCCCCGATCGGTCGCCTCGACGCGGCCGAGGCAGCGTTCTCGGGCAACTCGATCGCTGCTCCGCTGCTGCGGCCGCGCGGGGCGGAGCGTCGCGCGGCGACGCGCGGCGGCGCCGGCAGCGGCGGCGCGCGCGACCCGCGCGAGCGCGCCCGCGGCCGCTCGGCCGAGGCGCTCGAGGGGTCGATCCTCGCGCCCGCGACGTGGCGGCAGGCGGCCGCCGCCGTCCGCGCCGGTCGAGCCGGATGAGCGGGACCGCCGCGCACCGCGCGACCGTCACCGCCGCGCACCGCGCGACCCGCACCTCCTTCGCCCCGGTCTTCGTCGCCGCCCTGCGGCAGCGCGTCCGCCCGACGCTGCGCGACGGTCTCCGCGGCGCCCCGCTGCGGCACGCCCGCCTCGGCGCCCCCGCCGTCGGCGCCGCACCCGTCCGCTTCGCCGACACCCGTCTCGCCCGCGCGGTCGTCGTCGCCCTGCTCGCGATGGTCGTCGCGTCCGGGCTCGTCATGCTGATCGGCCAGCAGGCCTCCGCCGCGCCCGTCGCCCCCACGTCCCCGACCGCCCCCGCGCAGCCCGGCACCGGCACCGGCAGCACCGGCACCACCGACGGCTCGACCGGCAGCACCGGCGCCACCACCGGCGAGACCCCCGACTTCACGCAGTCCGACCAGACCGTCACCGACGGCACGGGCACCGGCGGCCTGAACATCGACATCAACGGCCCCGACGGAGCTCCCAGCCAGGCGATCGTCACCCTGCTCGGCATCACGCTGCTCAGCGTCGCGCCGGCCCTGCTGCTGATGATGACGTCGTTCACGAAGATCTTCGTCGTGCTCGCGATGACGCGGAACGCGCTCGCGCTGCCGTCGATCCCGCCGAACCAGGTGCTCGCGGGCCTCGCCCTGTTCCTGAGCCTGTTCATCATGGCGCCGATCCTGGGGCACATCAACGACGACGCCGTGCAGCCCTACCTGAACGGGCAGCTCGACTTCCAGGGCGCGATCGACGCCGGGGCCGCGCCGCTCCGCGAGTTCATGCTGGCGCACACCCGCGAGGAGGACCTCGCGCTGATGACCCGCTCCGCCGACCAGCCGAACCCCGCCAGCCAGGCCGACGTGCCGATGCTGACGCTGATCCCGTCGTTCATGATCAGCGAGCTCCGCGCCGCGTTCATCATCGGGTTCGTCATCTTCATCCCGTTCCTCGTCATCGACCTCGTCGTCAGCGCCGCGCTGATGTCGATGGGCATGATGATGCTGCCGCCGGTGATGATCTCGCTGCCGTTCAAGATCCTGCTGTTCGTGCTCGTCGACGGCTGGGGGCTCATCATCACGAGCCTCATCGAGAGCTACCAGGTGAGTGCCTGATGGACTCCAACGCCGTCCTCGACCTGTCGATGCAGGCCCTGCTCATCACGGGCAAGCTCGCCGCGCCCGTGCTGATCACCTCGCTCGTCGTCGGCTTCGCGATCTCGCTGCTGCAGTCGATCACGCAGATCCAGGAGGTGACCCTCGCGTTCGTGCCCAAGGCCGTCGCGGTCGGGATCGCCCTGATCGTCTGCGGCCACTGGATGATCAGCGAGATGGTCTCGTTCACGACCATGGTCTTCGACCGCATCCCCCAGCTCCTGAGCGGGGGCTAGGCCGCCGTGTCGATCGACCTCAGCTGGCTGGAGGCGACCATGCTCGCCGCCGTGCGCATGACCGCCTTCATCGTCATCGCGCCTCCTTTCTCGTACCGGGCGTTCCCCGGCCGCGTGAAGGCGATGCTCGGCGTCGGCCTCGCGCTCGCCGTGGCGCCGCGCGTCGCGCCCGGCTACGAGTCGCTCGACACCGGCGGCTTCGTGCTGGCGCTCGTGCTCGAGCTGGTCGTCGGCGCGGTGCTGGGGTTCCTCGTCTTCCTCGTGTTCGCGGCGATCCAGTCGGCGGGCAGCCTGATCGACCTGTTCGGCGGCTTCACGCTGGCGCAGGCCTTCGACCCGCAGTCGATGATCAACGGCGCGCAGTTCACGCGGCTGTTCCAGATGACGGCGCTCGCGCTGATGTTCGCGAGCGGCGGCTACCAGGTGCTGATCGGCGGGCTGACCCGTTCGTTCGACGCGTTCCCGCTCGGCCTCGGCATGGACCTCTCGCGTCCCGTCGAGCTGATGACGAACGGCGTCTCGCAGATGTTCCTCGCGACGTTGCAGATCGCCGGCCCGCTCTGCGTCGTGCTGTTCCTCGCCGACGTCGGGCTCGGCCTGCTCAGCCGCGTCGCGCCGGCCCTCAACGCCTACGCGATGGGCTTCCCGCTCAAGATCCTGATGACCGTGATGCTCGCCGGCGGCGTGTTCCTCGCCCTGCCCGGCGTCGTGCAGGGCCTCACCGGCGACGCGGCCGACATGGTCCTGGGGGTGAGGTAGCGATGGCGGACGACGCCGGCGAGCGCACCGAGGCAGCCACTGACAAGCGGATGAAGGAGGTCCGCTCGAAGGGCCAGCTCTCGCGCTCACAAGACCTCAGCGCGTGGGTCGGCGTCGGCGCGGCCGCCGTGATGATCCCCAGCACCATCCAGCGCGGTGCCGAGGCCGGCACCGACCAGCTCTTCTCGATCGGCCAGGTGATCCGTCACCCCGACGACACCACCGTGCTGCAGCTGCTCGGCGGCGGCGTGGGCTCGATGGCCGGCACGATCGGCCCGATGCTCGCGGTCGTCGGCGTGGCCGTGCTCGCCACCGCCGTCGTGCAGGGCGGCGTGCACGTCAAGCGGATGACCGGCAACTACGAGCAGTTCAACCTGCTCAACGGCCTCAAGACCACCTTCGGCACCCAAGCCCTCTGGAACGGCGCGAAGGCCCTGATCAAGACCGCCGTCGTCGGCCTCGTCCTGTGGATGGCCGTTCAGGGGCTCCTGCCCGTCCTGATGAGCGGCGGCGGCCTCAGCGTCTCGGCGATCATCGAGGAGGCGGCGGCAGGCACCACGGTGCTGCTGCAGGCCGCCATCGTGGCCGGCCTCCTCCTGGCGGCGGCCGACGTGTTCGTCGTCATGCGCCGCAACCGCAAGAAGACGCGCATGACCAAGAAGGAGGTGCGCGACGAGCACAAGAGCAGCGACGGCGACCCGCTGGTCAAGTCGCAGCGCCGCTCGCGCCAGCTCGCGATGAGCCGCAACCGCATGATGGGCGCCATCGTCGACGCCGACGTGGTGATGGTCAACCCGACCGACTACGCCGTCGCCCTCAAGTACGAGCCCGGCAAGGCCGCCCCCCGCGTCGTCGCGAAGGGCGCCGGCGCCGTCGCCGCGAAGATCCGCGAGCAGGCCGAGGCCGACGGCGTGCCGATGGTCGCCGATGTGCCCCTGACCCGTGCGCTGCACGCCTCGTGCGGCCTCGGCGAGGAGATCCCCGTCGACCTCTACACGCCGGTCGCCCGCGTCCTCACCTTCGTGATGGCCCTGAAGGCGCGCGGCGCGACAGCCGCCGTCGGACGTGCCCACGCGAACCCCCGGCCCACCACGGCCGACGAGGTGTCGAGCGTGCTCGCCCCCGAGTCGCTGGCCCCCGACGCGGTGCCGCGCGCGATCCGCGCCGCCCGCACCGCGCCTCCCCCGCCTGGCCCCGCCCCGGCCCCCGCCGCCGCCTCGCCGGCACCCCTGCTCTCCCGTCCCGCCGCCACCGGAGGAACCGCCTGATGAAGAAGACACTCCCCAAGCTCGCCGTGCCGGTCGGCGTCGTCGCGATCGTGCTGCTGCTCGTCGTGCCCGTGCCGGCGCCGCTGCTCGACGTGCTGATCATCCTCAACATCCTGCTGGCGCTGGTGATCCTGCTCACGACGTTGTTCGTGAAGAAGCCGCTCGACTTCTCGGTGTTCCCGTCGCTGCTGCTCGTCGCGACGCTGTTCCGCCTCGGCCTCAACGTCGCGTCGACGCGCCTCGTGCTCGGCGAGGGCTACGCGGGCGACGTGATCGCCGCGTTCGGGCACGTCGCGGTCAGCGGCTCGATCATCATCGGCGCCGTCATCTTCTGCATCCTCGTGATCATCCAGTTCGTGGTCGTCACGAAGGGCGCCGAGCGCGTGGCCGAGGTCGGCGCCCGCTTCACCCTCGACGCCATGCCCGGCAAGCAGATGGCGATCGACGCCGACCTGAACGCGGGCCTGATCACCGACGAGGTCGCCAAGGAGCGCCGCGCCGCCGTCAGCGCCGAGGCCGACTTCTACGGCTCGATGGACGGCGCCTCGAAGTTCGTCAAGGGCGACGCGATCGCGGGCATCCTGATCATCGTCATCAACCTGGTCGGCGGCGTCGCGATCGGCGCGATCCAGAACGGGATGGCGATCGGCGAGGCGCTGAACCACTACGGCCTGCTCACCATCGGCGACGGCCTCGTCACGCAGATCCCGGCGCTGCTGATGGCGGTCAGCACCGGCATGATCGTGACGCGCTCCGGCGCCGACAGCGACATGGGGTCGCAGGCGGCCACGCAGCTCTCGCAGTCGCGCATCGCGATCATGATCGCCGGCGTCGCCGCGATCGGCATGGGGTTCATCCCCGGCATGCCGATCGTCCCCTTCCTCGTGATCGGCACCGGGCTGCTGGTCATCTCGCAGCGCCTGGCGGCCAAGGCGAAGGCAGAGGAGGCGCAGGCGGCCCTCGAGGCCCTCGCCGCGCCTCCTGCCCCCACCGACACGACCGAGGACCTGCTCGAGCAGATGCGCGTGCACGCGCTCGAGATCCTGCTGGCGCCCGACCTCGTCGACATGGTCAGCGGGTCGTCGGACGACCTGCTCGGCCGCGTCAAGGCGCTGCGCCGCAAGATCGCCGTCGACATGGGGATCGTCGTGCCCCCGGTGCGCACCCGCGACAGCGTCGACCTGCCGCCCTCCACCTACTCGATCCGCATCGCGGGCGTCGAGGCCGGCCGCGGGGTCGCCCCGGCCCGCTCGGTGCTCGCCCTCGGCGACCAGCTCGACGGCCTGCCCGGCACGGCCACGGTCGAGCCCGTCTTCGGCCTCGCCGGCAAGTGGGTGCCCGCCGAGATGCGGCACAGCGCCGAGATGACCGGCGCGACCGTGATCGACCGGGTCTCGGTGCTCGTCACCCACCTGTCGTCGATCATCGCCGACAACGCCGCCCGGCTGCTCAGCCGCGAGGACGTCCGGGTGCTCACCGAGGGCCTCAAGCAGGTCAACGCCTCGGCGATCGACGACCTCGTGCCCGGCATGCTCTCGCTCGCCGAGCTGCAGCGCGTGCTGCAGGGCCTGCTCGCCGAGCGCGTCCCGATCAACGACCTCGGCCGCATCTGCGAGGGCCTGACCCTCCGTGCCAAGGTCTCGACCGACCCCGAGGGCCTGGTGGAGGCGGCCCGCGCCTCCCTGGGGCCGGCCCTGACCGCGCGCCACCTGGACCAGGGCGTGCTCCGCGTCATCATGATCGACCCCGGCCTCGAGCAGTCGATGCTCGAGGGGCTGCGGCCGTCCGACCAGGGCACCCAGATCCTGCTCGACGGCCACCGCGTCGAGCAGGTGCTCGGCTCGCTGCGCGAGTCGGTCGCATCCGTCGAGGCCCAGGGCCTCAGCGCCGTGCTCGTCTGCGCCCCTGCGCTCCGCCCGGCCATCCACCGCCTCGTCTCCGCTCAGCAGGGCGGGCTGCCGGTGCTGTCGTACCAGGAGGCCACCGCCGCCGGCTCGACCATCGAGACCGTGGGCGTCGTGCGCGCCGCCGACCCGATCACGGCGATCTGACGTGCCCACGCGGACGATGATGAGCGGCGAGTCGCTCGAGGCGCTGCGGGCAGAGGTCCGCGCCGTGCACGGCCCCGGGGCGCGCATCGTCGCGGCCCAGAAGGTGACCGTCGGGGGAGTCGCGGGCGTCTTCGCCCGCAAGCACTACGAGGTCACCGTCGAGGTGCCAGACCCGCGCACTGACGTGCCGACGGCCCGCATCACGATCACGCCGCCGGCCTCGCGGGCCGGGATCGCGGCGCTGCTCGCCGACGCGGACGCCGCCGACGGGTTCGAGCAGGGCGGCGGTGCCGCGCAGGGCGGCGGCGGCGGCGTGCAGGGCGGCGGGGTCGCGCAGCGCGACCCGTTCGACGACGTGCTGGCCGGGCGCGACGCTGCCGCCCCGCGGGTCGTGCGGGCCGTGCCCGCGTCCGCTGCTGCCGCCGCTGCCGCGGCTACCTCGGCCGCTGCTGCGGCCTCGACCGGGCAGCCGCTCCCGGTCGCGAGCCCCCGCCGTGCCGCGCGTGCGGCGGCTGCCGCGTCCTCGGCCGCGGGTGCGGCGTCGTCCGCGGCCGTCCCCTCGCCCGCGGTCGCCGCGGCAGCCGCCGACCTCTCGACCCGCACCGACGCGTTCGCCGAGATCATGGACGACTTCACCTTCAACGGCATCGCCGCCCCCGAGGCCCCTGCCGTCGAGGTGCCCCACGCCGAGGAGGCGCCCGCCGGCCCCCTGACGACCGCCGCCGCGTTCCTCGCCGCGGCTGCCGCCTCCTCGGCTGCCCCCTCGGCGCTCGCCCCCGGCGACGCGGGCGACCGCCCCGCCCCTGCCGTGCTGCGCGGGGCAGGCGACCTCGTGGTCGTCGTCGGGCGTCCGGGCGACGCGTTCCGCGTGGCCGCCCAGATGGCGACGTCGTTCGGGCTGCGCTCGGTCGACGCCGCCGATCGTCGCGGGGCGATCCTCGCCAGGGCGACCGGCGTGCACGAGGACTCGGCCGTCGTCACCGCCCTCGCGTGGGACGCCGCCGCGCCCGCCGCCCTCGAGGCCATCGCGGCCGACCAGATCTGGGTCGCCGTCGACGTCGGGCGCAAGCACGACGACACCGCCCGCTGGGTCGAGGCCGTCCGTGCCGTGCAGCCGGTGGCGGCCGTCGCCGTCGTCGGCGAGGACGACACCTCCACGCCCGGCACCGTGCACCTGCTCGGCGTCCCCGTCGGCTGGCGCGCCTAGCCCGCCCGCCCGCCCGCCCCGGGAAGCGGACGAGTCGCCCCGATCTGCTGCTCCGAGCCCTCCCGACCAGCGTTCCGGGGCAACTAGGTGTCCGCGTCGTGGTGCTCCACCCTTAAGGTGGGGGGATGCTGGTGTTGACGCGCAAGGTCGGGGAGCGGATCCTCATCGGTGACGACATCGTCATCACCGTGCTCGACTCCCGTGGCGACGGCGTGCGCATCGGCATCGACGCCCCGCGCGGGGTCAAGATCCAGCGCGAAGAGGTCGTGAAGGCCGTGACCGAGGCCAACGTCGAGGCCGCCGGGGCCACCTCCGCCGCCGACGCCGAGGCCCGCCTCCGTGCCGCCCTCGGCGCCCCAGCGCCAGCCCCAGCCCCAGCCCCAGCCCCGGCGCCCGCTTCCCGCGCCGACCAGTAGCCTCCGCTGTCCGGTCGCCCGCCGGGACACTGCACCACATCTCGTGCACTGCACCGCGTCTAGAACCGGTGCGTTGCACGGGACCCGGTGCGATGGCGAGCAGCGAGCAGCGACTCAGCGGCTCCCGAACACGCTCCGCGACGGCTCCGGCGACGGCACGGCGGTCGCGTCCGTGACGACCGGAGCCCCGGCGACGAAGTCGCGCAGCTCGCGCCCGTGCACGACCTTGGCCGGCAGCGGGTCCGACGAGTAGAGCCGCGGCATGCGGTCGGTGGGCAACGGCGAGGGCGAGCCGATCAGCACGACGTTGCCGAACCTCCTGCCCTTCAGGGTCGCGGGGTCGGCGACGGCGGCGACGTGCTCGAAGACGGTCGACAAGGTCGACGCCTGCCCGCGGGCGAAGGCGAGACCCGCCCCGTCTGCCGAGTTCACGATCAGCATGCCGGTGGGCGACAGGAACGAGGAGGCGGCCGTGTAGAACTCGAGGCTCGTCACGTGGGCGGGGATCCGCGACCCGCCGAAGACGTCGACGACGAGCAGGTCGACCGAGCCGCGCAGCCCGGCCGGCAGCTTCTCCATCACCTCTCGGGCGTCGCCGTAGCGGAGCCTGATGGAGGCGCCCCTCGGGAACGGCAGCCGCTCGCGCACCAGCGCGATCAGGTCGGCCTCGAGCTCGATCACCTGCTGGCGCGAGCCGGGCCGCGTCGCCTCGACGTAGCGGGGCAGCGTGAGGGCGCCGCCGCCGAGGTGCAGCGCCGTGAGGGGCCCCTCCGGCAGCAGGTCGATCGCGTGGCCGATGCGGCGGACGTACTCGAAGGCGAGGTGCGTCGGGTCGTCGAGGTCGACGTGCGACTGGGGGGTGCCGTCGACGACGAGGGTGAACGAGCCGGGCCGGTGCCTGTCCTCGTCGACGCGGGCGAGGCCCGCTCCGATCGAGACCTCGGCGGGCGGGTCGTCGTGGGGTGCGGCCATGCGTTGATCCTCCCACCCCTCCCGACGACGAGGCGCGGCCGGAATTCCGCGGCACCGCCTGCGTTATACCGGAGGTCAGCCCCGAGGTCAACGACAGGGCTTGCCAGGCGTGTCCCGGCTGCATAGTATTGACCTTTGCGCTCCCTCGTGCGTCCCGTCGTCATATCTCGGTCGACGACGCACATCCGAGACAGTCCCCCGAATATCGCGGCGGGGGCGTCCTCGGTCTCGGCCTCCGGCACGGTCCAGTGACCCTGCCGCGCGGCCGACGGTTCCCGGGAGGGCCGTTCACCACCCACTCATACTGTCCGACAGTGATGACCCGACGGGGTCCACGGAGGTAACTTCCTTGGCTGCTGCGAACACCGCATCCACCAACTCGCCCAAGAACGGCCGTGGCGCATCGCGCCTCTCGTTCGCCAAGATCACCGACACGCTGACGGTCCCCGACCTCCTGGCGCTGCAGACCGAGAGCTTCGACTGGCTCGTCGGCAACGACATCTGGAAGACCCGCCTCGCCGAGGCGACCGAGCAGGGTCGCACCGACCTCGCGCTGCACTCCGGCCTGGAGGAGATCTTCGAGGAGATCTCGCCGATCGAGGACCTCGGCGAGACCATGCAGCTCAGCTTCACGGCTCCCGAGCTCGAAGACCCCAAGTACTCCATCGACGAGTGCAAGGAGCGCGGCAAGACCTACGCCGCCCCTCTGTACGTCAACGCCGAGTTCATGAACCACCTCACCGGTGAGATCAAGACCCAGACGGTCTTCATGGGCGACTTCCCCCTCATGACCGAGCGCGGCACGTTCATCATCAACGGCACCGAGCGCGTCGTCGTGTCGCAGCTGGTCCGCAGCCCCGGCGTCTACTTCGAGCGCGCCTCGGACAAGACCTCCGACAAGGACATCTACTCGGCTCGCGTCATCCCCAGCCGCGGTGCCTGGCTCGAGTTCGAGATCGACAAGCGCGACCAGGTCGGCGTCCGCATCGACCGCAAGCGCAAGCAGAGCGTCACCGTCTTCCTCAAGGCCCTCGGCCTCACGAGCGAAGAGATCACGGAGAAGTTCCAGGGCTTCGCGTCCATCGAGGCCACCCTCGAGAAGGACGCCATCCTCACGAAGGAAGAAGCCCTCAAGGACATCTACCGCAAGCTCCGTCCCGGCGAGCAGGTCGCCGCCGAGGCCGCGCGTGCGCTCCTCGACAACTTCTACTTCAACCCGAAGCGCTACGACCTGGCCAAGGTGGGTCGCTACAAGATCAACCGCAAGCTCGGCATCGACGCGCCCCTCGGCGACTCGGTCCTGACCGTCGACGACATCGTCGCGACGATCAAGTACCTGGTCTCGCTGCACGCCGAGCAGAAGACGATCGACGGCACCCGCGACGGCGAGGCCGTCGAGCTGCGCCTCGACGTCGACGACATCGACCACTTCGGCAACCGTCGCATCCGCGCGGTCGGCGAGCTGATCCAGAACCAGGTCCGCACCGGCCTGTCCCGCATGGAGCGCGTCGTCCGCGAGCGCATGACCACGCAGGACATCGAGGCGATCACCCCGCAGACCCTGATCAACGTGCGCCCCGTCGTCGCCGCGATCAAGGAGTTCTTCGGCACCTCGCAGCTGTCGCAGTTCATGGACCAGAACAACCCGCTGTCGGGCCTGACGCACAAGCGCCGCCTCAGCGCGCTCGGCCCCGGTGGCCTGAGCCGCGAGCGCGCCGGCGTCGAGGTCCGCGACGTCCACCCGTCGCACTACGGCCGCATGTGCCCGATCGAGACCCCGGAAGGCCCGAACATCGGCCTGATCGGCTCGCTCGCGTCGTTCGCCCGCATCAACTCGTTCGGCTTCATCGAGACGCCCTACCGTCGTGTCAACGGCGGAAACGTCAGCACCACGATCGACTACCTCACCGCCTCGGAAGAGGACGAGTTCGTCGTCGCCCAGGCCAACGCCCCGCTCGACGACGACTTCAACTTCGTCGACGACAAGGTGCTGGTCCGCAAGAAGGGCGGCGAGGTGGAGCTCGTCGCCAAGGACGAGGTCGACTACATGGACGTCTCGCCGCGCCAGATGGTGTCGGTCGCGACCTCGCTCATCCCGTTCCTCGAGCACGACGACGCGAACCGTGCCCTCATGGGCGCCAACATGCAGCGTCAGGCCGTCCCGCTGGTCCGCAGCGAGAGCCCCCTGGTCGGCACCGGCATGGAGGGCTACACGGCCATCGACGCCGGCGACGTCGTCACCGCCGACGCTGCGGGTGTCGTCACCGAGGTCTCGGCCGACGTCGTCACGGTCCAGCTCGACGAGGGCGGCACGCAGGACTACTACCTGCGCAAGTTCGACCGCTCGAACCAGGGCGCCAGCTACAACCACCGCGTGATCGTCGACGCCGGTCAGCGCGTCGAGGTCGGCGAGGTCATCGCCGACGGTCCCGCGACCGAGAACGGCGAGCTCGCGCTCGGCAAGAACCTGCTCGTCGCGTTCATGCCGTGGGAGGGCTACAACTACGAGGACGCGATGATCCTGTCGCAGAACCTCGTGAAGGACGACACCCTCTCCTCGATCCACATCGAGGAGTACGAGGTCGACGCCCGTGACACGAAGCTCGGCAAGGAGGAGATCACCCGTGACCTCCCCAACGTCAGCCCCGACCTGCTGGCTGACCTCGACGACCGCGGCATCATCCGCATCGGTGCCGAGGTCCGCCCCGGCGACATCCTCGTCGGCAAGGTCACGCCCAAGGGCGAGACCGAGCTGTCGGCCGAGGAGCGCCTCCTGCGCGCCATCTTCAACGAGAAGAGCCGCGAGGTCCGCGACACGTCCCTGAAGGTGCCTCACGGCGAGCAGGGAACCGTCATCGGCGTCAAGGTCTTCGACTCGCAGGACGGCGACGACGAGCTCGGCTCCGGCGTCAACCAGCGCGTCGTGGTGTTCATCGCGCAGCGACGCAAGATCACCGCGGGCGACAAGCTCGCCGGTCGTCACGGCAACAAGGGCGTCATCTCGACGATCCTGCCCGTCGAGGACATGCCGTTCCTCGCGGACGGCACGCCGGTCGACATCATCCTGAACCCGCTGGGCGTCCCCGGTCGAATGAACTTCGGCCAGGTGCTCGAGATCCACCTCGGGTGGATCGCGGCGCAGGGCTGGAACGTCGAGGGCATCCAGGAGTGGGCCAAGAACCTCCCGCCGGAGGCGCTCAGCGCGGCTCCCGGCACGAAGGTCGCCACCCCGGTGTTCGACGGCGCCGCCGAGCGCGAGATCGAGGGTCTCCTCGACTCGACGCTGCCCACGCGTGACGGCGACCGCCTGATCGGCTCGTCGGGCAAGACGATGCTGTTCGACGGTCGTTCGGGAGAGCCCTTCCCGAACCCGATCTCCGTCGGGTACATGTACATCCTGAAGCTGCACCACCTCGTCGACGACAAGATCCACGCTCGCTCGACGGGCCCCTACTCGATGATCACGCAGCAGCCCCTGGGCGGCAAGGCCCAGTTCGGCGGACAGCGCTTCGGCGAGATGGAGGTGTGGGCCCTCGAGGCCTACGGTGCTGCGTACGCGCTGCAGGAGCTCCTGACGATCAAGTCCGACGACATCCTCGGCCGCGTCAAGGTCTACGAGGCGATCGTCAAGGGCGAGAACATCCAGGAGCCCGGCATCCCCGAGAGCTTCAAGGTCCTCATCAAGGAGATGCAGTCGCTGTGCCTGAACGTCGAGGTCCTCTCGGCCGACGGCCAGACGGTCAGCCTGCGCGACACGGACGACGAGGTCTTCCGTGCCGCCGAAGAGCTGGGCATCAACATCTCCTCCCGCTTCGAGTCGTCGAACGTCGACGAGATCTAAGCCCCCTTCCCACAACGACACGTCGATACATCTGACAAGGGACTGAATTTTGATCGAAGCAACAACTTTCGATGAGCTGCGGATCGGCCTGGCCACGGCCGAGAACATCCGTGCCTGGTCGCACGGTGAGGTCAAGAAGCCGGAGACCATCAACTACCGCACGCTGAAGCCCGAGAAGGACGGCCTCTTCGGAGAGCAGATCTTCGGGCCGTCGCGTGACTGGGAGTGCGCGTGCGGCAAGTACAAGCGCGTCCGCTTCAAGGGCATCGTCTGCGAGCGCTGCGGCGTCGAGGTCACGAAGTCGTCGGTGCGCCGTGAGCGCATGGGCCACATCGAGCTCGCCGCCCCCGTCACGCACATCTGGTACTTCAAGGGCGTCCCGTCGCGTCTGGGCTACCTGCTCGACATGGCGCCGAAGGACCTCGAGAAGGTCATCTACTTCGCCGCCTACATGGTGATCTCGATCGACGACGAGGGCCGGCACGCCGACATGCCCGGTCTCGAGAACGAGCTCCGCCTCGAGATCAAGCAGCTCGAGACGCAGCGCGACACGCGCATCGCCGACCGCCTGCAGAAGCTCGAGGACGACCTCGCCGCCCTTGAAGAAGAAGGTGCGAAGAGCGACCAGAAGCGTCGCGCGAAGGACGTCGCCGAGAAGGAGATGGGCCAGACCCGCAAGGCCTTCGACGAGGACATCAACCGCCTCGAGCGCGTGTGGGAGGACTTCCGCACGCTGAAGGTCGGTGACCTCAAGCCCGAGGACGCCGTCTTCCACGAGCTCCAGGACCGCTTCGGCATGTACTTCGAGGCCCACATGGGCGCCGAGGCCATCAAGAAGCGCCTCGAGAGCTTCGACCTGACCACCGAGGCCGAGAACCTGCACCTGCAGATCTCGGAGGGCAAGGGCCAGAAGAAGATCCGCGCGATCAAGCGCCTGCGCGTCGTCAGCTCCTTCCTCGCCACGGGCAACTCGCCCGCAGCGATGGTGCTCGACGTCGTGCCGGTGATCCCGCCCGAGCTGCGCCCGATGGTGCAGCTCGACGGTGGCCGCTTCGCGACGTCCGACCTGAACGACCTCTACCGTCGCGTCATCAACCGCAACAACCGCCTCCGTCGACTGCTCGACCTCGGTGCCCCCGAGATCATCGTCAACAACGAGAAGCGGATGCTGCAGGAGGCGGTGGACGCGCTCTTCGACAACGGTCGCCGCGGCCGTCCCGTCACGGGCACCGGCAACCGCGCCCTGAAGTCCCTGAGCGACATGCTCAAGGGAAAGCAGGGTCGGTTCCGCCAGAACCTGCTCGGCAAGCGCGTGGACTACTCGGGTCGTTCGGTCATCATCGTCGGCCCGACGCTCAAGCTGCACCAGTGCGGTCTGCCCAAGCAGATGGCGCTCGAGCTGTTCAAGCCGTTCGTGATCAAGCGCCTGATCGACCTGTCGCACGCTCAGAACATCAAGAGCGCCAAGCGCATGGTCGAGCGTTCGCGCCCGCAGGTGTGGGACGTCCTCGAGGAGATCATCCGCGAGCGCCCCGTGCTGCTGAACCGCGCGCCCACGCTGCACCGTCTGGGCATCCAGGCGTTCGAGCCCCAGCTCGTCGAGGGCAAGGCCATCCAGCTGCACCCCCTCGTCTGTGCTGCGTTCAACGCCGACTTCGACGGTGACCAGATGGCCGTGCACCTGCCGCTGTCCGTCGAGGCCCAGGCCGAGGCGCGCATCCTGATGCTCGCGTCGAACAACATCCTGAAGCCGTCCGACGGCCGACCGGTGACCCTGCCCGCACAGGACATGATCATCGGCCTGCACTACCTGACGACGGTCACCGAGGGCGCTGTCGGCGAGGGCCGTGCCTTCTCCTCCGTGTCCGAGGCGATCCTCGCCAAGGACCAGGGCACGCTCGACCTGAACGCGATGGCCAAGATCCGCATGAACGGCGTGCACTTCGCCGAGGGCGAGGCTCCCGAGGGCTACGAGGTCGGACAGGACATCCTGCTCGACACGACCCTCGGTCGCGCGCTCTTCAACGAGAACCTGCCGGCGGACTACCCGTTCGTCCAGCAGGTGACCGACAAGGGCATGCTCTCGACGATCGTCAACGACCTCGCCGAGCGGTACCCCAAGGTCGCCGTCGCCGCTGCGCTCGACAACATCAAGGACGCGGGCTTCTACTGGGCCTCGCGCTCCGGTGTCACGGTCGCCCTCTCCGACGTCCTCACGCCTCCGCGCAAGCCGGAGATCGTGGCGGGCTACGAGAAGCAGGCCGCCGCGGTGCAGTCCGAGTTCGACAAGGGCCTCATCAGCGACGCCGAGCGTCGTGCGGACCTGATCAAGATCTGGACGGAGGCCACGAACGAGGTCGCCGCCGAGATGCGGGCGAACTTCCCGGTCGACAACACGATCAACCGCATGGTCACCTCGGGTGCTCGTGGCAACTGGCTGCAGGTGCGCAACATCGCCGGCATGCGAGGCCTCGTGAACAACCCGAAGGGCGACATCATCCCCCGCCCGATCATCTCGTCGTACCGCGAGGGCCTGTCGGTGGCCGAGTACTTCATCGCGACGCACGGTGCCCGCAAGGGACTGGCCGACACGGCCCTCCGTACGGCCGACTCGGGGTACCTGACCCGTCGACTCGTCGACGTGTCGCAGGACGTCATCATCCGTGAGGACGACTGCGGGACCTCGCGTGGTCTCGAGATGCCGATCGCCGCACCCGACGCCGACGGCGTCATGGTGCGCGACGCGACCGTCGAGAACACCGTGTTCGCCCGTTCGCTGGCGGCCGCGGCCGTCGACGCCGAGGGCACCGTGCTGGCCGAGGCCGGCGCTGATGTCGGAGACGTGCTGATCGACGAGCTCGTGGCGGCAGGGGTCGAGACCATCAAGGTCCGTTCCGTGCTCACCTGCGAGGCCGCGGTCGGCGTCTGCGCCCAGTGCTACGGCCGCTCGCTCGCGACCGGCAACCTGGTCGACATCGGCGAGGCCGTCGGCATCATCGCGGCCCAGTCGATCGGCGAGCCCGGCACGCAGCTGACGATGCGCACCTTCCACACCGGTGGCTCGGCTTCGGCCGACGACATCACGCAGGGTCTGCCCCGCGTGACGGAGCTGTTCGAGGCACGTACCCCCAAGGGTGCGTCCCCGATCGCCGACGGTGCCGGTCGCATCACGATCGAGGACACGGACAAGGCCCGACGGGTCATCCTGAACCTCGACAACGGCGACGAGCCGGTCATCTACCCCGTGCTCAAGCGCTCGACCCTCCTCGTCGAGGACGGTCAGCACGTCGAGCTCGGTGCGCAGATCATCGCCGGTGCGGTCGACCCGAAGGAGGTCCTGCGAGTCAAGGGCGTCCGTGCGGTGCAGCAGCACCTCGTCGGCGGCGTCCAGGACGTCTACCGTTCGCAGGGCGTGCCGATCCACGACAAGCACATCGAGGTCATCGTCCGTCAGATGCTCCGCAAGGTCACCGTCGTCGACCACGCCGACACCGACCTGCTCCCCGGTGAGCTCGTCGACCGGTCGAAGTACAACGAGATCAACCGTGCGGCGCTGACCGAGGGCAAGCGGACCGCGTCCGCCCGCCAGGAGGTCATGGGCATCACCAAGGCCTCGCTCGCGACCGAGTCGTGGCTGTCGGCCGCCTCCTTCCAGGAGACGACCCGCGTGCTCACGCAGGCTGCGATGGAGGGCAAGAGCGACCCCCTGGTCGGTCTGAAGGAGAACGTGATCATCGGGAAGCTGATCCCTGCCGGAACCGGACTGTCGCGTTACCGTGACGTCTCGGTCGAGGCGACGGAAGAGGCGAAGGCCGAGCGGTACCCCAACCGCGTGTTCACGGACGACGCGTCGTTCACCGAGGCTGACCTCAGCTTCGTGGACTTCGACTCGTTCTCGTCGGACGACTTCACCCCCGGCACCTACAACTGACGACGAGACCGGCCTGACGACCCCCGGGTCTGACGGTCGGCCGAGTCACCAGCACCACGACGGGCCCCGGCCCTCGCACCACGCGAGGGACGGGGCCCGTCGTCGTCGGTCAGGGCGCCGTCGGTCCGAGCACCCACGAGGAGGCGCGGGCCGGGCCGGTCGGCTCGCGGCCCGCCTCCGAGACCAGGCAGTATGGACCGATGAGCACCGAGCAGCACACGCAGTCGTCCGTGCCCGTCGAGCCCACCGTCGCGCGCGGCGAGGCCGCCGCAGGGGTCCGGCTCGACTCGGTCGCCGAGCCCGTCAGCGCCCGGGTCCCGAGGCCGGACGCGCCCCTCCCTCGTGACCGCGACGGGCTGAGCTGGCGCCCGGCGACCCTCGTCGACCTCGGTGCCCTGCACGCGCTCGACGGTCGCGTCGCGACGCGCGACCACCCGCTGCACGTGACCTCGCTGTCGTCGATGCGGCAGCTGCTCGAGATGCCGGGCATCGACCTCGAGCGCGACTCGGTCGTCGCCGAGGAGCCGGACGGGCAGCTGGTGGCCTGGGGCCTCAGCTTCCTCTGGCCGGTGCGGGAGTCGGTCGTGCGCGTGTCCGTCGACGGCGGCGTCGACCCGCGCAGGCGGGGTCTCGGTCTCGGACGCGACCTCGTCGAGTGGCAGCGGCTGCGCGGCGAGCAGCACCTGTCGGTCTCGGACGACGTCCTGCCGGCCGTCCTCGCGGCGGGCGTCGAGCAGGAGGCAGAGAGCCACGCGGCCCTGCTGCAGCGCCAGGGCTTCGGCCCGGCCCGGTGGTGGAGCACCTTGAGCCGCGACCTGACCCGTCCGGTCGAGCCTGTGCCCCTCGACCCCGCGGTGAGGCTCGAGGAGTACTCGGCGGACCGGGAGGAGGCGACGCGGCTGGCCCGCAACGAGGCGTTCGTCGACCACTGGGGCAGCCAGGCGAGCTCGCCCGAGGTGTGGCGGATGCTCGTCGGTGCGGCGACGTTCCGTCCCGACCTGTCGTTCGTGGCGGTCGCCGGGGGCGACGACGGCGAGGAGGAGGTGGTCGCCTTCGTGCTGACCACCGTCGAGCCCGAGCAGTGGCCGGCCCACGGCGGCCGCAGCGCCCACGTCGACTACGTCGGCGTCCGGCGGGCCTGGCGCGGCCGGCACCTCGCGCAGTCGTTGCTCGCGACGGCCCTCGCCCGCCAGGCCGACGAGGGCTTCGAGCTCTGCGTGCTCGACGTCGACTCGACGAGCCCGACGGGCGCTGTCGGCCTCTACGAGCATGCGGGCTTCACGGTCGCAGGCCGCCGTGCCGCCTACCTCCGCGAGTACTGACCTGCCCGCAGGCCGCCCGCCGGGTCAGCCGCGGACGGTCAGGATCTCCGCGCCGTCGTCGGTGATCGCGACGGTGTGCTCGCTGTGCGCCGTGAGGCAGCCGGTCGCGCTGCGGAGGGTCCAGCCGTCGTCGTCCGTGACGAGCTCGTCGGTGTCGGCCATCACCCAGGGCTCGAGGGCGAGCAGCAGGCCGGGGCGCAGCTTGTAGCCGCGTCCGGGGCGGCCTATGTTGGCGACGTGCGGGTCCTGGTGCATGGTCGAGCCGATGCCGTGGCCGCCGAACTGCACGTTCACGGGGTAGCCCGCCTCGGTCAGCACCGAGCCGATGGCGTACGAGACGTCGCCCATCTTCGTTCCGGGCACGGCCGCGGCGATCGCGGCGGCCAGGGCGCGTTCGGTCGTCTCGATCAGCTCGGTGCTGCCCGCAGGGCGCGAGGTGCCGACGACGAAGCTCAGGGCCGAGTCGGCGGCGATGCCGTTCAGCACGACGGCGAGGTCGAGGGTCAGCAGGTCGCCGTCGCGAAGGGCGTAGTCGTGCGGGAGGCCGTGCAGCACGGCGTCGTTGACGGCGGTGCAGATGTAGTGGCCGAAGGGTCCACGGCCGAACGACGGCGCGTAGTCGACGTAGCAGGACTCTGCGCCCGCCTCCACGATCATCTCGCGGGTCCACTCGTCGATCTCGAGCAGGTTCGTGCCGACCCCGACGCGCTGCGACACGGTGTGCAGGATGTGCCCGACCAGCGCTCCGGAGTCGCGGGCACGGCCCAGCTCTGCGGGGCTGAAGATCTCGATCACGGGGCGTCTCCTCGGGTCTGCCGGCGGGCGGCGGGACAACTGACCTGTCAATGCTACGGCGTAGGCGAGAAGGGACGCCGTGGGCGTGGGCCCTCGCCCACGACGTCCCACGACGCCTGCGGCACCGGCCGCGCGGCACCCGACCCGGGCACGCCCTAGGGTCGGATCGTGCAGTTCGAGCAGGCCCTGACCGACACCGTCCTCCTGCGGGAGGCGCGGGTCGGCGACGCCGCCGCCCTCGCCGACGCGCACCGGCGCAACCGCGAGCACCTCGCCCCCTGGGATCCCGAGCGCGCGCCGTCGTTCTTCGAGCCCGCCGGCCAGCTCGCGATGCTCAAGGCACGCATCAGCTCGGCCGACGCCGGCGAGCAACAGCCGTTCCACCTGATGGAGGGCGACGGCGTGGTCGGCACGATCGCGCTCAACCAGATCGTCCGCGGCCCGCTGCAGAAAGCGGCCGTCGGCTACTGGGTCGACCGTGAGCGCACGGGACAGGGCCTCGCGAAGGCAGCGCTGGCCGTCGTCGTCGACCTCGCGGCCGCCCACCTCCGGCTGCACCGCCTCGAGGCGAGCGCCCTGCCGCACAACGCGGGGTCGCGGGCCGTGCTCGCCTCCGCCGGCTTCGAGCAGTACGGCACGGCGCCGGGCTACCTCCGCATCGCGGGGGAGTGGCGCGAGCACGTGCTGTACCAGCGCCTCCTCGACTAGGCCCTCGCCGTACGGCTACGAGAGCCGACGGCATCGTCTGCGCGCGGTCAGAGGCCGAGCAGGTCGCGGAGCCGCGCGAACAGGCCGGCGCGGCGTCGCTGGGGCGCAGGCACGACGGCCGGTGCAGCCGAGCCGGACGAGCTGGCGGCACCAGCACCAGCACCAGCGCCGGCGCCGGCGCCAGCGAGCTCGGGCGACTCGGCGCGCAGCAGCCGCATCAGGCTGAACGCGTTGACGAGGCGGCGGGCCTCGGCCGGGTCCGACCCTGTGGCGCTCGCCAGCTCGACGACGGGCAGGGAGGCGTCGACGAGCACCGCGGTCATGCGCAGCTGTTCGGGGGTGTGCGGCAGCGCGGTGAAGCTCGGCCAGCGCACCAGCTGGTAGCGGTCGTCACGCTGCAGCCACCAGGCGAGCTCGCCCGGGAACGAGTGGTTCCCGATGAGCCAGAGGAGCTCGTCGAGGTCGGCGCCCGGGGCGCGCGTCGCCCGGTCGGCGGGATCCGCGGCCTCGACGACGACCTCGACGTCGACGGGCTCGGCGGGGAACGTCGCCAGCGGGGCGTCCCACCAGTACGCGTTCGACTCGACGTCGACGACGAGCGGCGGCCGGCCTGCCTGGTGGACGACCACGATCGACCCGGCCGGCTGCTGCTGGAGGCGGTGGAGGGCGATGGCCACGCCGGTCCAGCCGAACGCGGGCAGGGTGATGCCGGTGGTCCCGGGGCTGCCGGCGTCGGATGTCGGGGGGTCCTGCGGGGCCGCCGACGCGGTCCGGGCAGGCTCGAACGTCGTCTCGTGACCGTGCATCGTGCGGGGCTCCTAGGGATCGGCGGGTTCCATCCGTGGAACTGGGCCGGACGTGTCGTCGGGCCCAGGATCGCCGTCGTCCACTAGAGCAGTCGCGTCCGACGGCGTGCCACCCCCTCTTCTGGGCGACGGCCACCCCCTTCCGGGGCGGTCGCCGCGCCTCCTCGGCCCTGCCGGAGGGGCTGTGACGCAGACGGGGGGCACCCTCACTGGGACGTGTCGGGCGAGCGCCCTCGCCGTAGCGTGGCGACTGCTCGGGACGACTCCCGACGACCTGCCGCCAGGACCCCGACATGCCGGGCGCGCGTACCGAGGAGATGCACCCGTGGCTTCGATGACCGAGATCCTGATCCTGCACGGGCTGCTGCCCATGGAGCACCTCGACCGCGTGGGGCGCCGGGGCGCCGACGAGGAGGCGTCCATCAGGGAGCTGCTCGAGTCCGGCACCGTGACCCCCGCGCAGGTCGCCCGCGCCAGGGCCCAGGCCAACGGCGTCGACTTCGTCGAGCTCGTCGACTACCCCGTCGACCGCGCCGCCGTGACGATGGTGCCCGCCGCCGTCTGCCGCCGGCACAGCGTCTTGCCGATCGCGGTGCGCGACGGCCTCCTCCTGCTCGCGATGGCCGACCCCGGCGACGTCTTCGCGATCGACGACGTGCGCGCTGCGCTGCGCATCGGCGTCGAGCCGGTGCTCGCCGACCGCGCCGACCTGCAGGCCGCGCTCGACCGCTACCTCCGTGCCGACGACGAGCTCAACGACCTGACCTCGACGCTCGAGGAGGAGACCAGTGCGGTCGAGTCCGCCCAGGCCGACATCGCCTCCTCCGGCCCCGACGACGACGTGCCGATCGTGCGCTTCGTCAACCTGCTCGTCAGCCAGGCCATCACCGACCACGCCTCCGACATCCACATCGAGCCGGCCGAGCACGACGTGCGCATCCGCTACCGCATCGACGGGGTGCTGCACGAGATGCAGCCGGCGCCGAAGGCGATCCAGAACGGCGTGATCTCGCGCCTCAAGATCATGAGCGAGATCGACATCGCCGAGCGCCGTCGCCCGCAGGACGGCCGCATGTCGGTGCGCCACGGCGGCCGCCAGATCGACCTGCGCGTCGCGACCCTGCCGACGGTGTGGGGCGAGAAGGTCGTCATGCGGATCCTCGACAACTCGAACACGTCGATGAGCCTCCGTGACCTCAACCTGCTCGAGCGCAACTTCGACGTCTACGCGGCGTCGTACTCGAAGCCCTACGGCATGATCCTCGTCACCGGCCCGACCGGCTCGGGCAAGTCGACGACGCTCTACACGACGCTCAACGCGGTCGCGCGTCCCGAGATCAACGTCATCACCGTCGAGGACCCGGTCGAGTACCGGATGGACGGCATCAACCAGGTGCAGGTCAACCCGAAGGCGGGCCTCACCTTCGCCGGCGCGCTGCGGAGCATCCTGCGGTCCGACCCCGACGTCGTCCTGCTCGGCGAGATCCGCGACCACGAGACGGCGCAGATCGCCATCGAGGCGTCGCTGACCGGCCACCTCGTGCTCAGCACCCTGCACACGAACGACGCCCCGAGCGCCATCACCCGCCTCACCGAGATGGGCATCGAGCCGTTCCTCGTCGGCAGCGCCATCGACTGCGTCGTCGCCCAGCGTCTCGCGCGCCGCCTCTGCGACCGCTGCAAGACGCCGACCTCGTACACGCCGCGCCAGCTCGAGCACCTGCGGTTCCCGGTGCGCCTCGACGAGCCCGCGCCGCTCGTCTACCAGCCCGTCGGCTGCGCGCAGTGCTCGAACACCGGCTACCGCGGCCGTATCGCCCTGCACGAGGTGATGAGCGTCTCCGAGGAGATCGAGCGCCTCGCCGTCTCCCGCGCGTCGAGCGCCGAGATCGCCCGCGTCGCCACCGAGCAGGGCATGGTCAGCCTCCGCCACGACGGCTGGGCGAAGGCGAAGCTCGGCCTGACCAGCGTCGAAGAGATCCTGCGGGTCGTCGCGTGAGCGCGGGCCGCAGCACCTGCTCCCGCACCGCACCCGTCCGCACCGCGTCCGCCCGCACCGCACCTGTCCGCACCGCACCCGTCCGTACCGCCCGCCGCACCGCACCCGAGGGAACGCCCGCATGAGCGACAACGTCTTCGAGATCCCCGACCAGGTCGACCCGGCCGACGGCTGGACCCCCGGCACGCCCGGCAACGACCTGAGCACGCAGACCCCGGCGAACTCGTGGGAGCTGCCGAAGGCACCCGCGACCCTGGCGCCGCACATCGACGAGGACGACCGCGGCCCGGTCTACACGATGGACGACGCAGGCGGGGAGGCGGTGCTCGGCTGGAGCCCCACCCCCGCGCCGACGAGCCGTCGCGCCGCACGGCTCGCGAGCGCCCTCGAGGGCGGCGGCATGGCCGCGCGCACCCCGTGGAGCGACCCCCGCTTCGACGAGTTCGAGACCCCGGCCGCCCAGTTCGCCCCGATGAGCCCCGCCGTCGCCGAGCCCGAGCCCGGCACGGGTCGTCGCGCGGCCTTCATGCCGGCGTACCTCGCGGACGAGGTCGACATCGACGCCCCGGCCGCCGCCTCCTCGGCCCCCTCGTCGCCCGACATCTCGTCGGCCGCACCGACCTCGCCCGTCCTGCCCGCAGCCGCAGCCGCAGCGCCGGCCCCCACCGCCGCGGCCGCAGCGCCCGCGCCTGCACCGGCTCACGCACCGGCGCCCGCCTCGCCCCAGCTCGGCGACGGCGGCCTGCTGCGCGTCCCGTCGTTCGCCCCGTCCAGCGCCCAGCACGCCGCCGAGGAGGCGCCCGCCACCGACCAGGTCGAGTCCCGACCCGGCATCGAGCTGCACGAGCACGCCCGCACGGTCGCGCACCCGGCGCTCATCTTGGCCCTCTGCGAGGTCGTGCTGCAGGGTGCCTCCGACCTGCACGTCACGGTCGACGCGGCCCCCACGCTCCGCGTTGACGGCGGTCTGCAGCCGGCCCTCGCCGGCGGTGAGCCCTGGGACGCCCCGACGGTCTCCGCCGCCCTGACCAGCCTGCTCACCCCGACCATGCAGGCGCAGTTCGACGAGCACCTCGAGCTCGACTTCGCCTACTCGCTGTCCGACGAGTCGCGCTTCCGCGTGAACTTCTACCAGCAGCGCGGGGTGATGGGCGCGGCCTTCCGTCTCATCCCGACCGAGATCAAGCAGCTCGCCGACCTGGGCGTGCCCGAGGTCGTCAGTCGCTTCGCGAAGCTGCCCCGCGGCCTCGTGCTCGTCACGGGCCCCACCGGCTCGGGCAAGTCGACGACCCTCGCCGCCCTGATCGACCTGGTCAACCGCACGCGCGCCGACCACATCGTGACGGTCGAGGACCCGATCGAGTTCATGCACCAGCACAAGAAGGCGATCGTCAACCAGCGCGAGGTCGGCCACGACACGCACAGCTTCGCGAACGCGCTGAAGCACGTGCTGCGCCAGGACCCGGACGTCATCCTGATCGGCGAGCTCCGCGACCTCGAGACCATCTCGGTCGCGCTGACCGCCGCCGAGACCGGTCACCTCGTGTTCGCGACCCTGCACACGCAGAGCGCCGCGCAGACGATCGACCGTGTCATCGACGTGTTCCCGCCGCACCAGCAGGATCAGGTGCGCACCCAGCTCGCGTCGACGCTGCAGGGCGTCGTCTGCCAGACGCTGCTGCCGAAGGCCGGCGGCAAGGGCCGTGTCGTCGCGACCGAGATCATGATGATGACCCCGGCCATCGGCAACCTCGTGCGCGAGGGCAAGACGTACCAGATCGCGTCGTCGATGCAGGCGGGGCGCGACCTCGGCATGCACACGATGGACCAGAAGCTGGCCGACCTCGTCAACACCGGGGCCGTCACGCACAAGGCGGCGATGGAGAAGGTGCACGACGCCGAGGGCTTCGACCGTCTCGTCACCCGTGTGATCAACAAGTCCGAGACGGTCGGCCTCGACGCCGGCATCGACTTCGGCGACGCCTTCTCGATCGGGAGCAACTGATGGCCACCAGCACCGCCTACGCCTACAAGGGCCGCGACTCGGCCGGCAAGGTCGTCAAGGGCAAGGTCGACGCCTCCAGCGAGGGCGCCGTCGTCACCCGACTGCGCACCATGGGCGTGCAGCCCATCTCGATCGCCGCGGCGAGCGACGGCACCGGCCTGCAGCGCGAGATCTCGATCGGCGGCCTCGGCGGCGGCGGCGTCAAGATGAAGGAGATCGCGGTCATGTCGCGCCAGATGGCGACCATGATCGCGTCCGGCCTGTCGCTGCTGCGCACCCTCACGATCCTCGCCGACCAGGTCGACAACAAGACGCTGCAGAAGGTCATGCAGGAGGTGCGCGACGACGTCGAGACCGGCGTCTCGTTCTCCGACGCGGTCGGCAAGCACGACAAGCACTTCCCGCCCCTGATGATCAACATGATCAGGGCCGGCGAGGTCGGCGGGTTCCTCGACAAGGCGCTCGAGTCGACGGCCGACAACTTCGAGAAGGAGGTGGCGCTCCGGTCGACGATCAAGTCGGCGATGACCTACCCGGTCGTCGTGCTCGTCATGTCGCTGCTCGCGGTCGTCATCATGCTGACCTTCATCGTGCCCATCTTCCAGGACATGTTCACGAACCTCGGCGGGCAGCTGCCGCTGCCGACGATGATGCTGGTCTACGCGTCGCAGGCCATGCCGATCGTGCTGCCGATCCTGATCGTCGGCGGCATCGGCGGGTCGATCTGGTGGAAGACGAACAAGAACTCCGTCAAGGTGCGCTCCAAGCTCGACCCGCTCAAGCTGAAGCTGCCGGTGTTCGGCGAGCTGCTGCGCAAGATCGCGATCGCGCGGTTCTCCCGCAACTTCTCGAACATGATCGGCGCCGGCGTCCCCATCCTCACCGCCCTGCGGATCGTCGGCGAGGTCTCGGGCAACTACGTGCTCGAGGAGGCGCTGGTCGAGGTCGCGGAGTCGGTGCGGCAGGGCGAGTCCATCGCCGCGCCCCTGACGGCGTCCGGGGTCTTCCCCCCGATGGTCACGCAGATGATCTCGGTCGGCGAGGACGCCGGCTCGCTCGAGACGATGCTCGAGAAGGTGGCGGACTTCTACGACCAAGAGGTCAAGTCGACCACGGAGTCGCTGACGGCCCTGATCGAGCCGCTGCTGATCGCCTTCCTCGGCGTCGTCGTCGGCGGCATGATCGTCGCGCTGTACCTGCCGATCTTCCAGATCACGGCGCTGATCAAGTAGTCGCGACACCGTTCTGCCCGGAGGGCCCGACCGATGGTCGGGCCCTCCGCTGTGCGCGACGCCTGTTGCTTACGCAATGACCCCTGAACAGGGGTTCTGCCCGTTCGGGGGGGACCCGGACTGGGGCCGTGTCGCGGGCACAAACCCCCCGTCTGCGGGATTCTCGTGGGTCTCGAGGGCTGGGAGAGTCATCTCCGGCGGGAACGACGTGACCGCCTCCGATCACCTCTCCCGCACCCGATCTCGAACGGACCAGTCATGTACTTCGCACTCATGGGCAAGCTCTCCGCCCGCCGCCAGAACCTCGCTCAGGACAAGGACAAGGGCTTCACGCTCATCGAGCTCCTCGTCGTCGTCATCATCATCGGCATCCTCGCCGCGATCGCCATCCCCGTGTACCTCAACGTGACGAACAACGCCAAGGACAGCGGCGTCAAGTCGGACGCGACGAACGTCAAGACCGCCATCATCAGCGTCCAGTCGAGCACTGGCACCCTTCCGGCCGCCTTCTCGGCCACCAAGCAGGCCGACATCGCTTCGGATCTCGTCAGCGCCGGCGCGAGCATGGGTGACAACACCACGGCTCTGGCGTACACGCTGAACGCCACGAAGGACAAGTTCTGCATCCAGACGACGAGCACCACAGGCAAGACCTTCGGTACCACGGACGCAGCTGGGACCGCACAGGGAACCTGCTCGGCGGGTGTCTTCACCAAGACCGCCGGATCCTGATCGGCTGGCCGGAGCGGGGCTCGACCTCGCTCCGGCCGCATCTTCCTGACCCACCCTCGAACCCGACCGGGAGGTGACCCACCATGTTCCAGCCCCTCGCGCAGCGCCTGCGTCCTGCCTCCCTCCGCGACGACTCCGGCCTCGGCATCATCGAGGTCGTCATCGCCCTCCTGGTCTTCGCGCTCATCACCACCGGGTCGATCCTGGCCGTCGGGCTCTCGCTGTCCATGGCCAGCGACAACCGCGGCCGTGAGGTCGCCGCCAACCTCGCCGCACAGGAGATCGACCTCGCCCGCGCGGCGAACGCCACCCTGCTCGACGGCGCCACCACCAGCTACCCCGGCATCAACGGCACCGACTTCACGGTCGTCCGCGAGGTCAACTGGGTCACCTCCGGCGGCGTCGACAGCCAGTGCCTCACCGGCGCGACCGGCGCAGGCTCGCTCTTCTACAAGCGGGTGAACGTCACCGTCACCTGGTCGGGGATGCGCTCGACCACGCAGCCCGTGCGTGCGGACACCGTGCTCTCGCCCGACGGCAAGATCTACGACGCCACGACGGGCACGATCCTCGTCTCGGTCACCGACCAGACCGGCGCCGGCGTCAAGGGCGTCACCGCCACGGTCACACCGGCGGCCGACGTCACGCCGAACACGGCGAAGGCCCTCGAGGCCGTCTCGGTCCCCGCGCCGACCGATCGAAACGGCTGCGCGTTCGCCATCAAGGTCGCCCCCGGCACCTACACGGTCACGCTGTCGCGTGCCGACGGCGAGGTCTGGGTGTCGCCTGACCAGAACCGGGCGCCGTCCCAGCAGGTCACCCTCGGCTCCGGCAGCTCGACGAACGCGAAGTTCGACTACGCGCGAGCCGACCAGTACCAGCTCACCTGGGCGTCGGGCTCGGCCATCAGGGCGTCGAACCAGGCCGTCACCTTCGTGAGCGCCTCCACGCGCTCCGTGGTCACGGCGCCGGCCGACGTCCAGTACCTCTACCCCCAGTCGTCCGGCTACCAGGTCTTCGGCGGCACCTACGCCAAGGCCGGGACCGCGGGCGGCACCTGCAAGTCGCCGAACCCGGTGGAGTGGCCCACCGCCACGGATCGCCGCACCGGCAAGGCGCGGCCCGCGGTCGCTCCCGACTACACGGTCGACAACGTCGCCCGCGACGTGAGCGTCAACCTCGTGACCGTGCCCGTGAAGGTCAGGACCAGCGACCTGTTCGTGCGGGCGACGGCCGCCACGACGGCCCAGGCGAACGGCGACCCGGGCTGCGCCCTGGGGACCACCTTGACCTTCCGGATCCCGGCGAACAGCAACACGGTGTCGGTCGCCCTTCCCCCGGGGACGTGGAGCCTCTCGAGCAGCTCCAACGAGAACGCCAACTACAGCTCGGCGAACCTGGTCGAGGCCCTCCTCGGCCTGCTGGGAGGCGGCAACGTCGTCACCGTCGACCCCCGGAGCGCACCGTGACCGCCCTCCGGCGTCGCCTCGCGGCAGCGGGTCGGGACCAAGGGATCACACTGGTAGAGCTGATCGTCGCGATGATGATCCTCGGCATCGTGCTCGCCGTCACCTCGGGCACGGTCCTCTCGCTCACACGGGCCACGAGCACGGCACGCACGGTCGACGTCAACGTGCGCGAGTCGTCGAACGGCATGAACGCCCTCGCGCAGACCGTCCGCTCCGCCGTCGACCAGCAGCAGCCGAGCGCCCCCGACCGGCCAGCGTTCCAGGCTGCCTCGAGCGAGATGTTCACGGTGTCGACGTCGGTCAACTTCGCCGACACCCAGACGAAGCCCGTGTTGGTCACCTACGACCTCGACGCCGGTCGCAAGCTGCGCGAGGTGCGCACCCAGGCAGTCCGCTTGGGCACGTCCTACTGGCAGTTCACCGGCACGAGCGCGACGAGGCTGCTCACGGCTCCCGTGGCAGCTTCCGCCACCAAGCCCCTCTTCGCCTACCTCGACAAGAACAAGGTGGTCCTGACGCCGGGCTCCACCGGTCGTCTCGACGACGCCCAGCTGCGACGCGTCGCGTTCGTCCAGGTGACCCTGGCGATCAAGAGCACCACGAACGCGGCCGACAACGGCGTCACCCTCGTCAACACCATCGGCACCCCCAACCTCCCCCGCTAGACAGGACGCACCGTGCAGCTCATCCGCAGACGACTCGGCCTCGGCCGTGACGATGCCGACCGTGGCATGGCCATGGCCGTCGTGCTGATCTTCGGCATGCTCATCATGGTGCTGGCCGCGACCGCCCTGACCGTCGCGGTCGGCGGGCTGAAGAAGGCGGACACCGACCAGGACTGGGCCGGGGCCCTGTCCGCCGCCTACGCCGGCGTCGAGGACTACCAGGCGCGGCTCTCGAACGACACGAACTACTACCGCTACGGCAACAAGGACGCGCCCTTCAGCGCGGCCAGCCCCGGCCTCGTGGCGCCGACGACGGCCAACCCTGCCTTCCAGCTCGGCACGGCCGCCGGGTCGTGGGCCGAGGTGCCCAGCAGCGGCGGCACGGCCTCGTACCGCTACGAGGTCGACAGCAGTGCGTACCTCGCGTCGGGCACCATGCGCATCCGCTCGACCGGCAAGGTCGGGGCCGTCACCCGCTCCGTCGTCGCCGACGTGCGCCAGAAGGGCTTCATCGACTACCTGTACTTCACCGACTACGAGGACAGGGACCCGGAGCAGGTCGGCACGAGCCCGGCCACCTGCCGCAAGTACGTGGCGCAGGGACGCGTCAAGACGAACGACTGCGGCGAGCTCGCGTTCGGCAGCGGCGACGTGCTCGACGGGGACGTGCACTCCAACGACGCCATCCGCATCTGCGACGCCAAGTTCCTCAAGACGGTCACGACCTCGAACACGGGCCTGCGCGACGGGGTCAACTACATCAAGCGCAACTCGAACGACGTGCTGTGCACCGGCCAGGACTTCCCCGGCAGCGACACCCAGCCCACCTTCCGGTCGTCCATCGGCATGCCTGCCACGAACCTCACCCAGAAGCGCGAGACGCGCTACGACCTGGGCTCCGAGATCCTCTCGCCCGGCTGCCTCTACACGGGGCCCACCTCGATCGTCTTCGGACCCACGCCGGGCTTCATGACCATCAAGTCGCCCCTCACGAAGTTCACCCAGACCGCTGGCGACAACGACACCGACGGCAAGACCCCGGACATGTGCGGCAAGATCTCCGACCTCAAGTCGGCGGGCGGCGCGACCGTCCCCGTGCTCGACAACAACCTGATCTACGTCCAGGACGTCCCCGGCGCCACGAGCAACAAGAACTACACGTCGACGGCACAGGTGCCCGCGGGCAAGTGCGACGCCAACGGCGTCGGCTACCCGCGCTCGGGCGAGACGGCACCCGCCGAGGACGTCACCGGCGACGGCGCCTGCGCCTACGACGCCCGCGGCGGCGACGTCTTCGTCGAGGGGACCTTCTCGGGCAAGATGACGGTCGCCTCGAAGAACTACATGTACATCACGGGCGACGTGAAGTACGACAACGCCAGCACCGACATCCTCGGGCTCTCCCCGGCCGGCACGGCCTGGATCTACAACCCGATGAAGAAGACGGTCGGCGGAACGATCTTCAACCCGACGACCACCTGGACCCCCGTGCTGCCCGGCTCCGCGACGAGCGTGCGCCGGGTCGACGCCGCGATCATCTCCGTCGACCACAGCCTGCTCGTGCAGAACTTCGACCGAGGGGGCCGCCGGGGCACGCTCAACCTGAACGGGGCCCTCGCGCAGCGGTTCCGCGGCGTCGTGAGCAGCGGCAGCAACGGCTACGTCAAGAACTACGTCTACGACGCCCGCCTCAAGTACCTCTCGCCGCCCAAGTTCATCAGCCCCGTCACGACCCAGTACGGCGTCACGACGACGACCGAGGTCAAGGCCGCGTTCACGTCCGCGGGGAGGACCAGCTGATGCCCGCCTCCTTCGTCGCCTGGTCGGTCGCAGCGCTCGCCGCGGGCCTCGGCGGGATCCTGATCGGCTCGTTCCTCAACGTGGTCGTCTACCGCGTGCCCGCCGGCATGTCGATCTCGACGCCGCCGAGTGCCTGCCCCGGCTGCCACACGCCGATCAAGGCCAGGGACAACGTGCCCGTGCTCAGCTGGCTCGCCCTGCGCGGCCGCTGCCGCAGCTGCCGCACGGCCATCTCGGCCCGCTACCCGATCGTCGAGCTCGCCACGGGCCTGTTCTTCGTGGTCGTGGCGGCCCGCATCTGGCCGCTCGGCGACGTCCCGACCGAGGCCGCCCCGCTCGTCGCGGCGCTGCTCGAGCTCGTCGCGTTCCTCTGGCTGGCCGGCGCGAGCGTCGCGCTCGCCATCATCGACGTCGAGCACCACCGGCTGCCCGACGCGATCGTGCTGCCGTCGTACGCGGTCGGCCTCGTGCTGCTGGGCGCCTCCTCGGCCCTGTCGGGGGAGTGGGACGCGCTGCTCCGCGGCGTAGTCGGCATGGTCGCCCTGTTCGTCTTCTACCTGGCCCTCGCCCTCGTCAAGCCGGGGGCCATGGGCCTCGGCGACGTCAAGCTCGCCGGCGTGCTGGGCCTCTGGCTCGGCTGGCTGGGCTGGGGCGAGCTCGTCGTCGGCGCCTTCGCCGCTTTCTTGCTCGGCGGCCTGTTCTCGATCGTCCTGCTCGCCACCCGTCGTGCCCAGCGCACCGGCGGCATCCCCTTCGGCCCCTGGATGCTCGCGGGCGCCTGGGCCGGCGTGCTCGTCGGCGGCATCGTCGCCGCCTCCTACCTCCAGCTCCTCACCCTCGCGTGAGCCCGAACTCACGCAGAAAAGAGACCACCCCATGACGAAGAACATCGTCGGCATCGACATCGGCAGCCGATCGCTCCGCGCGGTCGAGGTCGCCGACGTCGACAAGCCGCGCCCCACCGTCGTCCGCTTCTCCGAGATGGCCCTCAGCGACGGCGCTGCCAGCCGCGGAGAAGTGCTCGAGCCCCAGACCGTGGCCAGCGCCCTCAAGCAGCTCTGGAGCACCGGCGGCTTCAAGAGCAAGAACGTCGTGCTCGGCATGGGCAACCAGCGCGTGCTGGCCCGTGACCTGACCGTGGCGAAGGCGTCGCGCGAGCGGATCCGCGAGTCGCTGCCGTTCCAGGTGCAGGACATGCTGCCGGTGCCGGTCGCCGACGCGCTGCTCGACTTCTACCCCTACAAGGAGAGCGAGGGCGAGAACGGCCCCGTGCTCAACGGCCTGCTCATCGCCGCCGTCAAGGACGCCGTCCTCGGCAACGTGCGCGCCAGCAAGCTCGCCGGGCTGTCGACCATGGGAGTCGACCTCATCCCGTTCGCGAACACGCGCCTCCTGATCAACCGTCCCGGCCTCACCGGCACCGTCGCCCTGATCGAGATCGGCCACAGCACCTCGTCGGTGATCGTCGCGACCGACGGCGTGCCCCAGTTCGTCCGCATCATCCCCTCGGGCGGCGACGACGTCACGCAGGCGATCATGGCCAAGCGGGGCATCTCGGTCGAGGAGGCGGTGGCCGTCAAGCGCGAACGAGGCCTCAGCACCGTGATCACCAACGCCGAGGAGCAGGCCTCGTCGGCCGCGATCTTCGAGTCGGTCAACGAGCTGCTCGGCAGCTTCCGCAACACCGTCCAGTACTTCGTCAACACCCGCTCGACCGAGACGATCTCGCAGATCGTCCTCGCCGGGGGCGGCGCCCTGCTGCCGGGTCTCCCCGACGCCCTGTCCGAGGTGACGCGCCTGCCCGTGGTCGTCGCCGATCCGTTCGCCACCGTCGCGTTCGGCAAGAACGTCGACGAGGCGGCCCTCCGCGGGCGCGCCTCCGACATGACCGTGGCCCTCGGGCTCGCACTGGGGAGCGCCGCATGAGCCGCACGAAGAAGACCGCCACGGCGGTCGTCGGGGGCCTGCCCCGCGTCGACCTGCTGCCCCCCGAGGTCCGGGCGGAGCGCCGCAGCGGCGTCGCCGTCCGCCGGGCGTGGATGGGCGTCGTCGGCGTCGCCGCCGTCGCCGGCATCGCGGTCGGCGGTGCCACGCTGCGCTCCATGGAGGCGCAGGACGAGCTGCTGGTCGCCCAGTCCGACACGCAGCAGCTGCTGCTCGAGCAGGGCAAGTACACCGAGGTGCGCGACACCAAGACGGACATCACGTTGCTCACGGCCGCCCAGGCCGTCGCGGGCGCCACCGAGATCGCCTGGCCGTCGTACCTGGCGCAGATCCAGGCGACCCTCCCGGCCGGCGTGACCATCTCGACGATCACGATCGACCAGGCCTCGCCGATCGCGGACTACACGCAGTCGGAGACGCCCCTCCAGGGGACCCGCATCGGCACGGTCACCTTCACGGCACAGAGCGAGACGCTCCCGAGCGTCCCCGACTGGCTGGACGGCCTGACCACCCTGCCGGGGTACACCGACGCGACCCCCGGGACGGTGGCCCTCGAGGAGGGCGTCTACGCGGCGACCGTCGTCATGCACATCGACCAGCGCGCGTTCTCGAACCGCTTCGCTCCGAAGGAAGGCGAGTGACCTCGTGGACCGCAACCGCCTCAAGATGATCGTCGCCGCGCTGACCGGCGTGGCCGTGCTCGCGCTGGGCTTCCTGCTCGGCGTGCAGCCCCAGCTCTCCGCAGCGTCCGCCGCGGCCGACCAGCGCACCTCGATCGAGACGCAGAACGAGGGCCTCAGGGCCACGCTCGCGCAGCTCGTCGCCGAGAACGACCAGCTCTCGACCCTGACCGCCGATCGCGACGCGCGTCGTGCCTCCGTGCCGGACGCTGCCGACATGCCCGAGCTGATCCGTCAGCTCGACGAGATGGCCGACGCTGCCGGTGTGCCGGTCACGTCGTTCACCACCGCTGACGCCGTCTCGTACGAGATGCCCGCGTCGGCTGCCGCTCCCGTGGCCGACGCGGCGACGACGGAGGGCGCCGATGCTGACGCTGCCGCCCCGGCAGCGGCGGCCGGGCCGACCGCGCCCACCACCTTCACCGACCCCGCCGTCACCGCGGCCAACTTCTCCACCATCGCGGTCACGGTCGACATCCAGGGCTCGTACGACCAGGCACTCGACTTCGTCGACCGCCTGCAGAAGGGCTCGCGTCTGTTCCTCGTGACCACGATCTCGAGCACCGAGTCTGCCGAGGGCGCCGACAGCGCGGCCGCGGCCGCGGGCGCGCAGACCTGGACGGTCGGCGGACTCGTCTTCGTCATGCAGGACGGCGACACCGCCCCCGCCGACGGCGACGCCACCACGACGGCGCCGACGCAGGCCGAGGGCACCGACGCGGGCACGGACACGACCGCCAGCGGTCGCTGACCAGCTGACCCGCGCCTCCTGTGCTCTGGCAGGCGGGCGGGTTCGTCGTCGACGGGCTGACGCGCACGCCCGTCGACGACGAAGTCGCCCGCACAGCTGACGCGGGGGGAGGCGATCGGCGCCTCAGGATCCACCCCGCGGCGTAGCCTCTGCTCATGACCCGTGCCGTCTACGCCCTGATGGCGAGCGTCCTCTTCGGCGCCCTGCTCGTGGCGACGGCCGGCTTCGAGAGCCTGCTGCTCGACCGTGACGTCATCACCGAGGCCGACGCCGGCCCCTTCCTCGGCCCGGCCATGGGCGGTGCCGCCCTGATCGTCGTCCTCCTCGCCCTGATGCGCTCCGCGGCGCTCGCGGACGCCCGCGAGGGGGGAGCGCCGGAGGTGCGCGGCACCTTCCCCGCCCAGCCCCTGCCCGACGCCCGCCCGGCCCGTCGGGGTCCGCGCCCCGGAGACGAGGGCGGCGGCGTCCCCGGTCCCCGACCCGCGCCTCCGAGCCCCTGGCCCGCCGTCGTCTCCGCGGCCGCCGCCGTCTGGGTGGTGATGCTGCTCGTCGGGAGCGTCGGCTACGCGGTGGTGCGCGGCGAGGCCGTCTGGCTGGTGCTCTTCGCCGCCCGCTACGCGCTCTCGCCCTTCGTGCTCGGCGCGGTCGTCTGCGCGGCGCTGGTCGTGCTCGGCACGCTGCTGGTCTCGCGGGCCGAGCCCGCCCGCTGACGGGCCGAGGAGGCGCCCGGCCGTTCGCCGTGGGCGTCCGGCCCCGGCCCGGAGACATTTGATTAACCCCCTGGCCGAAGCTATGCTCTATCGGTGTGCGCTTCATCGCGCGCCCGAAAATCCCGCTCGTACCACGGTCGACGACCCGGTACGGGCAGGGTCACACCGTCCCCCAGCTGCTCAGCGTGTTCGTCACGCAGCGGTCGCCGGGCGGGGCAGGGCCTCATCTGGGCCAGGTCCCGACGAGACGAGGACGCCGACCATCCGGTCGGACAGAGCAGAGCACTGCACGGCGCAGCACCGGCCGAGAGCAGAGCGCAACCAAGGAGAACCAGTGCCAACCATCCAGCAGCTGGTCCGCAAGGGACGCACGCCGAAGGTCGTCAAGACCAAGGCCCCCGCCCTGCGGTCCAACCCCCAGCAGCGTGGCGTGTGCACCCGCGTGTACACCACCACCCCCAAGAAGCCGAACTCCGCGCTCCGCAAGGTCGCCCGTGTGAAGCTCTCCAACGGCACCGAGGTCACCGCCTACATCCCCGGCGAGGGCCACAACCTGCAGGAGCACTCGATGGTGCTCGTGCGCGGCGGTCGTGTGAAAGACCTCCCCGGCGTGCGCTACAAGATCGTCCGTGGCGCCCTCGACACCCAGGCCGTGAAGAACCGCAAGCAGGCTCGTAGCCTCTACGGTGCGAAGAAGGACAAGAAGTAATGCCTCGTAAAGGACCCGCGCCCAAGCGCCCCGTCGTCGCCGACCCGGTCTACGGTGCGCCGATCGTCAGCCAGCTCGTCAACAAGATCCTCCTCGACGGCAAGAAGGGCCTCGCCGAGCGCATCGTCTACGGTGCTCTCGCCGGCGTCTCCGCCAAGAACGACCAGGATGCCGTCGTCACGCTGAAGAAGGCGCTCGACAACGTGCGCCCCACCCTCGAGGTGCGTTCGCGCCGCGTCGGCGGCTCGACCTACCAGGTCCCCGTCGAGGTCAAGCCGCACCGCGCGAACACGCTCGCGCTCCGCTGGCTCACGACCTACGCCAAGGCTCGTCGCGAGAAGACGATGACCGAGCGCCTCATGAACGAGATCCTCGACGCCTCCAACGGCCTCGGCGCCGCTGTCAAGCGCCGTGAGGACACTCACAAGATGGCCGAGGCGAACAAGGCCTTCGCGCACTACCGCTGGTAACAGCCACGGAGGCGCGGTGTGCGCACGACGTGCACCGCGCCTCCTCGGCTCCCGCTTTCCCCACCTACCCCTTCGGAGGAACCTGTGGCACAGGACGTGCTCACCGACCTGAACAAGGTCCGCAACATCGGCATCATGGCGCACATCGATGCTGGCAAGACGACGACGACCGAGCGCATCCTGTACTACACCGGCATCACCCACAAGATCGGTGAGGTCCACGACGGTGCGGCCACGATGGACTGGATGGCGCAGGAGCAGGAGCGCGGCATCACCATCACGTCCGCTGCGACGACGTGCTTCTGGAACAAGAACCAGATCAACATCATCGACACCCCCGGCCACGTCGACTTCACGGTCGAGGTCGAGCGTTCGCTCCGCGTGCTCGACGGCGCGGTCGCCGTGTTCGACGGCAAGGAGGGCGTCGAGCCCCAGTCAGAGACCGTCTGGCGTCAGGCCGACAAGTACGACGTGCCCCGCATCTGCTTCGTCAACAAGATGGACAAGCTCGGCGCCGACTTCTACTTCACGGTCGACACGATCATCAACCGCCTGGGCGCCAAGCCCCTCGTCATGCAGCTCCCGATCGGTTCGGAGTCCTCGTTCGAGGGCGTCGTCGACCTGGTCGAGATGCGTGCGCTGACGTGGCGCGGCGACTCCAAGGGAGACGTCGAGCTGGGTGCGAAGTACGAGATCGAGGAGATCCCGGACGACCTCAAGGAGAAGGCCGCGGAGTACCGCGCCAAGCTCCTCGAGACGGTCGCCGAGTCGGACGACGTGCTGCTCGAGAAGTACTTCGGCGGCGAAGAACTGACGATCGCCGAGATCAAGGGCGCCGTCCGCAAGATGACGGTCAACAGCGAGCTGTACCCGATCTTCTGTGGCTCCGCCTTCAAGAACCGCGGCGTCCAGCCGATGCTCGACGCGGTCATCGACTACCTCCCCTCGCCGCTCGACGTGCCTCCCATGGAGGGCCACGACGTCCGCGACGCCGAGAAGGTCATCATCCGCAAGCCCGAGTCGACGGAGCCGTTCTCGGCCCTCGCCTTCAAGGTCGCGGTGCACCCCTTCTTCGGTCGCCTCACCTACGTCCGCGTGTACTCCGGCTCGATCGAGTCGGGTGCCCAGGTCATCAACTCGACCAAGGACAAGAAGGAGCGCATCGGCAAGATCTTCCAGATGCACTCCAACAAGGAGAACCCGGTCGACAGCGTCACCGCCGGCCACATCTACGCGGTCATCGGCCTGAAGTTCACCACCACCGGTGACACGCTGTGCGACCCGTCCGAGCAGATCGTGCTCGAGTCGATGACGTTCCCCGAGCCCGTCATCGAGGTCGCCATCGAGCCCAAGACGAAGGCCGACCAGGAGAAGCTCTCGCTGGCCATCCAGAAGCTCGCCGAGGAGGACCCGACGTTCCGCGTCGAGCTCAACGTCGAGACCGGCCAGACGGTCATCAAGGGCATGGGCGAGCTCCACCTCGACATCCTCGTCGACCGCATGAAGCGCGAGTTCAACGTCGAGGCGAACGTCGGCAAGCCCCAGGTGGCCTACCGCGAGACGCTCAAGAAGGGCATCGAGCGCTACGACTACACCCACAAGAAGCAGACCGGTGGGTCGGGTCAGTTCGCCAAGATCCAGATCGCCCTGGAGCCCTACGAGGTCACGGCCGAGTCGACCTACGAGTTCGTCAACAAGGTCACCGGTGGCCGCGTCCCGCGGGAGTACATCCCCTCGGTCGACGCCGGCATCCAGGACGCCATGCAGGTCGGAGTCCTCGCGGGCTACCCGACCGTGGGCGTCCGGGCACTGCTCCTCGACGGTGCGGCGCACGACGTCGACTCGTCGGAGATGGCCTTCAAGATCGCTGGGTCGATCGCCTACAAAGAGGCGGCTCGCAAGGCCCAGCCCGTTCTCCTCGAGCCGCTCATGGCGGTCGAGGTGCGTACGCCCGAGGAGTACATGGGCGACGTCATCGGCGACCTCAGCTCGCGACGCGGGCAGATCTCGTCGATGGAAGACGCCAGTGGTGTGAAGGTCGTTCGGGCCAGCGTGCCGCTGTCGGAGATGTTCGGCTACGTCGGCGACCTGCGGTCGAAGACCTCGGGTCGTGCCGTCTACTCGATGACGTTCGAGTCGTACCAGGAAGTCCCCTCGGCGGTCGCCGAGGAGATCATCCAGAAGAACAAGGGCGAATAGTCCCGAATCTCGCGGCCGTTCCTCGACCGCGTAACATGTACACACACCAATCCGCAGTGTCCGGTAGGCCGGGTCATCGACCCGGCCCCCGGCCCCACTGCAACCGAGTCCTGAGGAGGACCCACAGTGGCTAAGGCCAAGTTCGAGCGGACCAAGCCGCACGTCAACATCGGAACCATCGGTCACGTCGACCACGGCAAGACCACGCTCACCGCGGCGATCACCAAGGTCCTGCACGACAAGTACCCGACCCTCAACGAGGCGTCGGCCTTCGACCAGATCGACAACGCGCCCGAAGAGAAGCAGCGCGGCATCACGATCAACATCTCGCACGTCGAGTACCAGACGGAGAAGCGTCACTACGCTCACGTCGACGCTCCCGGTCACGCCGACTACATCAAGAACATGATCACCGGCGCGGCTCAGATGGACGGCGCGATCCTCGTGGTCGCCGCCACCGACGGCCCGATGCCCCAGACGCGTGAGCACGTCCTGCTCGCCCGCCAGGTCGGCGTGCCCTACATCGTCGTGGCCCTGAACAAGTCCGACATGGTCGACGACGAGGAGATCCTCGAGCTCGTCGAGATCGAGGTGCGCGAGCTCCTCTCCAGCCAGGACTTCGACGGCGACAACGCCCCCGTCGTGCAGGTCTCCGCTCTCAAGGCCCTTGAGGGCGACGAGAAGTGGGCCGCCACGGTCGCCGACCTGATGGACCAGGTCGACGAGAACGTCCCCGAGCCCGTCCGTGCCACGGACCAGCCCTTCCTCATGCCCGTCGAGGACGTCTTCACGATCACCGGTCGTGGAACCGTCATCACCGGTCGTGTCGAGCGCGGCATCCTGAAGCCGAACGACGAGGTCGAGATCGTCGGCATCAAGGAGAAGTCGTCCAAGACGACCGTCACCGCCATCGAGATGTTCCGCAAGACCCTCGACGACGCGCGCGCCGGTGAGAACGTCGGACTCCTCCTCCGTGGCACCAAGCGCGAGGACGTCGAGCGCGGCCAGGTCGTGGTCAAGCCCGGCTCGATCACGCCCCACACCGAGTTCGAGGCGAACGTCTACATCCTCTCGAAGGACGAGGGCGGCCGTCACAACCCGTTCTACGCGAACTACCGCCCGCAGTTCTACTTCCGCACCACCGACGTCACGGGTGTCATCACGCTGCCCGAGGGCACCGAGATGGTCATGCCCGGCGACACGACTGAGATCACCGTTCAGCTGATCCAGCCCATCGCCATGGAAGAGGGCCTGCGCTTCGCCATCCGTGAGGGTGGCCGCACGGTCGGTGCCGGCACGGTCGTCAAGATCATCAAGTAGCACCAGCTCTAGCCACACCAGCACCAGCACCACCTGAACACCCGAGAGGGGTCGGGCCCGGAAGGGCTCGGCCCCTCTCGTCGTGTCCGGCGGTCGCGAGAGGGGGTGCGCCGATCGCCAGTTCGAGGCAGAGTGGTCCCGAGCCGGAGACGCCGGCCCAGAGGAGGCGCACCATGGCAGGCTTCGACGACATCACCAAGAAGGCCCAGGAGTTCCTGAAGGACGGCAAGGTCCAGGACGCCCTCAAGAGCGAGAAGGCCGAGGGGATCAGCGACAGCATCCTCGACGCCGTCGCCGGCGCCGCCGACAAGGCCACCGGCGGCAAGTACAGCGACAAGATCGCCCAGGCGAAGGAGCAGGCCGACAAGAAGGTCGGCGACCAGTAGCCCCGGTCCTCCCCGACGCCCCGCCCCCTCAGGGGCGGGGCGTCGCTCGTGCCCGGCCCGATCACCTGCCCTGTGCGACCACCTGCCCGGTCGCGGTGGTTCGATCGACTGATGCCGCGCCTCCGCAGGACCAACTCGAGCTCGCCGGGCCTCACCCGCGTCCGCAGCGGAGCGGGCTTCTCGTACCGGGACGCCGACGGCGTCACGGTCACCGACCCTGAGCTCCGCGAGCGGTGCGATCACCTCGGCATCCCGCCCGCCTGGACCGACGTCTGGATCGCTCCCTACGCCAACGGCCACATCCAGGCCACGGGCGTCGACGGTGCAGGGCGTCGCCAGTACATCTACCACCCGACCTGGCGTGAGCAGAAGGACCGCCTGAAGTTCGACCGGGCCCTCGCCCTGGCCGAGTCCCTGCCTGCGGCGCGTCGTCTCGTGACCCTCGACCTCCGCCTCGACGAACCGGTGCGGGAGCGGACCCTCGCCGCCGCCTTCCGGATGCTCGACACGGGCTCACTGCGGGTGGGGTCGGAGCGCTACGCGGAGCAGCACGGCAGCCACGGCCTCAGCACGCTGCTGTGCGCGCACGCGAAGGTGTCCGGCGACGTGGTGTCGCTCGCCTTCCCCGGCAAGAGCGGCCAGGACTGGGACAGCGAGATCCGCGACGCCGACCTGGCCACGGTGGTGCGCAGCTGCAAGCAACGCGGCGGCCGGGCGCGGCTGCTCGCCTGGCGTCCCGAGGCGGGATCTCCCTGGCGGCCGCTGCACGCCTCCGAGATCAACGAGTACGTGAAGCTCCGCGCGGGCGACGACTTCACGGCGAAGGACTTCCGCACCCTGCACGGCACGGTCGCCGCCGCGGTGAGCCTCGCGCGGACGGGCCCGCAGGCCGGCGTCGGCAAGAGGAAGGGAGCCGTCGCCCAGGCCATGCGCGACGCCGCCGACGTCCTCGGCAACACCCCGTCCGTCGCCCGCTCCTCGTACGTCGACCCGCGCCTCGTCGACGCCTACCTGCACGGCGAGACGATCGATCCTGCCCGCCTGGGGTCGGCGGAGACCGAGGTGCGGTCGCTGCTCTTCCGCTGACCCGCAGCCGAGGAGGCGCGTGGTCGTCCCGCAGGCGGTCGCGAGCGGGTGGCCCCATGACGTACCGTAGAGGGTTGCGTCCGTTCGAGTCGGGCGCTCGAGAGGACCAACTGCAGTGACTGACGAGTGCATCCACGGTTTCGAGCGAGAGCTGTGCGACATCTGCGCGCCGCGCAAGCGGGAGCCCCTGCTCGACGCCGACGGGCAGGCTCGGACCCTGGTCACGAAGCGCCGCGCGCCGTCGCGCAAGCCCGAGTCGCTGCGCAGCACGCCGGCGCTCGCGCGTGACTCTGCGGCCGTCGCCGTCGCGGCGCAGTCCGCTGCCCGCGTCGCACCCGCCTTCGAGGCCCAGCGCGTCTACCACTGGACCCACGTGAGCAACCTGCCGGCCCTGTTCGCCGCCGGCGAGCTCGTCCCCGCCGCCGAGGCGGCTCCCGTGCTCGACGTGAGCTCCGAGGCGACGCGGGCCCTGCGCGCCTCCGTGACGACCGCCTCCGGCGCCCCCGTCGCGGCTCACGTGCCCTTCTCGCTCTCGCCGCACGCCTCCGCGTGGGACGTGCTGCGCTCCGGGGCGGAGGGCTACGAGTGGTCGGACGCCGCCCGCGGCGCCAAGGCCACCGACTTCGTCATGCTCGTCGTGCCCGTGACCGCCCTCGAGGACGACTTCGTCGTCACCGAACGCGACGCCGCGGTGCAGGGGGTCCGCTCGGCGGCCGGCGTCGACGCCGCCTCCTCGATGGTGCGTCGCTTCTCGCTGGCCGACCCCGACCTGCTCGAGCCGGAGGTGCTCGTGCCGCACGCCGTCCCGCTCGAGTCGGTGATGCTGATCGGCGTCCCGCACGACAAGATGCGCGACCGGGTCAAGCAGCTGCTCGTCGAAGCTGGCGGCGCCGCGCCTCGCGTGGCCGTCTACCCGCCGTGGTTTCGCCCCGCCGAGACGGCCTGACGCACGCCGCAGGGGGCCTGACGGGCCCCCTCGACAGCGCGGAGGACATCCGCGACACGCCCGGGTTGCAGCATGTGCTCGGGTGTGGCAAAATCGTCTAGTTCAACATTCCGAGCTCGCCACGTGCGAGTGCCGGATCACTGCCAGGCAGTGCACAGACGCAAGACGTCTGGGCCGCGGGTAGCAGGACACATCTCACACAGGAACACCGCCAGGGCCGAGCTCTGCGCGACGGTGGACACGATGATGACCTCCCCGAGGTCCTCTCGCGCGGAATCCCGTCGGGCGGCCGCCCGCATCGTTCCCGAGATGGCTTGACACCAGAACAGCGGTACGCGAGGGCGACAGCCCTCGGAGATCGTGTAGAGCCAGATGTTCGCCCAGCGAACAGCGTCAGGCGGCCCCCGAGGTGCGCGACGTCCGAACGAGAGAGAGTCACACATGGCGGGACAGAAGATCCGCATCCGGCTGAAGTCGTACGACCACGAGGTCATCGACACCTCCGCGCGAAAGATCGTCGACACGGTCACCCGCGCGGGCGCCACGGTGGTCGGCCCCGTGCCGCTGCCGACCGAGAAGAACGTGGTCGTCGTGATCCGTTCGCCCCACAAGTACAAGGACTCGCGCGAGCACTTCGAGAAGCGCACGCACAAGCGCCTCATCGACATCGTCGACCCGACGCCGAAGGCCGTCGACTCGCTCATGCGCCTCGACCTCCCGGCCGACGTCAACATCGAGATCAAGCTCTAGGGGAGGCGACCATGACCATCAGCAGCACCAAGAACGTCAAGGGCCTCCTGGGCAAGAAGCTCGGCATGACCCAGGTCTGGGACGAGAACAACAAGCTCGTCCCCGTCACCGTCGTGGAGATCGCTCCCAACGTCGTGACCCAGATCCGCTCGCTCGAGAAGGACGGCTACAGCGCCGTCCAGATCGCGGCCGGCCCCATCGACCCCCGCAAGTCGAACAAGCCCGCCACGGGCCACTTCGACGCCGCGGGCGTCACTCCCCGCCGCCACCTCACCGAGGTCCGCACCGCCGACGCCGCCGAGTACGCACTCGGCCAGGAGCTCACGGCCGCCACCTTCGAGGCCGGCCAGAAGGTCGACGTCGTCGGCACCTCCAAGGGCAAGGGCTTCGCCGGTGTCATGAAGCGTCACAACTTCAAGGGCGTCAGCGCCTCGCACGGTGCGCACCGCAACCACCGCAAGCCCGGCTCGATCGGTGCTTCGTCGACCCCCAGCCGTGTCTTCAAGGGCATGCGCATGGCCGGTCGCATGGGTGGCGACCGCGTCACCATCCTCAACCTCACGGTGCACGCCGTCGACGCCGAGAAGGGTCTGCTGCTCGTCAAGGGCGCCGTTCCCGGTGCTCGTGGCCGCATCGTCTTCGTCCGCACCGCCGTGAAGGGGAAGTAGCTCATGGCCACCATCAACGCAACGGCCACCTCGGTGGACGTCCTCGACGCCAAGGGCGTGAAGACCAGCACGGTCGAGCTGCCCGGCGAGATCTTCGACGTCGTCACGAACGTGCCGCTCATCCACCAGGTCGTCGTCGCCCAGCAGGCTGCCGCTCGTCAGGGCACGCACAAGACCAAGCGTCGCGGCGAGGTCTCCGGTGCCGGCCGCAAGCCCTTCAAGCAGAAGGGCACCGGCCGCGCTCGTCAGGGCTCGATCCGTGCTCCTCAGATGACCGGCGGTGGCATCGTCCACGGTCCGCAGCCGCGTGACTACTCGCAGCGCACCCCGAAGAAGATGATCGCCGCTGCTCTGCTCGGCGCTCTGTCTGACCGTGCCCGCGGCGCCCGCGTCCACGTCGTCGAGAGCTTCGTCGCCGACACGGTGTCGACCAAGGTCGCCCTCGAGCTCCTGTCGACCATCTCGTCGAGCAAGCACGTCCTCGTCGTCATCGACCGCGACGACGCGCTGACCCGCAAGAGCGTCAACAACGTGCCCACGGTCCACGTGATCACGTTCGACCAGCTCAACGCCTACGACGTCCTCGTCAGCGACGACATCGTCTTCACGAAGAGCGCCTTCGACGGCTTCGTCGCCTCGAAGACCAAGAAGGAGGCCTCCGCATGAGCGGCTACGGCAAGGACCCCCGCGACGTCATCATCGCGCCCGTCGTCTCCGAGAAGAGCTACTCCCTGATCGATCAGGGCAAGTACACCTTCATCGTCGACCCGCGGTCGAACAAGACCGAGATCAAGCTCGCCATCGAGAAGATCTTCGACGTCAAGGTCGACAGCATCAACACGCTGAACCGCGTCGGCAAGACCCGTCGCACCCGTTTCGGCACCGGCAAGCGCAAGGACACCAAGCGCGCCATCGTGACGCTCAAGTCGGGCTCCATCGACATCTTCACGGCTGTCGGCTAGGGCTCGGAGGGAAAACAAAATGGCTATTCGTAAGTACAAGCCCACGACTCCTGGTCGCCGCGGTTCGTCCGTCGCCGACTTCGCGGAGATCACGCGTTCGACGCCCGAGAAGTCGCTGCTCCGTCCGCTCTCCAAGAGCGGTGGACGCAACAACGCCGGTCGCATCACGACGCGTCACATCGGTGGTGGCCACAAGCGCCAGTACCGCGTGATCGACTTCCGTCGGAACGACAAGGACGGCGTCAACGCCAAGGTCGCTCACATCGAGTACGACCCCAACCGCACGGCGCGCATCGCACTGCTGCACTTCGTCGACGGCTCGAAGCGCTACATCATCGCGCCGAACAAGCTGTCGCAGGGCGACGTCGTCGAGTCGGGTCCCGGCGCCGACATCAAGCCCGGCAACAACCTGCCGCTCAAGAACATCCCGGTGGGTACCATCATCCACGCGATCGAGCTGAAGCCCGGCGGCGGCGCGAAGATGGCCCGCTCGGCCGGTGCCTCGGTGCGTCTCGTCGCCAAGGACGGCCCCTACGCGCAGCTCCGCCTGCCGTCGGGCGAGGTCCGCAACGTCGACGCCCGCTGCCGCGCCACCATCGGCGAGGTCGGCAACGCCGAGCAGTCGAACATCAACTGGGGCAAGGCCGGCCGCATGCGCTGGAAGGGCGTCCGCCCGACCGTGCGTGGTGTCGCCATGAACCCCGTCGACCACCCGCACGGTGGTGGTGAGGGCAAGACCTCCGGTGGACGCCACCCGGTCAGCCCGTGGGGCCAGAAAGAAGGCCGCACTCGCCACCCCAACAAGGAGAGCGACAAGCTCATCGTCCGCCGTCGTAACGCTGGCAAGAAGCGTAAGTAGGAGTTGTAGAAGATGCCACGCAGTCTTAAGAAGGGCCCCTTCGTCGATGACCACCTGCTTCGCAAGGTCGTCACGCAGAACGAGGCCAACACCAAGAACGTCATCAAGACCTGGTCGCGCCGATCGATGATCGTCCCCAACATGCTGGGACACACCATCGCCGTGCACGACGGGCGCAAGCACATCCCCGTGTTCGTGACCGAGAGCATGATCGGCCACAAGCTCGGCGAGTTCGCGCCCACCCGCACCTTCCGCGGCCACGTGAAGGACGACAAGAAGGGTCGTCGCCGCTAACGCGGCGACGTAAGGAGGAGAGAAATGGTGGAGTCGATCGCACGCGTGCGTCACATCCGCGTCACCCCCATGAAGGCCCGTCGCGTCGTCAACCTGATCCGCGGCAAGCAGGCCCTCGAGGCCCTGGCCATCCTGAAGTTCGCGCCCCAGGGCGCCAGCGAGCCCGTCTACAAGCTCGTCGCGTCGGCCATGGCCAACGCTCGGGTCAAGGCGGACAAGGACAACAGCTACCTCGACGAGCAGGACCTCTACGTGAGCCGTGCATTCGTCGACCAGGGTGCGACCCTCAAGCGGTTCCAGCCGCGTGCCCAGGGCCGTGCCTTCCAGATCCTGAAGCGCACCAGCCACATCACGATCGTCCTCGCGACGCCGGATGAGGTCGAGGCTGCCGCTGCTACGAAGAAGGCGAGCAAGTAATGGGCCAGAAAGTCAACCCGTACGGCTTCCGTCTGGGCATCACCACCGACCACGTGTCGCGGTGGTTCACCGACAGCACCAAGGCCGGTCAGCGCTACAGCGACTACGTCGCCGAGGACATCAAGATCCGCACGCTGCTCAAGACCTCGCTCGACCGCGCCGGCGTGGCCAAGATCGAGATCGAGCGCACCCGTGACCGCGTCCGCGTCGACATCCACACGGCCCGTCCGGGCATCGTGATCGGGCGTCGCGGCGCCGAGGCCGAGCGCATCCGCGGCGACCTCGAGAAGCTCACGAGCAAGCAGATCCAGCTGAACATCCTCGAGGTCAAGAACCCCGAGGCCGAGGCTCAGCTCGTCGCACAGGGCATCGCCGAGCAGCTCGCTGCTCGTGTGGCGTTCCGTCGTGCGATGCGCAAGGGCCTCCAGGGCGCCCAGCGCGCCGGCGCCAAGGGCGTCCGGATCCAGGTCTCGGGTCGCCTCGGCGGCGCCGAGATGAGCCGCTCGGAGTTCTACCGCGAGGGCCGCGTGCCCCTGCACACCCTCCGCGCCAACATCGACTACGGCTTCTACGAGGCCAAGACCACCTTCGGTCGCATCGGTGTCAAGGTCTGGATCTACAAGGGCGACATCACCAACAAGGAGCTCGCGCGCGAGCAGGCGAACCAGAAGTCGTCTCGCCCCGAGCGCCGCAACGACCGTGACGGTGCACGTCGCGGGGGCAGCGACCGCGCCCCCCGCGAGCAGAAGGCACCCGCCACCACAGGAGCTGAGGCGTAACCATGCTTATCCCCCGTCGTGTCAAGCACCGCAAGCAGCACCACCCCGGCCGTACCGGCCAGGCCACTGGTGGCACCAAGGTCAGCTTCGGTGAGTACGGCATCCAGGCACTCACGCCCGCCTACGTGACCAACCGTCAGATCGAGTCCGCTCGTATCGCCATGACGCGTCACATCAAGCGTGGCGGCAAGGTCTGGATCAACATCTACCCCGACCGTCCCCTCACGAAGAAGCCCGCCGAGACCCGAATGGGTTCCGGAAAGGGCTCGCCCGAGTGGTGGGTCGCCAACGTCAAGCCGGGTCGCGTGCTCTTCGAGCTCAGCGGCGTCAGCGAGGAGATCGCCAAGGAGGCGCTCACTCGTGCAATCCACAAGCTGCCCCTCAAGGCACGCATCATCAAGCGCGAGGAGGGCGACGCATAATGGCGATCGGTTCCAAGGAGCTCCGTCCTGTCGAGCTCGACACTTTTGAAGACGAGCGTCTCGTCGACGAGCTGAAGAAGGCCAAGGAGGAGCTGTTCAACCTGCGCTTCCAGTCGGCCACCGGTCAGCTCGAGAACCACGGCCGCGTGCGTGCCGTGAAGCGCGACATCGCTCGCATCTACACGGTCCTGCGTGAGCGCGAGCTCGGCATCCGTGCCACCCCCGCCCCGGTCGAGGCCGCCCCCAAGGCGACCAAGAAGTCGACCAAGAAGGCTGCCGCCGCCGACGAGGCGCCCGCCGCCGACACCGTCGAGACTGCCGAGGAGAAGTAATGGCCACCGAGAACAAGACCGAGGTCGACTCGGCAGCCGTCGAGGTCCGCGGCTACCGCAAGACCCGTCGCGGCTACGTGACCAGCGACAAGATGGACAAGACCATCGTCGTCGAGGTCGAGGACCGCGTGAAGCACCCCCTGTACGGCAAGGTCATCCGCCGCACCTCCAAGGTGAAGGTCCACGACGAGGCCAACGCGGCCGGCGTCGGCGACCTCGTCGTGATCAGCGAGACCCGTCCGCTCAGCGCCACCAAGCGCTGGCGCCTGGTCGAGATCCTCGAGAGGGCGAAGTAGGCCTCGCGGTCTGCTCGCGTAGAAGGAGACAGAAGTGATTCAGCAGGAATCCCGCCTCAAGATCGCCGACAACACCGGCGCGAAGGAGATCCTCACCATCCGCGTCCTCGGTGGCTCCGGCCGTCGTTACGCCGGACTCGGTGACGTCATCGTCGCGACCGTCAAGGACGCGATCCCCGGCGGCAACGTCAAGAAGGGTGACGTCGTCAAGGCAGTCATCGTTCGCACCAAGAAAGAGGTCCGTCGTCCGGACGGCTCTTACATCAAGTTCGACGAGAACGCCGCAGTGATCCTGAAGGCCGATGGCGACCCCCGTGGCACGCGTATCTTCGGACCGGTCGGTCGCGAGCTTCGCGACAAGAAGTTCATGAAGATCATCTCGCTGGCGCCGGAGGTTATCTAAGTCATGGCAAACATCAAGAAGGGTGACCTCGTTCAGGTCATCACCGGGGCGACCCAGGCCCGCGGCGGCGACCGCGGCAAGCAGGGCAAGGTCCTCGAGGTCCTCGTCGAGCGCAACCGCGTGGTCGTCGAGGGCGTCAACCTCGTCACGAAGCACGTGCGCGTCGGCCAGACGCAGCGCGGCACCAAGACCGGTGGCATCGAGACGCACGAGGCTCCGCTCCACGTGTCGAACGTCGCGATCGTCGACCCCAAGACCAAGAAGCCGACCCGCGTCGGCTTCCGCGAAGAGACGGTCACGAAGAACGGCGTCACCAAGACCGTCCGCGTCCGCTACGCCAAGGCGTCGGGAGAGAACCTCTGATGACTGACACCACCACGAGCACGCCGGCCGCGCTGCCCCGCCTCAAGGCGAAGTACCGCGCCGAGATCCTGCCCCAGCTGAAGAGCGACTTCGGCTTCACGAACGTCCACCAGGTCCCCGGCCTGGTCAAGATCGTCGTGAACACCGGTGTCGGCGAGGCAGCTCGCGACAGCAAGATCATGGACGGCGCCATCAAGGACCTGACCGCCATCACGGGTCAGAAGCCCCAGGTCACCAAGGCCCGCAAGTCCATCGCGCAGTTCAAGCTGCGTGAGGGCCAGGCCATCGGCGCGCACGTCACGCTGCGCGGCGACCGTGCCTGGGAGTTCCTGGACCGCCTGCTGTCGCTCGCCCTGCCCCGCATCCGCGACTTCCGCGGGCTCAGCGACCGTCAGTTCGACGGCAACGGCAACTACACGTTCGGCCTCAACGAGCAGAGCATGTTCCACGAGATCGACCAGGACCGCATCGACCGTGTCCGTGGCTTCGACATCACCGTCGTGACCACGGCTCGGAACGACGACGAGGGCCGGGCTCTGCTCAAGGCTCTCGGCTTCCCGTTCCGCACGGCCGACCAGGCCAACTAAGATCGTCCGGTCGGCAACTCCTCATCGGAGTTGCCGACCGTTCCCCTGAGGTCACGGAGAATCGCTCCGTGGCCGCCCGATCATCGAGGTCGGCACCCGGTGTACCGGATGTCGAAACCGGATGAGGAAGAGATCAACCGCATGACGATGACAGATCCGGTCGCAGACCTGCTGACCAGACTGCGCAACGCGAACTCGGCTCACCACGAGACCGTCTCGCTCCCCAGCAGCAAGCTCAAGTCCCACATCGCTGAGATCCTCAAGCGCGAGGGCTTCATCGAGTCGTGGAAGGTCGAGGACGCCCGCGTGGGCCAGACCCTCACGATCGACCTGAAGTACGGCCCCGACCGCCAGCGCTCCATCGTGGGCATCAAGCGCGTCTCCAAGCCCGGTCTCCGGGTGTACGCGAAGTCGACCGAGATCCCTCAGGTCTTCGGTGGCCTCGGCGTGGCGATCCTGTCCACCTCCTCCGGTCTGCTGACCGACCGTGAGGCCGAGAAGAAGGGCGTAGGCGGAGAAGTCCTCGCCTACGTGTGGTAACCCGCCATGTCTCGAATCGGAAGACTCCCCATCTCGATCCCTGCCGGGGTCGACGTGAAGATCGACGGCCAGGCCGTCTCGGTCAAGGGCCCGAAGGGCGAGCTCGCGCTCGTCGTCAAGAGCCCCATCGAAGCCAAGCTCGAAGAGGGCACCGTCGTCGTGACGCGTCCCGACGACGAGCGTGAGTCGCGTGCGCTGCACGGCCTGACCCGTACCCTGATCGCCAACCAGATCATCGGCGTGACCCAGGGCTACACCAAGGGCCTCGAGGTCGTCGGCACCGGTTACCGCGTGCAGGCCAAGGGCTCGAACGTCGAGTTCGCGCTCGGCTACTCGCACCCCATCACCGTCGAGCCGCCCGCGGGCATCAGCTTCACGGTCGAGGGCAACAACAAGCTCACGGTCGTCGGCATCGACAAGCAGGCCGTCGGCGAAGTCGCCGCCAACATCCGCAAGCTGCGCAAGCCCGAGCCCTACAAGGGCAAGGGTGTCCGCTACGCCGGCGAGGTCGTCCGCCGCAAGGCCGGAAAGTCAGGTAAGTAATCATGGGTCTCGGTACACGAGGAAAGTCCAAGTCGGCAGCCACCAAGCGCCGTCACACCCGCCTGCGCAAGAAGGTCGTGGGCACCGAAGAGCGCCCCCGTCTCGTCGTCACCCGCTCGGCCCGTCACGTCTTCGTGCAGGTCGTCGACGACAGCAAGGGCTTCACCGTCGCCAGCGCGTCGACCCTCGAGGCCGACATGCGCACCTTCGACGGTGACAAGACCGCGAAGTCCCGCAAGGTCGGTGCGCTCGTCGCCGAGCGTGCGAAGGCCGCGGGCATCGAGGCCGTCGTGTTCGATCGCGGCGGCAACAAGTACGCCGGACGCGTCGCGGCCATCGCCGAAGGCGCCCGAGAGGCTGGTTTGAACCTGTGAGCGACGCTACGAACACCACTCCCCCCGAGGCCCCGGCCGAGGCTCCGGCCGCGGCCACGACGGAGGCCGCCAAGGCTCCCGCCGAGGCCGTCGTCGAGCGCCCCGTCGAGACGGCTGCCGGCTCGGAGTCCAACAACCGCGAGGGCGGTCGCACCGACCGTCGCGGCGGACAGGGTCGCGGAGACCGCAACGCCGGCGGCCGTGGCCGTGGCGACCGTGACGACAAGAGCCAGTTCCTGGAGCGCGTCGTCACCATCAACCGCGTGTCGAAGGTCGTCAAGGGCGGTCGTCGCTTCAGCTTCACGGCGCTCGTCGTCGTCGGCGACGGCAACGGACTCGTCGGCGTCGGCTACGGCAAGGCCCGAGAGGTCCCCACCGCCATCAGCAAGGGCGTCGAGGAGGCGAAGAAGAACTTCTTCCGCGTCCCCCGCATCGGCAACACCATCCCGCACCCCGTGCAGGGTGAGGCTGCTGCCGGCGTCGTCATGCTGCGTCCGGCCTCGGCCGGTACCGGTGTCATCGCCGGCGGTCCCGTCCGCGCCGTGCTCGAGTGCGCCGGGATCCACGACGTGCTCAGCAAGTCGCTCGGCTCGTCCAACACGATCAACATCGTGCACGCGACCGTCACCGCGCTGAAGCTCCTCGAGGAGCCTCGTGCCGTCGCGGCCCGTCGTGGCCTCGACATCGACCAGGTGATGCCGGCGTTCCTGCAGCGTGCAGAGGACGCAGCGCGCACCGCCGCGACCGAGAAGGCAGGTGCCTGATGGCCGCCAACCTCAAGGTGACCCAGATCAAGTCCGTAATCAGCGAGAAGCAGAACCAGCGTGACACGCTGCGGAGCCTGGGCCTCAAGCGCATCGGCCACTCGGTCGTGCGCGAGGACACCAAGCAGAACCGTGGCTACGTCAACGTGGTCGCTCACCTCGTGAAGGTCGAGGAGATTGACTAATGGCTGACGAGAAGAAGGAGCCGGCCGCCAAGGCCGCTCCCAAGAAGGCCGCCGCCCCCAAGGCGACGTCCACCAAGGCTGCAGCCCCCAAGGCCGCCGCCAAGAAGCCGGCTGCCGACAAGGCCGCCGCGTCCACGACGTCCACCACGAAGTCGGCCCCGGCCGCCTCGTCGGACGTCGCGCGTCCGCAGGTGCTCAAGGTGCACCACCTCCGCCCGGCTCCCGGTGCCAAGAAGGCGAAGACCCGCGTCGGACGCGGTGAGGGCTCGAAGGGCAAGACGGCCGGACGTGGCACCAAGGGCCAGAAGGCCCGGTACCAGGTCAAGGTCGGCTTCGAGGGCGGCCAGATGCCGCTGCACATGCGTACTCCGAAGCTGCGCGGGTTCAAGAACCCGTTCCGCGTCGAGTACCAGGTCGTGAACCTCGAGAAGCTCGGCGAGCTCTACCCCCAGGGAGGCGAGGTCACCATCGGCGACCTGGTCGCCAAGGGCGCCGTCCGCAAGAACGAGAAGGTCAAGGTCCTCGGACAGGGCGACCTCAGCGTCGCGCTGACCGTCGCGGTCGACAAGGTCTCCGGCTCTGCCGAAGAGAAGATCGTCGCCGCGGGCGGATCCGTCACCAAGTAATGCCCTGAGGGGGTGGTCCGTCAGGGCCACCCCCTTCAGTCGTCTATCCTTCACACCGGGAGGCCCACCATGTTCAGAGCTGTCGCGCGCATCATGCGCACGCCCGACCTTCGCCGCAAGATCGGGTTCACGCTCGGCATCATCGCGCTCTTCCGGCTGGGGTCCTTCATCCCTGCGCCGTTCGTGGACTACCAGAACGTGCAGCTCTGCCTCGCCGGCAGCCAGGGCACGTCGGGCCTCTACGAGCTCGTGAACCTCTTCAGCGGCGGCGCACTGCTGCAGCTGTCGGTGTTCGCGTTGGGCATCATGCCCTACATCACGTCGTCGATCATCGTGCAGCTGCTGCGCGTGGTGATCCCGCACTTCGACACCCTCTACAAAGAGGGCCAGTCCGGCCAGGCCAAGCTGACCCAGTACACGCGGTACCTCACCATCGCGCTGGGCATCCTGCAGTCGACCACCCTCATCACCGTCGCGCGCTCCGGCACGCTCTTCGCGGGCTCCGGCGCCGCCGAGTGCCAGCAGCTCATCACGAACGACGCCTGGTACGCCGTGCTGCTCATGGTCATCACCATGACCGCCGGTACCGGCCTCATCATGTGGATGGGCGAGCTCATCACCGAGCGCGGCATCGGCAACGGCATGTCGCTCCTGATCTTCACCTCGATCGCGGCCCGCTTCCCCACGGCTCTCTGGAGCATCGCCCAGGCCCGTGGCTTCGAGATCTTCCTGATGGTCATCGCCGTCGGGCTCGTCATCATGGCCGCCGTCGTGTTCGTCGAGCAGTCGCAGCGACGGGTGCCGGTGCAGTACGCCAAGCGCATGGTCGGCAGACGGACCTACGGCGGGAACAACACCTACATCCCGATCAAGGTCAACATGGCCGGCGTCGTGCCCGTCATCTTCGCCTCGTCGCTGCTGTACCTGCCTGCCCTCGTCGCGCAGTTCAACCGGCCGACCGACGGCACGGCCCCGGCCGCGTGGGTCTCGTGGGTCGAGGCGAACCTCACCTCGGGCGACAACCCTCTCTACATGGCCGTCTACTTCGCGCTCATCGTCGGGTTCACGTACTTCTACGTCGCGATCACCTTCAACCCCGAAGAGGTCGCCGACAACATGAAGAAGTACGGCGGGTTCATCCCCGGCATCCGTGCCGGTCGTCCGACCGCCGAGTACCTCGACTACGTCCTGACGCGGGTCACCCTGCCCGGCTCGCTCTACCTCGGCATCGTGGCGCTCATCCCGCTGATCGCCCTGGCCACGGTCGGCGCAAACCAGAACTTCCCCTTCGGAGGCGCGAGCATCCTGATCATCGTCGGCGTCGGCCTCGAGACGGTCAAGCAGATCGACTCGCAGCTCCAGCAGCGGCACTACGAGGGGCTCCTCCGATGACCGGTGCACAGTCCAGCCCGGCACCGCGCCTCCTGATCGTCGGCCCGCCCGGCGCGGGCAAGGGCACCCAGGCGGTGCGCATCGCGGAGTCGTTCGGCATCCCGGCCATCTCCACCGGCGACATCTTCCGGGCGAACGTCGCGGGCGAGACCGATCTCGGCCTCAAGGTCAAGGCGATCATCGACGCCGGCGACTACGTCCCGGACAGCCTCACCAACGAGCTCGTCAGCGACCGCCTGGCCGAGTCCGACGCCGAGCAGGGCTTCCTGCTCGACGGCTACCCGCGCACCGTGCAGCAGGTCGAGTTCCTCGACGAGTTCCTCGCCGGTCGTGGAGAAGCCCTCGCGGCTGTCGTCCAGCTCGTCGCCGACCGTGACGAGATCGTCGAGCGCCTGCGCCGACGTGCCCTCGACCAGGGGCGCTCCGACGACACGGAGGAGGCGATCCGCCACCGGCAGGACGTCTACCTCCGCGAGACCGCCCCGTTGATCGAGACGTACCGCGATCGCGGCCTGCTCGTCGAGGTGGACGGGCTCGGCACGATCGACGAGGTCGCGTCGCGCATCGACGGCGCTCTCGTGGGCGCTGGCTTCCGGCCCACCGCCTCCGCCTCCTGAGCGACGTGTCGTTCCGCAGGCCGGGGATCTACAAGACTCCCGACGAGCTCCGGCTCATGGTGCGACCGGGAGTCCTCACCGCCGAGGCCCTCGACGCCGTGGCGGCGATCATCCGGCCCGGGGTCACCACAGGAGAGCTCGATGCCGTGGCCGAGCGCACGATCCGTGCCGGCGGAGGGGTCCCCAACTTCATGCTGGTGCCGGGCTACCGCCACACCATCTGTGCGTCGGTCAACGACGAGGTGGTCCACGGCATCCCCGGCGGGCGCGTCCTGCAGCCAGGCGACGTCGTCTCGGTCGACTGCGGCGCCGAGGTCGACGGGTGGAACGGCGACAGCGCCCGCACCTTCGTCCTCGACGATCCCGACCGGCCCGACCTCGTGGCAGAGCGCCGGCGGCTCTCCGAGGTGACGGAAGAAGCCCTGTGGCACGGCATCGCTGCCCTGGCGGGTGCGCGCCACCTGAACGAGGTCGGCGACGCCGTGGAGGGACACGTCGAGTCCCGCGGGGAGTTCGGCATCGTCGAGGACTACACCGGGCACGGCATCGGCCGGTCGATGCACGAGGATCCTCCCGTGTTCAACTACCGGGTGAAGGGCCGAGGCCCGGCCGTACGGGACGGCCTCGTCGTGGCCGTCGAGCCCATGGTCACCCTCGGCGGCGCCGACACGGTCACACGGGACGACGACTGGACGGTCGCCACCGTGGACGGCTCGGACGCGGCCCACTGGGAGCACTCCGTCGCGGTCCACCAGGGTGGCATCTGGGTGACGACCGCGCACGACGGCGGAGCGTCAGGCCTCGCGGCCCTCGGCGTCCGGCCTGTCCCGATCGCCTGACACCGGGGTCAGCCCCGCGACGAGCCGACCGAGCACGTCGCCTCGGCTGCCGTCTGGCCCGTGATGGTCGAGGGCAGGGTCGTCGTCACCGGCGAAGGCTCCACCGGCACGTCGGTCGAGGTGTCGGTCGCGGCGCTGGTCGACTCGGCGGGCGCCGGTGCGTCCGTCTCGGGGGCAGGCGCTGCGGACTCGTCGACGGTGGAGCCTCGTCCCTCGGTCTGGTCGCCGAGGGTGAACTTCTGGTCGCCCTGCAGCGCGGCCTCCAGGACGGCGGCGTCGGACTCGGAGGCGACGACCCGCCCTGCCTGGTCGGGGTCGTCGACCACGGGGTACTGGACGAAGACGATGTCGGCAGGAGTCAGGTCCTTGAGCGAGAGCGCCAGCGACACAAGCGTGTCGGGCGAGCTCAGCGACGACGAGAGCGTCATGTTGCCGAGGGCCGCGGAGGCCAGCTTGTACAGCGTCGTCGGGCTCCCGAGCGTGCCGCCGGAGATGATCGTGCGCATCATCGACGAGAGGAACACCTGCTGTGAGCTGATCCGCGCCAGGTCGCTGCCGTCGCCGACGCCGTGGCGGGTGCGGAGGAACTGCAGCGCGTCGATCCCCTGCAGCGAGTGCGTGCCGGCGGACAGGTCGAGCCCGGTGTCGGTGTCGCGGATCCGCTGGGTGACGCAGACGTCGACGCCGCCGAGCGCGTTCGACATCTCGATGACTCCGTCGAAGGTGATCATCCCCGCGTAGTAGACGCTGAGCCCGGTCATGCTCTCGACGGCCGCGACCGTGCAGTTGATTCCACCCGAGCCGTAGAGGGTGTTGAACTGCTGGTAGGACGCGGCGGGGTGGGCGGTGCCGTCGTCGCCGGTGCAGGCCGGCCGGTCGATCATGAGGTCCCGGGGGAAGCTGACGGCCGTCAGCTGCGAGTGGTCCTCGGAGAGGTGGACGAGGATGTTGACGTCGTTGCGCACCCCGTCGACGACACCGGCTGCGACCGCGCTGCCAGGATCGCGTTGGTCGCTGCCGATCAGCAGGATGTTCGCGCCGCCCGGCATCGCCGAGATCTCGTCGGGCGCCGCGGTCGCGTTGCCGAGGGCCACCGACGTGACCGACGACGTGAGCTGCTGGGCGGTGATCGCAGCCAAGGAGGCGCCGCTCACCAACAGCACCGCCAGCGCGCTCGCGACCACGGTCACCAGTGCGCGGACCGGCCCCCGGCGTCGCAGCCGACCGTGACGGGCGGCCCCTCGGCGGCCGGGCGTACGTGTCTGCTGGGGCATGCGGAGCTCCTGGTCGGCGTCATCGTCGTCGACTCGGCGTGTCGGGTCGACGGGCGGGTTGCTGAAGTGTAGCGGCATCACCTAGGATCGATCTTTGGTGTTCCCAGGCCACATCTGTGTGCCCGGGGCGCCGATTGCCCGCACGACCAACACCCCCAACTCTGAGCGACTGTGAGTCCATGGCCAAAAAAGACGGTGTCATCGAAATCGAAGGAGCTGTGATCGAAGCTCTGCCCAACGCGATGTTCCGCGTCGAGCTGACCAACGGTCACAGGGTTCTCGCCCACATCTCGGGAAAGATGCGTCAGCACTACATCCGCATCCTCCCCGAAGACCGTGTGATCGTCGAGCTGAGCCCCTACGACCTGACCCGCGGCCGGATCGTCTACCGCTACAAGTAGGGCGTGCTGGAAAGGAACGGCCCCGCGCACCCGCGGGGCACGAAGCCAGCGAGATCAAGGAAACAACGATGAAGGTCAACCCCAGCGTCAAGCCCATCTGCGAGCACTGCAAGGTGATCCGCCGCAAGGGCAACGTCATGGTCATCTGCAAGAGCAACCCCCGCCACAAGCAGCGTCAGGGCTAGTCGGCGGACATGCTCCGGCCGCGTGAGCGGTCAGCAGCAGCCGGGGCTCCGAGCCCCACAGCACCACCCCACGAGCAGCACCAGAACTCGTCGAGACGTCGCCCAGCGCGACGGCCGGCGGGGGACACCCCGGGCGGAGGCCCGGGCACCGGTGCTGCGTCACACCTCCACCACTCTCTGAGGAGAAGCCACCATGGCACGTCTAGCAGGCGTTGACATCCCGCGCGACAAGCGCGTCGAAGTCGCACTGACCTACATCTACGGAGTCGGCCGCACCCGCGCGCTCAAGACTCTGGCCGAGACCGAGATCGACGGCAACATCCGCGTCAAGGACCTCACGGACGACCAGCTCGTCCTGCTCCGCGACCACATCGAGGGCAACTTCAAGGTAGAGGGAGACCTCCGACGCGAGGTCGCCGCCGACATCCGCCGCAAGGTCGAGATCGGCAGCTACGAGGGCATCCGCCACCGCCGCGGCCTGCCTGTGCGCGGCCAGCGCACCAAGACGAACGCGCGTACCCGCAAGGGCCCGAAGCGCACCGTCGCCGGCAAGAAGAAGGCTCGCTAGGCCCCGGCTCCCGCCGTACGCCTCTAGGTTCGTAGGAGATCAAAATGGCAGCACCGAAGTCGGCCGCGCGCAAGCCCCGCCGCAAAGAGAAGAAGAACGTCGCAGTGGGCCAGGCCCACATCAAGAGCACGTTCAACAACACCATCGTGTCGATCACCGATCCCTCGGGTGCCGTGCTGAGCTGGGCTTCGTCCGGCGCCGTCGGCTTCAAGGGCTCGCGCAAGTCGACCCCGTTCGCCGCGCAGCTCGCGGCCGAGTCGGCTGCGCGTCAGGCGCAGGAGCACGGCGTCAAGAAGGTCGACGTCTTCGTCAAGGGCCCGGGCTCGGGTCGCGAGACCGCGATCCGCTCCCTCCAGGCCGCTGGCCTCGAGGTCGGCTCGATCAACGACGTCACCCCGCAGGCGCACAACGGCTGCCGCCCGCCGAAGCGTCGTCGCGTCTAACTGAGTTGCCGCCCGTCGTGCCTCCTCCTCCCCTCGCGGGGCGAGGAGGCGCGGCGGGCTCGACCGCGTCACCACCGCCTCCTGCGTCCATCGCACGGGGCACCCACAACTCAAGAGACCGACGGGCCAGCCACCCTGTCGTACCGCCGAGAGTCATATAGCGGACTCTCCGCCGAAAGGAACCCACAGTGCTCATTGCACAGCGCCCCACCCTCACCGAGGAGAACATCTCGGAGTTCCGCTCGCGTTTCGCGATCGAGCCCCTCGAGCCCGGCTTCGGCTACACCCTCGGCAACTCGCTGCGTCGCACGCTGCTGTCGTCGATCCCCGGCGCGGCCGTCACCAGCATCCGCATCGACGGCGTGCTGCACGAGTTCACGACCGTCCCCGGCGTGAAGGAGGACGTGACCGAGGTCATCCTCAACATCAAGCAGCTGGTCGTCTCGAGCGAGCACGACGAGCCGATCACGGCCTACCTGCGCAAGCAGGGTGCCGGCCAGGTCACGGCCGCCGACATCTCGGCTCCGGCCGGCGTCGAGATCCACAACCCCGAGCTCGTCATCGCCACGCTCAACGACAAGGCGAAGTTCGAGCTCGAGCTGACCATCGAGCGTGGCCGCGGCTACGTCTCGGCCGTGCAGAACCGCGCGGAGTTCAGCGAGGCGGGCCAGATCCCGATCGACTCGATCTACTCGCCCGTGCTCAAGGTCACCTACCGCGTCGAGGCGACTCGTGCCGGTGAGCGCACCGACTTCGACCGCCTGGTCGTCGACGTCGAGACGAAGCCGGCGATCACGCCGCGCGACGCCATCGCGTCGGCCGGTCGCACCCTGACCGAGCTGTTCGGCCTGGCGCGCGAGCTCAACACCGCTGCCGAGGGCATCGAGATCGGCCCCGCGCCGGTCGACGCCGTCCTCTCCAGCGAGCTGCAGACCCCGATCGAAGACCTGGACCTGTCGGTCCGCAGCTACAACTGCCTGAAGCGCGAGGGCATCAACACGGTGTCCGAGCTCGTCGCCCTCTCGGAGACGCAGCTCATGAACATCCGCAACTTCGGTCAGAAGTCGGTCGACGAGGTGAAGGACAAGCTCGTCGAGCTGGGCCTCTCGCTCAAGGACACGGTCCCCGGGTTCGACGGAGCCCACTTCTACAGCGGCTACGACGAGGAAGAGACCAACTAGGTCTCGTCCGCCCGACGCCCTCCATCTTCGACAGCTAGGAACCAACCACCATGCCCAAGCCCACCAAGGGTCCCCGCCTCGGAGGCGGACCGGCTCACGAGCGCCTGATGCTCGCGAACCTCGCCGCCTCGCTCTTCGAGCACAAGAGCATCAAGACGACCGAGACGAAGGCCAAGCGCCTGCGTCCCGTCGCCGAGCGCCTCGTCACCTTCGCGAAGCGGGGCGACCTCGCGTCGCGTCGTCGTGCGATGCAGACGCTGCGCAACAACAAGGACGCCGCGCACATCCTCTTCACCGAGATCGCGCCGCTCGTCGAGAACCGTGAGGGCGGCTACACCCGCATCACGAAGCTCGGCTTCCGCAAGGGCGACAACGCCTCGATGGTGTCGATCGAGCTCGTGCTCGAGCCCGTCACCCCCAAGGTCAAGTCGTCGTCGAGCTCGAAGGCCACGCCGGCCGCCGCGCCCGTCGAGGAGCCCACGGAGGCCCCGGTCGACGAGACCGAGACGATCGAGCAGAGCGAGCCCGTCGAGGCCGAGACCGAGACGGCTGCCGCCGACGAGGTCGAGACCGACGCCGCCGCGAAGTCGGACGACAAGTAGTCAGACGACAACTAGTCAGAAGAACCACCGGCAGAGGGCCCGTCACCGCGAGGTGACGGGCCCTCTGTCGTCGCCCCAGGACACGGCCAGGTCGCCGGTGGGGCATCCTGCCGACATGCGCGTCCCCCGAACAGGTGTCGTTCACCTAGACGACACGTGACGGAAACCAGCCGGGCCCGCGTCCCGCCTAGGTTCACAGGGTCCCCGTTCTCCCTGCTGAAGGAACTCATGCCGTCCCGACCCCCGCACCGTCCCCGACACGTCCCCACCAGGGCGGTCGCCCTGGTGGCCGGCCTCGCCGTCCTGCTCGGCCCGCTCGTCCCCGCCGCCGCCTCCGCAGCCCCTGACGACGCCGGCGTCGTCATCTCGGAGCTGTACGCCAAGGGCGGCAGCGCGAACGCCCCGTATGCGAACAAGTTCGTGGAGCTGTACAACCCGACCACCGCCTCCGTCTCGCTGGCGGGCTGGTCGCTCCAGTACCGGTCGGCCACCGGCACGGGCGCGTTCACGCCCGCGGCGCTCTCCGGCTCGATCGCCCCCGGCGGCCACTACCTCGTGCAGATGGCCTCGAACGCGGCGAACGGCGCCCCGCTGCCGACCCCGGACGCGGTCACCACCCTCAACCCGGCCGGCGCGAGCGGAGTCGTCGTCCTCTCCGACGCGACCGCGCCCCTGACGCTGCCCGTCGGGTCCGTGTCGTCCACGACGCCCGGCGTCGTCGACGCTCTCGGCTACGGCGTGGCCACCGTGTTCGAGACGAGCGCTGCCGAGGTCGGCTCCGGCAACAGCACCCCCACCTCCTACGTGCGCACCGACTTCGTCGACACCGACGTCAACTCGGCCGACTTCGTGCAGCAGTCCCAGATCACCCCCCAGAACTCCGGGGGAGGCGGCACGACGCCGACCGACCCGGTGCCCGTCCCCGACCCGGTCAGCGAGGCCGACGTCACCATCGCCGAGCTGCAGGGCGCCACCGACGTCAGCCCGTGGGCCGGCCGCACGGTGACCACCCGCGGCGTCGTCACCGCGACCTACCCGACCGGCGGCCTGAACGGCTACGTCATCCAGACCCCTGGCACCGGCGGCGCGCTCGACCTCGGCACCCATCTCTCCTCCGACGCGGTCTTCGTCTACTCGGCCTCCACCGCGGGCCTCGTCGAGCCGGGCGACCACGTCGAGGTCGTGGGCGCCGTCACCGAGTTCTTCGGCCTGACCCAGGTCACCGTCACCGGCGCGTCTTCCCTGACGGTGCTCGACGAGCCCGCCGTCGCGCCGCTGCCCGCCACCGTCGGTTTCCCGGCGACCGACGCGCAGCGCGAGTCGCTCGAGAGCATGCTCGTGCTGCCCCAGGGCGAGTTCACCGTGGCCGACACCTACACGACGAACCAGTACGGCGAGGTGAAGCTGGCGGTCGGGGATCGTCCGCTGATCCAGCCGACCGAGGTCGCGACCCCCGGCAGCGCCGAGGCGGCGGCAGTCGTGGCGGACAACGCCGCGCGGGCCGTCACCCTCGACGACGGCGCCACGACGAACTTCTTCACGGCGGCGAACCAGTCGATCCCCGTGCCGTGGCTCTCGAACGAGCACCCGGTCAGCGTGGGCGCGTCGGTCTCGTTCACCGACCCCGTCGTGCTCGACTTCCGCAACTCGGCGTGGAAGTACCAGCCGACCGGTCGGATCACCGGCGACACCGCGTACGCGGAACTTCCCGTGACCTTCGAGAACGTGCGCACCGACCGGCCCCGCGACGTGGGCGGCGACATCTCGCTCGCGAGCTTCAACGTGCTGAACTACTTCACGACGACCGGTGACAGCGTCCCCGGCTGCACGTTCTACCGCGACCGTGCGGGCGCGCCCCTCACCGTGAACAGCGGCTGCGACGCGCGCGGCGCCGCGAACGCCGAGAGCCTCGCCCGTCAGCAGGTCAAGATCGTCACGGCGATCAACGCGCTCGGCGCGGACGTCGTCTCGCTCGAGGAGATCGAGAACTCGGCCCGCTTCGGCAAGGACCGTGACGAGGCAGTCGACACGCTCGTCCGTGCCCTGAACGCCGCCGCCGGGTCGGACGTCTGGGCCTTCGTGCCGTCGCCCGCCCCCGAGGCCCGCCCCGCCAACGAGGACGTCATCCGTCTGGCCTTCATCTACAAGAAGGCGGCCGTCGAGACGACGGGGCAGTCGACGATCCTCACGGGCTCGCCGGCGTTCAGCAACGCTCGTCAGCCTCTCTCGCAGGCCTTCCGGCCGGTGGGCGGCGACGCGGACTCGACGTTCCTCGCCATCGCCAACCACTTCAAGTCCAAGGGCAGCGGAAGCGGCCCTGACGCCGACCTCGGCGACGGGCAGGGCGCCTCCAACGCCTCGCGCGTCAACCAGGCGACGGCCCTCGCGGCGTTCGCGACGGCGCAGGAGGCGGTGGCCGGCACCGACAAGGTGTTCCTGCTGGGCGACTTCAACGCCTACAGCGAGGAGGACCCGATCCAGGTGCTCCGCACGGCCGGCTACACCGACCTCGGCTCGACCGAGACGGGCGAGTACAGCTACGTGTTCAGCGGCCTCAGCGGCTCGCTCGACCACGTGCTGGCCTCGCCCGCCGCCCTCGAGACGGTCTCCGGGGTGGACATCTGGAACATCAACTCGGGCGAGTCCGTCGGCCTCGAGTACAGCCGCTTCAACTACAACGCGGTCCAGCTCTGGCAGCCGGACCAGTTCCGGGCGAGCGACCACGACCCCGTCGTCGTGGGCCTCGACCTGCTGGCCGACGTGGTCGACCCGACGGAGCCGGGCCTGCCCGGCACGCCCGGCGACCCGGCCGATCCCGCGAACCCGGCCGACCCTGCCGACCCGGCTGACCCGGCCGCGCCCGCCGCTCCCGGCGGTGCCGTCCCGGCAGGCCAGGCGCCGACGGCCGACGGCCTCGCCTACACGGGCTCGGACTCGATCGCGGCGTGGGTCGCCCTGGCGCTGGCGCTGCTGACCGCGGGCGGGACGATCCTCGTCCGCCGTCGCCGCGCCTCCTCGGGGGCCTGACGACGCCGCGCTGACGGGCGGGCTGCCCGACGGCGGTCGCGACACGGGAGACCGTGCCGCGACCGCCGTCGGCGTCGTGCAGCCGGGGCGACGAGGAGGCGCGCCCCGGCCCCCGTAGGATCGACCCCGTGACGAACGCCCCGGCCCTCGACGACCCGGCCTTCGTGCAGGCGGGCCTGACCCGCGTCCGGCTCACCGTGGCCTACGACGGCACGGCGTTCTCGGGCTGGAGCGAGCAGCCGGGGCGGCGGACGGTCCAGGGCGAGATGGAGGCCGCGCTCCGCACCCTCTTCGGCCGCCACGAGCACGTGCCCACGGTCACGGTCGCCGGCCGCACCGACGCCGGCGTGCACGCGCGCGGCCAGGTCGTGCACCTCGACCTGACGGACGAGCAGATCGCCCAGCTGCAGCGGCCGCACCGGGGCATGGTCGACCGGTCGCCGCTGGACGCGCCGACCGTGCTCGCCCGGCGGCTGAACGGGCTGGCCGGCTCGACGGACGAGATCGTCGTCTCGGGTGCGCGCCTCGCGCCTCCCGGCTTCCACGCGCGCTTCGGCGCGCTCTGGCGGCGCTACGAGTACCGCATCGCCGACCGCGGGGCCGAGCGCGACCCGACGAGGCGCAGCCACACGCTCTGGTACGACCACCTGCTCGACCTCGACCTGATGAGCGCGACGGCCGCCGGGCTCGTGGGGCTGCACGACTGGGCCGCCTACTGCCGGCACCGCGACTACGCGACCACCATCCGCGAGCTGCAGCACTTCACCTGGCGGCGCGACGACGACGGCGTGCTCGTCGCGACGGTGCAGGCCGACGCGTTCTGCCACAACCTCGTCCGCAACCTCGTCGGCGCCTGCGTCGCGGTGGGGGAGGGCGCGATGCCCGAGCACCGAGCCGTCGGCGTCCGTCGCGAGGCCGCGCGCAACGGCGAGTTCCGGGTGGTGCCGGCGACGGGCCTCACCATGGTCGAGGTCGGCTACCCGCCCGACGACGAGGTCGCGGCACGCGTCGTGCTCACGCAGGTCAAGAGGTCGGCCGCTAGCCTCGACGGATGAGCGCTCCCCGCCCCGCAGTCCCGTCCGACGTCCCCGAGCTGCTGCGCCTGATCGTCGAGCTCGCGGTCTACGAGAAGGAGCCGGACGCCGTCAGGGCGACGGAGGGCGACCTCCAGCGGGCGCTCTTCGGCGAGGCGCCCGCGGTCTTCGCCTTCGTGGTCGACGGCGACGAGCCCGGCGAGCTGGCCGGCCTCGCGATCTGGTTCCTCACCTTCTCGACCTGGGAGGGCGTCCACGGCATCCACCTCGAGGATCTCTACGTCGCGCCGCAGCACCGGGGCACAGGCCACGGCAGGGCCCTGCTGGCGAGGCTGGCGCAGGAGGCGGTGGCCAGGGGCCTCGCCAGGGTCGAGTGGGCTGTCCTCGACTGGAACGAGCCGTCGATCGGCTTCTACCGGTCGCTCGGCGCCGCGTCGATGGACGAGTGGACCACCTTCCGTCTCGACGGCGGCGCGCTCACGGCGCTCGGCGCCTCCTGAGGCGAGGCGGACCGGCACGGCCGCCCGTCCGACCACGACCGTTTGACGCCTCCTGGCGTGTCGGGTATCGTCGACCCTTGGTGCCTGCGCAACTGCGCGCGGCGCCCGAAGTTGAGCCCTCCACCTGACTCGTTCTCGCGACATCGCCGCGACAACGGCAACGGAGCGGGATTCACGGACACCTCACCTCGACCAGGAAGCAGCACTACTGTGACGCGCACTTTCTCTCCCAAGCCGGCTGACGTCCAGCCGCAGTGGCTGATCATCGACGCGAACGACGTCGTCCTCGGCCGTCTGGCCTCGCACGTGGCAGCCCTGCTGCGCGGCAAGCACAAGGCGACCTTCGCCCCCCACATGGACATGGGCGACTTCGTCATCGTCATCAACGCCGACAAGGTTGCCCTCACCGGCTCCAAGCTGGCCGAGAAGCTCTACTACCGCCACTCGGGCTACCCGGGCGGCCTGACGGCGACGACCTACTCCGAGATGGTCGAGAAGCACCCGACGCGCGCCGTCGAGAAGGCCATCCGCGGCATGCTGCCGAAGAACTCGCTGGGCCGTGCCCAGATCAAGAAGCTGAAGGTGTACGCGGGTGCCGAGCACCCCCACGCTGCTCAGCAGCCCACGGTTTACACCCTCGACCAGGTCGCCCAGTAGCGTCCGCCTTCAGACTTAAGGACTCCCACACAGTGGCTCAGATCGCAGATTCCATCGACCAGGCTCCCGAGAGCTTCACCACCGAGAGCTCCGCTCCCGAGGCCCAGGCGACGCCCCGCGCCGTCCTGAACGTCTCCGGCTCGGCCGTCGGCCGCCGCAAGGAGGCCATCGCCCGCGCGCGCCTCGTGCCCGGCACCGGCACCTTCGTGGTGAACGGCCGCACCCTCGAGGAGTACTTCCCGAACAAGCTGCACCAGCAGCTGATCAACGACCCGTTCAAGGTGCTCGACCTGCTCGGCGCCTACGACGTCACCGTCAAGGTCACCGGCGGCGGCCCCTCCGGCCAGGCCGGCGCGCTGCGCCTCGCCATCGCGCGCACGCTGAACGAGATCGACCGCGAGAACAACCGCGCCACCCTCAAGAAGGCCGGCTTCCTCACGCGTGACGCTCGCGTCATCGAGCGCAAGAAGGCCGGTCTGAAGAAGGCCCGCAAGGCCTCGCAGTTCTCGAAGCGCTAAGAACCACGACGGGGGCAGGTCCGCGATGTCGCGACTCTTCGGTACCGACGGCGTTCGGGGACTTGCCAACCGTGAGCTGACCGCCGCGCTCGCCCTGGGCCTCGCCCAGGCGAGCGCGGTGGTGCTCACGAAGGGGCACCACGCGGAGGCGCGTCGTGCCGAGGGTCGACGGCCGGTGGCCGTCGTCGCTCGTGACCCCCGCATCTCGGGGGAGTTCATCACCGCCGCCGTCTCGGCGGGCCTGGCCAGCTCCGGCGTCGACGTGCTCGACGCCGGGGTCATCCCGACCCCCGCGGCGGCGTTCCTCGTCGACGACATCGGCGCCGACTTCGGCGTGATGATCAGCGCCTCGCACAACCCGGCGCCCGACAACGGCATCAAGTTCTTCGCGTTCGGCGGCACGAAGCTGCCCGACGAGGTCGAGGACCGCATCGAGGCCGCCATGAGCGAGCCGCAGCTGATGCCGGTCGGGGGCGACGTCGGTCGCATCCGTCGCTTCGCCGACGCGGAGGACCGGTACGTCCTGCACCTCCTCGGTGCCCTGCCGAACCGCCTCGACGGCATCCACGTCGTGCTCGACTGCGCCCACGGCGCCGCCTCGGCCGTCTCGCCCGAGGTCTTCACCGACGCGGGCGCGAAGATCACGCTGATCGGGGCCGACCCCGACGGCATGAACATCAACGACGGCGTGGGCTCGACCCACCTCGACAACCTCGCCGCCGCCGTGCTCGAGCACGGTGCCGACGTCGGCATCGCCCACGACGGCGACTCGGACCGCTGCCTGGCGGTCGACGCGACGGGCGCGGTCGTCGACGGCGACCAGATCATGGCGATCATCGCCGTCGCCCAGAAAGAGCACGGCAAGCTGGCGCACGACACGCTCGTCGCCACCGTGATGAGCAACCTCGGCCTGATCCGCGCGATGGCCGACCACGGCATCACGGTGCGCCAGACACGTGTCGGCGACCGCTACGTGCTCGAGGACATGAACGAGCACGGCTTCAGCCTCGGCGGCGAGCAGTCCGGCCACATCGTCTTCAGCGAGTACGCGACGACCGGCGACGGCATCCTCACGGGGCTCTCGCTCGTGGCGCGCATGGCCGAGACCGGCAAGACGCTCGCCGAGCTGGCCCAGGTCATGACGGTGTTCCCGCAGATCCTGATCAACGTCGAGGGCGTCGACCGCGAGCGCCTCGCGGGCGACGAGGGCGTCGCCGCGGCGGTCGCCGCCTTCGAGGCCGAGCTCGGCGACTCGGGTCGCGTGCTGCTCCGCCCGTCGGGCACCGAGCCCGTCGTGCGGGTCATGGTCGAGGCCGCCGACCAGGAGACCGCCGACCGGGTCGCGCACGCGCTGGCCGACGTGGTCCGCGAGCGACTCGCCCTGTAGCGACCGTCCGGGCCGCCGCCCGTCGTGCCCAGTCGTCGCCGGTCGTGCACGATGGGCGCATGACCCTCCTCGTGCCGGCTGCCGTGTTCGCCGTCCTCTACGTGGTGAGCCGGCGGCGTGACGCCCGGAGGCTGCGCAACGGAGTGTTCCTCGTCGGCGCCCTGGGGTCGCTGCTGCTCGCCGGCGTGCTCGAGCTCGCCGCGGCGAGTTCCCTGCTGCAGCTGCTCGTCCTCGCCGGCTTCGCGCTCGCAGGCGTCCTCATCCTGGTCCTGGCCGTCTTCCTCGTCGCCAACGGCGTCACGATGCTCCGCCTCGAGGGGCGGAGCATCGGCAACCTGCTGTCGCTCCTCGCGGGACTGGCTCTCGTGGTGCTGCCCGCCGCCGCCCTGTCGCTGATCTTCGTCCCGGCCAGGACGACGCTCCCGTCGCCGGTCGTCACGCTTCTGGTGTCGCTCGGCGTCCTCGTGTTCTTCGCCTGCCTGTACGCCGCGGCGACCTTCGCTGCCTTCGGCCTCTACTCGCTCGTCTACAGCCGTCACCCCCACACGGACCGTCCCGACGCGCTGGTCGTTCTCGGCTCCGGGCTCATCCGCGGCGAGGTGCCCCCGCTGCTGCGCAGCCGGCTCGACAGGGCCCTCGCGATCTACCGGTCGGTGCCGGTGGGGACGACCCGGCCGATCCTGGTGCCCTCTGGCGGGCAGGGCTCCGACGAGCCGCGGCCGGAGGGCGAGGCCATGGCCGAGTACCTGCTGGCCCACGGAGCCGACCCGTCCGACGTGCACCCCGAGACCGCGTCCACGAGCACCCGCGAGAACCTCGTGCTCTCTCGCGAGGTGCAGCACGCAGCAGGTCGCGGGGGCAGCACGCTCGTCGTCACCAACGACTACCACGTGCTGCGAGCCGCCCTGCTCGCCAGGGCGGTCGGCAGCGACGCACAGGTGGTGGGCTCGCCGACGGCCGCGTACTACGTGCCCAGCGCCTTCCTCCGCGAGTACGTCGCGATCATGGTCGAGCACAAGCGCCTCAACGCGGCCGCGATCGGCGCCGTCGTCGCCTTCGTCGCGCTGCTGACCGTGGTGTCGTTCCTGCCGGTGTGACGACCGGCGGCGGGCCGTGGTGCCGGCCGGCGCCTCCTGCGGGCCCCTAGATCTTGCGGAGCAGGACCGAGCTGACCTTGTGGTCGGCGGCCTTGCGCAGCACGAGCGTGGCGCGCGAGCGGGTCGGGAGGACGTTCTCGATCAGGTTGGGCTCGTTCACCGAGCGCCACACGGTCGAGGCGAACGCCCGCGCCTCGGGCTCGTCCATGTCGGCGAAGCGGTGGAAGAACGAGCGCTCCTGCGTGAAGGCGCTCTTCTGCAGCGCGAGGAACCGGTCGACGAACCAGCTCTCGATGTCGCCCGTGCGCGCGTCCACGTAGACGGTGAAGTCGAACAGGTCGCTGAGGGCGAGGCGCCCCGCGACGGGGGGCTGCAGCACGTTGAGGCCCTCGACGATGAGGATGTCCGGCCGCCTGACGACCACCTCGGCCCCCGGCATGATGTCGTAGCTCGTGTGCGAGTAGAAGGGCGCCCGCACCTCTTCCGCGCCGCTCTTGACCTGCGAGACGAAGCGCAGCAGGTGCCGGCGGTCGTACGACTCGGGGAACCCCTTGCGGTCCATGATGCCGCGGCGCTCGAGCTCGGCGTTGGGGTAGAGGAACCCGTCGGTGGTGACGAGCTCGACGCGGGGCGTGTCGTCCCACCGGCTCAGCAGCTCTCGCAGGAGGCGCGCCACGGTCGACTTGCCGACGGCCACCGAGCCCGCGACGCCGATGACGAACGGGGTCCGCTGCGCCCGCTCGCCCAGGAAGTCGCTGGTGGCCCGGTGCAGGTTGCGCGCACCGGCGGCGTAGAGGTTGAGGAGGCGGCTGAGCGGCACGTAGACGTCCTGCACCTCGCGCATGTCGAGCCGGTCGCCGAGGCCGCGCAGCTGCACGATCTCGGTCTCGGTCAGGGGGAGGCGCGTGGCAGGGGCGAGGTCGGCCCAGGCGTCGCGGTGGATCTCGACGAACGGCGTCGCGTGGGTCGTCGGGGAGCTCGCGTCGGCCATGGGCCCGAGGCTACCCGGTCGGCCGGACGGTGCCCCGGGGCGCGCCCGCGAGGCTGCGGGGCACGCCCCCGGGCCTCGCCGACCGGCCAGCGCCGACGCCCTAGGATCGTCTGCATGTGTGGAATCGTGGGATACGTCGGCTCTGCCGGTGCCGCAGAGAAGAGCGTCGAGGTGCTGCTCGGGGGCCTGAAGCGACTCGAGTACCGCGGCTACGACTCGGCCGGCGTCGCGGTGATCGGCGCGGACGGCGTGCTCGACAGCCGCAAGGCGGCCGGCAAGCTGCAGGTGCTGGTCGACGACCTCGGGGCCGCCCCCCTGCGCGACGGCCAGACCGGCATCGGCCACACCCGCTGGGCCACGCACGGCGGCCCGACCGACGAGAACGCGCACCCGCACCTCGCCGACGACGGCAAGCTCGCCCTCATCCACAACGGCATCATCGAGAACTTCTCCGAGCTCAAGGCAGAGCTGCTGGCCGAGGGCGTCGAGTTCCTCAGCGAGACCGACTCCGAGGTCGCGGCGCACCTCGTGGCCCGCGCGTACCGCGCCACCGGCGACCTCGCCGAGGCGCTGCGCACCGTCGTCGCGACCCTCGACGGCGCCTTCACGCTGCTCGTCGTGCACGCGGACCAGCCCGGCGTCGTCGTCGGGGCCCGTCGCAACTCGCCGCTCGTGATCGGCCTGGGCGACGGCGAGAACTTCCTGGGCAGCGACGTCGCGGCCTTCGTCGCGCACACCCGTCGCGCCATGTCGATCGGACAGGACCAGCTGGTCACCATCCGTCCCGACTCCGTCGAGGTCGTCGGGTTCGACGGCCTCCCCGTCGAGACGACCGAGTTCGAGATCGACTGGGACGCCTCGGCCGCCGACAAGGGCGGCTGGTCGAGCTTCATGGCGAAGGAGATCAGCGAGGAGCCCGAGGCGGTCGCGAAGACCCTGCTCGGCCGCGTCTCGGGCGGCGTCGTCTCCCTCAGCGAGCTCGACGGCGTGGCCGACCGCCTCGCGACGGTCGACCGCGTCATCGTCATCGCCTGCGGCACCGCGGCCTACGCGGGCATCCTGGGCAAGTACGCCATCGAGCAGTGGGCCCGGGTGGCCGTCGACGTCGAGCTCGCCCACGAGTTCCGCTACCGAGACCCGGTGCTCGACGAGAAGACCCTGGTCGTCTCGATCAGCCAGTCCGGCGAGACCATGGACACGCTGATGGCCGTCAAGTACGCCCGCGAGCAGGGCGCGCAGGTGCTGTCGATCTGCAACACCCAGGGCTCGACCATCCCTCGCGAGTCGGACGCGGTCATCTACACGCACGCCGGCCCCGAGGTCGCCGTCGCCTCGACGAAGGCCTTCCTCGCGCAGGGCACCGCGCTTTTCCTGCTGGGGCTGCACCTCGCGGGGCTGCGCGGCACGCTCAGCACCGACGAGATCGCCGTCCAGGTCGCCGACCTGCAGGCCGTCCCCGAGAAGATCGAGCGCGTGCTCGAGTCGTCCGAGCGCATCCGCACCCTGGCGGGCTGGATGGCCGACACGAGGTCCGTGCTGTTCCTCGGCCGCCACGTGGGCTACCCGATCGCACTCGAGGGGGCGCTCAAGCTCAAGGAGCTCGCCTACATCCACGCCGAGGGCTTCGCCGCCGGCGAGCTGAAGCACGGGCCCATCGCGCTGATCGAGCCCGGGCAGATCGTCTTCGTGATCGTGCCGTCGCCTCGCGACCCGCGCTCGCTGCACCCGAAGGTGGTCTCGAACATCCAGGAGATCCGCGCGCGAGGCGCCCGCGTCATCGCCATCGCCGAGGAGGGCGACGCCGCGGTGCTGCCCTTCGCCGACGAGGTGCTGCACATCCCGCTCGCGGCCCCGCTGTTCGAGTCGCTGCTCGCCGTGGTGCCGCTGCACATCTTCGGGATGGAGCTGGCGGCGGCCAAGGGCCTCGACGTCGACCAGCCGCGCAACCTCGCCAAGTCGGTAACCGTCGAGTAGCGGGCGCCGATGACACACCTCCGCACATCGTGATCGTGGGCATCGGGGTCGACGTGGTCGACCTGGAGCGCTTCGCGGGCTCGCTCGACCGCACGCCGGCCCTGCGCGCCCGCTTGTTCGGCGAGTCCGAGCTGGTGCTGGGCGACGGATCGCCCCGCCGCGTCGAGTCGCTCGCGGCGCGGTTCGCCGCCAAGGAGGCGCTGATCAAGGCCCTGGGCGGCTCGGCCGGCGTGCGCTGGCAGGACGTCGTCGTCGAGTCGGATCCCGACGGGGCGCCGAGCCTCGTGCTCGCGGGGGGCGCGCGGACGCTGGCCGACTCGCGGGGCGTGGCGCGCCTCCACCTGTCCCTCAGCCACGACGGCGGGGTGGCCGTCGCGTACGTGATCGCCGAGGGCGAGGTGGTCACGTGACGCAGGACGTCCGGCTGACCGTCGACACGGCAGCACTCGCCCACAACGTCGGAGTGCTCCGTGCGAGGGCAGGCTCGGCCCGCGTGATGGTCGTGGTCAAGGCGAACGCCTACGGCCACGGCGCGGTCGACAGCGCCCGCGCCTTCGCCGCCGCCGGCGTCGACTGGCTCGGCGTCGCCGATCTCGACGAGGCGCTCGAGCTGCGCCGCGCGGGCGTCACGACGCCCGTGCTCGCCTGGCTGCACGCCCCCGGCGAGACGTTCGAGCAGGCCGCGCTGCACGACGTGACCCCCGCCGTCTCCGACCTGGCGCAGCTCGAGGCCGCCGCGGCCGCGGGCGTGCGCGCCGTGCACCTCTGCGTCGACACCGGCCTCAGCCGCAACGGCGCCGTCGAGTCGGAGTGGCCGGCCCTGTTCGACCGGGCGGCCGAGCTCCGCGACGAGCTGCCCGTCGAGGGGCTGATGAGCCACCTCTCCAACACGTCGCCCGAGGAGGACGGGCTGCAGCTCGCCTCCTTCCTCCGCGCCTCCGCCGCCCTCGGCGAGCGGGGGATCGAGCCGCCGCTCCGGCACCTCGCGGCGTCGGCGGCGGCCCTGCACTACGAGGGCTCGCACACGACGATGGTGCGCTTCGGGCTGGCCGCCTACGGGCTGAGCCCGTTCCCCGACCGCACGTCGGCGGACCTCGGCCTCCGACCGGCGCTGACGATGACAGCCCCCGTGACGTCGATCAAGCGCGTCCCCGCCGGCGAGGGCGTCTCGTACGGCTATCTGTTCCGCCCCGAGCGCGACACCACCATCGCCGTCGTCCCCGTCGGCTACTCCGACGGGATCGACCGCGCGGCGAGCGACCGGGCGTCGGTGACGATCGGCCAGCGCACCTACCGCGTCCGCGGGCGCATCGCCATGAACGCCCTCGTGATCGACGTCGGCGACGACCCCGTCGAGGTCGGCGACGAGGTCGTCGTGTTCGGCGACCCGGCGCTCGGGCGACAGGGCGCCGACGACTGGGCGCGCGCCTCCGGCAGCATCACCTGGGACGTCGTCGCCTCGCTCTCCGCACGACTCCCGAGGAGCACCACATGACGGCCTGGCTGCGCCGCGCGACGATCGACCTCGCCGCCTACCGCGCCAACCTGACGTCGTTGATCGAGCGCATGGCGCCGGTCGAGGTGCTCGCCATCGTCAAGGCCGACGCCTACTCTCTGGGCGCCGACGTGATCGTGCCCGAGGCGCTCGCCGCAGGGATCCGCTGGTTCGGCACGGTCGAGCCGCGGCCCGCGTACGAGATGCGCCGGGCGGGCGTCGGCGACGAGGCGTCGTTCTTCGCCTGGCAGCTGGGCCCCGACGAGGACTGGGACGCCGCCGTGCGCCTCCGGGTCGACCTCGGGGTCTCCACGATGGAGCAGCTCGAGTCGTTCGCCGCCGCGGCTCGTGCGGCAGGCCATGAGCACGAGGCCCTCGTGCACCTGACGATCGACACGGGCCTGCACCGCGAGGGCTGCTTGCCCGCCGACTGGCCCGCGTTCGTCGCGCGCGCCGTCGAGCTCCGCGACGAGGGGACGGTGCGCCTGCGGGGGGCCTTCTCGCACGTCTCCGAGACGAGCGAGGCCGACGACCACGCCGCCTCCCTGGTGTTCCGCAAGGCCCTCGAGGACGCGGAGGCGCTGGGCGCGACGTTCGAGAAGCGCCACATGTCGTCGAGCTCGGCCGGCATGGAGCACCCCGAGCGACGCTTCGACATGGTCCGCATGGGCTCGAACGGCTACGGCAACCCCGTGACCGAGGGCGTGACCGCCGCCGACCGCGGGCTCCGCCCCGTGCTGACCCTCGGCGCGCGCGTCGTGCGCGTCAAGCGCGTCGCGGCCGGGACCGGGGTCTCGTACGACTACACCTGGCGGGCCGAGCGCGACACCACGCTGGCCCTCGTGCCCCTGGGCTACGCGGACGGGGTGAGCCGCCGTGCCCAGGGGGCGGCCCCGGTCACCATCGGGGGCCGTCGCTACCCGATCGTGGGCCGCGTCGCCATGGACCAGTTCCTCGTCGACGTCGGCGACGACGTGGTCGAGGTCGGCGACGAGGTGCTGCTGTTCGGCCCCGGCGACGACGGCGAGCTGACCATCGGCGAGTGGGCCGACCTCACGGACAGCATCCCGGAGGAGGTCTCGTGCTGCATCGGGGCGCGCGTGCCGCGCCTCTACCTGGGGAGGACCGCCCGGGGAACGGCCGCCGGGGCGTCCTCGTGACCGTGCCGCCGCCTCCTGCGGGCCGGGTGCTGTTCACCGGCGACCTCGTGGACACCGAGGCGACGGAGGCGCTGGGCAGGCGGCTCGCCGGGCTGCTGCGTGCCGGCGACCTGCTGGTGCTGACGGGGCCGCTGGGCGCCGGCAAGACCACGCTGACCCGTGGCCTCGGCGCCGGGCTCCGGGTGCGCGGACAGGTGGCGAGCCCCACGTTCGTGCTCGCGCGCACGCACCCGAGCGAGTCGGGCGTGCCGCTCGTGCACGTCGACGCCTACCGTCTCGGCGGAGCGGACGAGCTCGACGACCTCGACCTCGACTATGAGGGCTCGGTCGTCGTGGTCGAGTGGGGCGCCGGGCTGCTCGACGGCGTGGCCGAGTCGTGGCTCGACGTCGTGATCGAGCGGCCGACCGGCGCCGGCTCGACCGGCGTGGGCCACGGCCTCGACGACGGAGGCATGGGCGGGGCTGGCGACGAGGGCGACCGCGACCCCGACGACGTGCCCGACGAGCCGAGGCACCTCACTGTGACGGCGCACGGGCCGCGGTGGCAGGACGTGCCGGCCCTGCTCCCCTGACGGGGGGACGAGCGGCACGCTGCTGACGGGTATGCTCGGCAGATTCGTCCTCGTACCCGGGAGTGTCGGCAATGGATCCACAGCACTACTGGCGCGCCCTCGTCCGCAGCTGGCCACTCGTCGTGGTCCTGGCGATCGTGGGGGCGATCGGCAGCTGGGGCTGGTCGCAGACGCAGCCCGACAGCTACCGCGCCACGAGCAGCGTCTTCGTCGCCGCCGCCGAGGGCGCGAGCCCCACCGAGCTGCTGCAGGGCTCCACCTACACGCAGAACCTCGTGCAGAGCTACACCCGGCTGGCGACGACGTCGGCCGTGCTGGGGCCGGTCATCGCCGACCTCGACCTCGACACGACGCCCGCGCGGCTGGCTCGGCAGATCACCGCCGAGAACCCGCTGAACACGGTCATCATCGACGTCGCCGTGGTCGACGGCGACGCCGTGCAGGCCGCCACCGTGGCGAACGCCGTCACGGCGTCCCTGACCGAGCAGGCCCGCCGTCTCTCGCCGGAGAACTCCACGGGCGTCTCGACGCTCTCCGTCACGCCCGTCGCGACGGCGACCGCCCCGCAGTCGCCGGTCGGCCCGAACCGGCGCCTGATCACCCTCACCGGGTTGGTCGCGGGCGGTGCCCTCGGCGTCGCGCTCGCCCTGCTCCGCTCCGTGCTCGACACCCGGCTCCGCTCGGCGCGCGAGGTCGACGAGCTGCGGCTCGCGCCGGTCCTCGGCTCGATCAGCCGACGGCCGCTCGGCCAGAACGCCCTCGCCGTCGACCCGCGGGGCGTCGCCTCGGACGACTTCCGTCGGGTCAGGGCGCAGATCCAGTTCGCCGACGTCGACGCCGCAGTGCGATCGATCACCCTGTCGTCGTCCTCGGCGCACGACGAGGGCGGCCGGGCGCCGCTCGCCCTCGACCTCGCGCTGGCCTTCGCCGAGCAGGGCCTCTCCGTGCTGATCGTCGACGCCGACCTGCGCGGCCCCGGCCTGGCGTCGGTGGCCGCGGTCAGCGACGAGGTCGGCCTGACGGACGTCGTGCTCGGTCGTCGTGAGCTCGCGGAGGCGGTCGTCGAGTGGCGGGAGGGGGTCGATCTCCTGCCCTCCGGCGAGGTGCCGCCGAACCCGAGCCCCGTCATCAGCTCCGCCGCGACGGCCGAGCTGCTCGAGGCTGCCCGCGACGCCTACGACGTCGTCGTCGTCGACGCCCCTCCCGTGGTGAGCTCGTCCGACGCCCTCGAGCTCGGACGCATGACGGACGGCGTCGTCCTCGTGACGACCGTGGGCCGCTCCCTGCGGCGGGACCTCGTCCAGGCCGTCGACGAGCTCCAGGCCGTGCAGGTCCCGATCGTCGGCATCGTGCTCGACGGAGTCAGGGCAGGCAAGGCGCGCACGGCGACTGCGGCCACGCCGTCCCGCCCTGCGCCCTCACCGGCAGAGCTGCGACGGCGCGAGCGCGCGCTCACGGCCGACCAGGCCGCGGCGTCCTCCGCACAGGCAGGAGACGAGCCGGTCTCGTCCGCCGACGACGGCGCCCGGGCCAGCGTCCGAGGACGCGGGAAGGCCCGCCCGTCCGGCGCCGGGTCGTGAGCCCGTCCCGCGGCGGCAGCGTGCCCCGGCTCCCCGCAGTCCGGCTCTACGAGTCGCTGAGGACGGCGCACCTCGAGCGTGCCCACCAGCTCGCGCCCGCGAGCATCGTGCACCGCGTCACGCGGTACGACTTCGACGAGAGCCTGACCGTGGGCCTCGACCTCGTGCAGGCCGGGCCCGTCCGGGCTGCCTGGCTGGTCGGCCGGTCACGGGTGCGGGTGCTCGAGGTCAACGAGCCCCTCATGACGTCGAGCCTGCCGGCAACCGCCCTGGTGCTCGCCGGGCTGGCGGTGCGCCGCGTGCTGACCCGTCGTCGCGTCACCGTCGTGAGCTACCTCATCGGCAACGCGGACCCCTTCGCGTCCGCCACGGCGCCGCGGCTCCGCACCCGTCTCCGTCGACGCGGCGAACGGGTGCTGGCGCGGGTCGTCTGGCGCCGGCTCGACCGGGTGGTCTCGGGGACCGACTCGGCCCGCGAGACCTACGCGCGCCTCCTCGGCCCGGCCTCGCCTCGGACGTCGACCGAGACGGTCCCTGCGCTGCCGACCCGCCACCCGGAGGCGCGCGGCGGCGGGGTGCGACCCCCGACCGTCGTGTTCGTGGGCGCCTTCGCCGAGCGCAAGGGCCTGCCCGTGCTGCTCGCCGCCTGGCCGACGGTGCGCGTCGAGCACCCGGACGCCCGCCTCGTGCTGCTCGGCAAGGGGCCCCTCGAGTCGGACGCCCTCGCGCTCGCCGACGTCGACGACTCCGTCACCGTCGAGGTCGACCCCGCGCGGAGCCGCATCCACGACGTGCTCGACGCGTCCCGGGTGCTCGTGCTCTGGTCCCAGCCGAGCCCGACCTGGCGTGAGCAGGTGGGCCTGCCCCTCGTCGAGGGACTCTCGCACGGCTGCACGGCCGTCACGACGACGGAGACGGGCCTCGCCGAGTGGCTGGAGGCGCACGGACACGTCGTCGCCCACGACGACCCTGCCTCGCCGAGCGTGCTGGCCAGGTCGATCGGCACCGCGCTCGATGCGCGCCGGACTGCCGACTCCGTGCTCGCCGACCTGCCAGAGCGTGACGGCCGCCTCGCCGCGGACGACCTGCTCTTCGCGGGCGAGGGCCGGTCGTGAGCGTGGACGGCTCGGCCCGGCCCCGCCGCGGCGGCGCGATGGCGGCCGTGGGCTCGACCGCCGCGATGAAGGTCGTCGTGATGGGGCTGTCCGGCGTGCTCGGCATCATCACGAGCCGCATGATCATCCAGAACTTCGGCACCGACGCCTACGCGCAGTACGGGCTGCTGTCGACGTTCCCGACCCTCCTGCCGTTCGCCGACCTCGGCATCGCCGCGATCGTCATCAACGCCGTCGCCGGGTCGTCGTCGGTGCGGACGGACGACTTCGTGAAGCGCTCGATCGTCACCGCCTTCAGGGTGCTGCTCGTCTCGGGCGGCATCATGGTCGCCGTCGCGGCGCTGATCACCCTGGCGGGCTGGTGGCCGGCGCTGCTCGGCGAGGGGCTGCTTCCCGACGGCGGCTCGCTCGCGGCAGGGCTCTGCCTCGCCGTGTTCGGGCTCGTCATCCCCTTGACCGTGGGCCAGCGCATCCTGGTCGGACTGAAGAAGACCAGCACGCAGGTCGCCAGCCAGGCGGTCGTCGCCCCCTTCATGCTGCTCGCGATCGGCTCTGCCGTGATGTTCAGCGTGCCCGTCGGCAGCTACCTCGCCGTGATCTCGTACGTCGCCAACAGCCTCGTCTCGGTGATCTGCCTGATCGTCGCCGCCCGCGCCCTCTCGCCGCAGATCGGCGCCGCAGTGAAGCTCGTGCCCCGGGTGCGCAGCTACCGCGGCGTGCCCGCGCTGGGCCTGGCGTGGCCGATGCTCGTGCAGATGATCGCCCTGCCGGTGGCCATGCAGACCGGGCGACTGCTCCTCAGCCACCTCGCGGGGCCGGACGAGCTCGCCCAGTACAACCTCGCCTCGCAGCTGTTCGGCATCGTGCTGCAGACGGTCGCCGCCGCGGGCATCGCGCTCTGGCCCGTGTACGCCGCGGCACGCTCGGCGGGCCGCATCGAGTCGCCGACCGTGCCGACCCTGTGGTTCCTGCTCGGCGGCCTGGTGCTCGGCACGGCGCTCGCCGTGATCAGCCCCCTGCTCGTCGACTTCGTCTCGGACGGGGCGATCTCGCTCGACGGCTGGATGCTCGTCGGCTTCGTGGTGTTCGTCGGCCTGCAGGCGGCGAAGTACCCGGTCGGCATGTACATGACCGACAAGACCGGGCTGGTCTTCCAGGTGCTGCCCATCGTCCTGATGGTGCCCCTGAACCTCGGCCTCTCGTGGTGGTTCATCGGGCAGGTCGGGGCGGCCGGGCCCGTGCTCGGGTCGGCGATCTCGGTCGCGCTCTGCCAGCTCGTGCCGAACCTATGGTACGTCTCGCGCGATCTCGGACGCCGTCGTGCCGAGGCTGTCGCCGGCGGCGCAGGGGCGGACGACCCCGATGCGGACGACGCCGCCGCGGTCGCGGCCGCCGACAGGGACCTGGACGTCGAGGCGACCGGTCTCGACGTCGACGAGCAGCGCGGCGACGAGACCGCGACCGACCAGGCACTCGCCGAGCGGGCCGTCGCCGAGCAGGCTGCGGACGAGCGCGTCCCGGACAGGCACGGTCAGGACCAGCACCGGCCTGACGATCGACGACGGCGAGACGACGACGAGGAGGCGCGATGATCGAGGTCCTGTTCGCCCGCGAACGAGACGTGGCCGGCTGGGCCGCCGACCACGCCGCAGGGCGTCGCCCCGGCGCCTGGCCGTACGGCCTCGAGGCGCTGCGCGAGAGCGACCCCCAGGCGACGGTGGGGTCCGTGGGGGAGCCCGGCCGCCTGCAGGTGCTGCGCGACCGTCTGCTGCCGCGCCGCGCCTCCTCGTCCGGCTCGTCCGGCTCGGCGGCGAGCATCGGCGTGACGTGGGACGAGAACGTCGCCCGCCGCATGCTGCTCATGACGGCGCACGACGAGATGTACACCGGCGTCATCTGGGTGACCGACCGCGTCGAGCGCGGCCAGGACGTCGGGCGGATGCGCGACGTGCTGCGCCGCATGAGCGGGCTGTGGGTGATCAGCCGGGGCCAGGTCGAGCCGCTGCGGCGCTTCGTCGGCGAGGACGGCCCGCCGGTCGGGTTCTTCACGTTCGGGGTGGACGCCGACTTCTTCGCAGCGAGGCCGTGGCCCGCGCGGCCGATGGTGCTGAGCGTCGGCGGCGACCGCGACCGCGACCCGGCGACCCTGTTCGCGGCGCTCGCCAGGGTGCACGCCGAGCGGCCGGACGTCGAGCTGATGGTGCAGACGACGAGCGACACGGCTCCGCCGGAGGGCGTCACCGTGGTGCCCCACGTCTCGCACCGCGAGCTCGCCGAGCTCTACGCGCGGTCGTCGGTCGTGGCCGTGGCCACCCGCGACAACCTGCACGCGTCGGGCATGACCGTCAGCCTCGAGGCGATGGCCACGGGCCGGCCGGTCGTGATGACCGACACCCCCGGCATCGAGGACTACGTCGAGCACGAGCGCACCGGGCTGCTCGCGCCGGTCGGCGACGCCCAGGCGCTGGCCGCGCACGTGCTGCGGCTGCTCGGCGACGAGGACGAGGCTCGCCGCCTCGGCGCCGCCGGTCGTGCCGCGGTCGAGGAGCGCCTGACGACGCGGCACCTGGCGGCGTCGCTGGCGCAGTTCGTCGGCCGCTGAGGGCCCGGCCCGCCGCCTGCGCTCAGCTCAGGCGCGTCGGCGACGCAGCTCGGCGGCGACGACGCGCCTGCCCTCGAGCACGGCACGGAGGCCGACGAGCAGGGTGCCGGGCGACCGCACGAACTGTCGTCGGCCGCCCTGCAGCAGCACCTCCCACGCGATCCGCGGCGTGACGCGGCGCCACCGGCGGAGGTCGTCGTCGCCGAGGTGCTTCGCGGCGAAGAGCAGCCGGTTGCGGATGTTGTAGCGGTAGTAGCCGGCCGACTTGGCCTGGCCCGAGCTCTCGGCGCCGTCGACCGCCTGCGTGCCGCCCTCGGCGTGGACGACGGTGACGTCCTCCAGCAGCCTCAGCGCGCCTCCTGCGGCCACGACGCGGCGTGACAGGTCGACGTCCTCCCAGTAGAGGAAGTAGTCGTCGTCGAAGCCGCCGCAGCGCTGCCACAGCTCGTCGCTCAGCACGAGGCAGGCGCCGCTCAGCCACTCCTCGACGCGTGCGCCCTCGAGCCGGCGGCGACGCGAGCGGATGCGCCCGTCGTCGAGGTAGAGGTCGCTGCCGGCCGACCAGAGGCTGCCGTCGGGGCGCAGCACCGTGGGCGCGCTCATCGTCAGGGGCTCGGACGAGGAGGCGCGGAGCAGCGCTGCGAGGGCGGCCGCGTCGGCGACGGCGTCGGGGTTGAGCAGCACGTGGTGGCGCGCGCCCGCCGCCCGCGCCCGCGCGACCCCGAGGTTCACGCCGGTGCCGAAGCCCTCGTTGCCGTCGGGTGAGACGAGCAGCCAGCCCTCGGCCGTCGCGAGCTCGGCCACGCGGGCGCGCTCGGCGGCGCCTGACCAGTTGTCCACCACGACCACGACGAGGTCGTCGAGGACACGGGACACCGGCGCGAGGTTCTGCCGCAGCAGGTCGGCCGAGCCGTAGTTGACGACGACCACCGACAGGCCGGCCAGCGAGGTGCGGCTCACGGGGTCACCCACGGTTCGTCCCCCGCCCACCCGCAGGAGGCGCGGTGCGCGACCCGGCGCCGGTCGCCGACCTGACATGCTGGGGCCCGTGACGACCGACCCGACCGCACCGCGCCTCCTGACGATCGCCGTGCTGACCTTCCGACGGCCCCGCGACCTCGACGCCGTGCTGCCGCTGCTCGTCGAGCAGGCCCGCGGCGTGCGGGCGCTCGGCGTCGAGGCACGCGTGCTCGTGGTCGACAACGACGCGAGCGGGACGGGACGCGATCGCGTCGAGGCGGCGGCGCTCGCGGCGACCGCCCCTGGCGACGACGCCGGGCCCGTCACCGTGGACTACGTCGTCGAGGCCACGCCCGGGATCGCGTCGGCCCGCAACCGGGCCCTCGACGAGTGCGCCGGGAGCGACCTGCTCGTCTTCATCGACGACGACGAGCGCCCGTCCGAGCCGTGGCTCGCGGCCCTGCTCGCGCTGCAGGCCGAGACCGGCGCCGCCGCGGTCGTCGGCCCCGTGCGCAGCGAGTACGAGGTCGAGCCGGAGCCGTTCATCGTCGAGGGGCGCTTCTTCGTCCGTCGCCGTCTGCCCACCGGCACGGCGGTCGAGGTGGCCGCGACCAACAACCTGCTGCTCGACCTCGCCGAGGTCCGTCGTCAGGGCCTGTCGTTCGACGTGGCGCTCGGGCAGCTCGGCGGGGAGGACACGCTCTTCACCCGCAGCCTCGTCGCGGCTGGCGGCACCATCCTGTGGTGCGCGGAGGCCGTGGTCACGGACGTCGTGCCTGCTCACCGCGTCACGCGGCGCTGGGTCGTGCGCCGGGCGTACAGCAGCGGCAACGGCTGGGGCCTGACGTCGGTGATGCTGTCCGCAGGCGGTCCGGCTCGGCTGGCGACGCGCCTCCGGCTCACGGCGAGGGGCGCCGTGCGGGTCGCAGGCGGCGTCGCGCGGCTGGTGCTCGGCACGGTCGTCCGCTCGCTCGGCCAGCGTGCCCGCGGCGTGCGCACCATCGCCCGCGGCGCCGGCATGGTCGCGGGCGCGTGGGGCGCGGGGTACCGGGAGTACGGCCGCGTCGACGGCTGACGTCACGCTCGGCCCCGCCTGACGGCGGCGACCGCGCGACGGTACGCCTCGACGTGCGCCTCGCCGGCTCGGTCCCAGTCGCGGGCCGAGAGGTCGGGCACGTCGTCGTCGGCCAGCTGCGACGCTGCGTCCAGCGCGCGCTCGACGTCGGCGGCGTCGAGGTCGTCGGCGTACTGCTGCACCCAGCCGGCGCCGACCTCGTCGGCCAGGCGGGCGTTGACCTCGTTCGCCGGGACCAGCACGGGGCGGCCGAGCGAGAGGGCGGTGAGGACGCCTCCCGAGTTGTGCATCTCGCGGTACGGCAGGACGACCAGCTCGGCCCGTCGCACCGTCTCGATCAGGGCCTCGTCGTCGAGGAACCTCAGGTCGAGGCTGACCCGAGGGTCGTCGGCGGCGAGCTCCTCGAGCCCCCTCGCCAGGTCGGGCGACGACGGCTTGCCGGCCGCGTGCAGCCGCCGGTCGTCGCCCCGCACGCCGCGGAAGGCCCTCAGCAGGCCGTCGACGCCCTTGTACCGGCGGATGAAGCCGAAGTACGAGACACGGCCGGCCTCGCGGTCGGGCCAGGGCCAGCGGGAGAACCAGTCCACGTAGTGGCCGTGGGGGATGAGGGCGCCCAGGGCGCCAGTGCGCTCTGGCGTCTCGGCGTTCAGCCGCACCCACAGGGTCGTGCGGCGCTCGATCCAGCGCAGCAGCGCTCGTTCCCGGCGCGAGATGCCGGTCGGCAGCTCGAGGTTGTGCTCGGTGCGGACGATCGCGGTGCGCGTCGCCCACAACTTGACGACGAGTGCCACCGTCAGCCCCTGTCGCACCAGGGCCTTGAGCGGGCTCTGGCCCGAGACCAGGATCTCGGGCCAGTGCACGTGGAAGACGTCGTAGCGGCCGAGCAGGGCGCCCTTCCAGTCGAAGGTGCGCACCTCGACTCCCGGCACCGCGCCCACGGCGTCCCGGAGCATCACGAGGTAGGGGTTCGTCGTCGGTCGCGGTCGTGGGAACGACTGCTGGACGACGAGCCTCCTCGCGGGCTCCGGGACGGCGTCGGTCACGGCTTGAAGACGCCCAGGTCGTCGAACGAGACCGTCTGCGGGGCGTTGGTCGCGGTGCCGGAGGCGTAGGCGCCGAGGGCCACCGACCCTGCGGCCTGCAGGCCCGCGGACGTGTCGGTCGTCGAGACGGTCCAGGCCGTGGGCTCAGGCGTGCCGCCGAGCCAGGCCTTCGCCCGGATCGTCGTCGTGCCGGTGCCGCTGACCTCGAGGCGCACGTTGACCTTGGCGCCCGGCGTGACCGCTCCCGGCACCAGCGTCTCGTTCACCAGCGTCACGTTGGTCGACGTGCCCTTGTAGGCGTTGAGCGCGACGACGACGCGTCCGTCCGAGCGGTAGCGCAGGGTCGCGCGGTACTCGGAGTTCGTCGCGACCTTGCGGCCCGTGACGTAGACGAACGTGCCGCCGCCGGTGGCCGCCTTGTCGAGGCTGACGGTCGTGCGCAGGTCGCTGTCGGTCGCGGCGGCGCCGGTGAGCGCCATCGAGGTGCTCCAGCCGGCGGCGCCCAGGTACTGGGTGCCGACGCCGTTCGCGACCCCGTACTGCGAGGCCTGGCCCGTGCGCGTCCAGGCGCCGCCGACGTCGGCGGAGCCCCAGCCGTTCGTCGCCGAGCGGCCGAAGCCGTCCTGCGCGATCGCCGTCACCACAGGAGGTGCAGTGACCGTGACCGTGGCCGAGCGCGTGCCGGTGGCTCCCTTGTCGTCGGTCACGACGAGCGTGACCGTGTAGGTGCCGCCGGCGGCGTAGTCGTGCTTCGCCGTGCTGCCCGTCGCCGTGCTCCCGTCGCCGAAGTCCCAGGCCCACGAGGCGACGGTGCCGTCGCTGTCGGCCGAGGCGCGCCCGTCGGCGGTCGCCGAGAGCTTGTCGGTCGCCGTCGTGAACGAGGCCGTCGGGGCCGCGTTCGGGATCGGGGCGACCGTGACGGTGGCCGTGGAGGTCCCCGTCGCGCCCTTGTCGTCGGTGACCGTCAGGGTCACGGGGTAGCTGCCGGCAGCGGCGTACGAGTGCGAGGCGGTCCGGCCGGAGGCCGTGGCCCCGTCCCCGAACGTCCAGGCCCAGGCGACGACGGTGCCGTCGGCGTCGGCGGAGGCCGAGGCGTCGGCCGACACGGCGAGGCCGGCGACGCTGCTCGTGAACGAGGCCGTGGGGGCCAGGTTCGCGGGCGGCGCCGGGGCGACCGTGACGGTCCCCGTCGAGGTGCCGACGGCGCCCTCGTCGTCGGTCGCCGTGAGGGTCACCGTGTAGGTGCCCGCGGCGGCGTAGACGTGGTCCGTCTTCGCGCCGGACGCTGCTGCCGACCCGTCCCCGAAGTCCCAGCTGTACGAGGCGACGCGGCCGTCGGCGTCGGTCGAGCCCGAGCCGTCGACCGCGACGGCCAGGTGGTCGACCGTCGAGGTGAAGGAGGCGGCGGGCGCGACGTTCACGCGGGGTGCCGTCACCGTCACGCTCGCTGTCGACGTGCCGACCGCGCCGTGGTCGTCGGTCACCGTCAGGGTCACGACGTACGTGCCGCCGGCGGCGTAGGCGTGCGAGGGCGTCGAGCCGGTGGCGGCGGGGCTGCCGTCCCCGAAGTCCCAGCTGTACGAGGCGACGCGGCCGTCGGCGTCGCTCGAGGTGCTGCCGTCGAGGGCGACGGAGAGGCCGGTGGCCGCCGAGGTGAAGGCAGCCGTGGGGGCCGCGTTCGGCTTGCCGGCGCCGAGCGCCCAGTGCTGCGCCACGGTCGACGCGTCGAGCGGACGGGCGTAGACGGCGGCCTCGTCGAGGCTGCCGGCCCAGTAGCCGGAGCCCGAGTTCCACGAGCTGTCGCCGCCGAGGCGGAGGTAGCCGCGGTAGCCGTCGGAGGCGGTGGTCGGGTTCGACCCGACCTGGGCGCCGTCGACGTAGAGCTTCATGCCGTCGGTGCCCTGCGTCGCCACGACGTGGTGCCAGCGGCCGTCGTTGTAGCTGGCGGCGCTGCTCGCGAGGTTCATCTGACCTGTCCAGATGCCGAACTGGAGGCGGCCGTCCTGCTCCATGTAGACGTGCCGGTCGTAGTTGCCGCTGAAGCCCGTCTGCGAGCTGCCGAAGCCGATCAGCTTGCCGCCGGAGGTCGTGGTCGTGTTGAACCAGGTCTCGAGCGAGTAGCTGTTCGGCGCGTCGTACGACGTGGTCGTCGCGACGCCGCCCGTCGACCCGTCGAAGGCCGCCGAGCTGCCGGAGCCCGACGCCACGGCCGAGGCGCCTCCGGTCGTGACCCCTCCGCTCACCACGCCGTTGGTCCCCACGGGCGACGAGTCGGCGGCGACGGTCGAGCTGTCGCCGTCGAGACGGAAGTAGGCCTCAGGGGCGTCCTGGAACACCCGGGCGCCGTAGGCGTCAGCAGGCGCTGCGGGCAGCTTGCTGACCCGGCCGGAGGCGACCCACTGGCCGTCGACCTGTCCGGCGCTCAGCGCCGTCGGGTACACGGAGACGTCGTCGATGTCGCCCTGGAAGTACGGGGCGCCGTTCCAGTTGTTGTCCCCGCCGATGCGCCAGTAGCCCGTGTAGTCCTGGGCGCCGGTCGTGCCGGAGTCGGTGGCGACCTTCTTGCCGTCCACGTAGAACGACTGTCCGGCCGAGCTCAGCGTCCCGACGACCTGGTGCCACTGGCCGTCGTTCAGCGCCGTCGGGCTGGTGATGATCCGACTCGCGTTCGGGTACACGCCGAACGACACGTGGCCCTGCGGGTCCATGTAGAGGTGGCGGTCGTACGAGCCGGACGCGCCCGTGCGGTTGCTGCCGAAGCCGACGATCTTGCCGCCGGTGGTGGACGTGCTGCGGAACCAGGCCTCGACCGAGAAGGTCTGCGGCCCGGCGATCGGCGAGGCCGTCGACGAGAGCCCGGTGTCCGTGCCCGAGAAGCTGCTCGCGCCGTCGGAGTCGGTCGAGGCCTGCCCGCCTGCCCCGCGCGTCACGCCGGCGAGGGCCTGCTGGTCGTCGAACCCGACCGAGTCGTAGACCGTCGAGCCGGTCTTCTCGCCCAGGCGCCAGAGGGCGGTCGCCCCGTCCGCGGCGACCCGCTGCTGGTACGGAGAAGCCGCGGTGGCCGACACGGTCACCGTCACGGTGTCGCCGAGGACGGTGTTGCCGAGCGGGTCGGTGGCCCGGATCCGGTAGTTGTGGACGCTGCCGGGAGCCAGCCCCTTGTCGATGAAGCCGATGGCCGGGCGCTTCCAGAAGGTCGAGGCCGACGTGGTCGTGTAGACCGGCGTCGTGAGGTTGCCGTCGCGGTAGACCGCGTAGCTCAGGTTCGCGTTGTCACGGTCCCAGTTGGACTCCCAGCCGACGCGGACGCTGCCGGACTCGAGCGAGACCAGGGTGGGCTTGAACAGGGCGCCCGAGGCGATCGGCCCCTCCTTGTTGGGAGCGATGCTGGAGACAGCGAAGCGGGTCAGGCCGTACTGGGCCTTGCCGTTGACGGTGGGGAACTCGCCGCCGTAGACGACGTACTTGTCCGTGGCCGCGACGCTCCAGGGGCCCTGGTTCTGGCCGGTGTAGCTGCCGGTGCCGAAGTCGGGGAACCAGTTGAGGATGCTCGGGGCGGGCGTGCCGGCGAAGTTGTAGTAGCCCATCGGGTCGTTCGTGATGGTCTGCGTGGCCGCGTCGCTGAAGGCCATCGCGCGCTGGAACGTCCACGGGGTGGTCTGCGGCTGGCCGCCGATGTTGCCGCAGTAGTGGGGGTGCCCCGCGATGTACACGGCGGTGCTGTTCGCCGCGACGGAGTAGGTGTCGCCGTGGCAGTCCTCGACCCAGACCAGGTCGCCGTTCCAGGTCGACTTGAACGCTCCCTCGAGCCGGCCGCCGCCCCCGAAGGTGTAGCCGGAGCCGTAGACGCCGTTCGCGGTGGCGCTCAGGCTGTAGATCGCCGCCTGGCCGCCGCCGTTGCGCACGACGTCGTTCGCCTGGAACGGGAGGTTCGCCCCGGAGGTCGGGTCGGTCATCGCCAGGCCGTAGCCGGGGGCGGACGAGCCGTTGACGGAGCTGAACGAGCCGCCCAGCACGATCTTCGAGCCGTCGGGGCTCGCGACCAGCGCCAGCACGTCGCCGCCGGCGATCTGCGGGGCCCAGGGCAGGTTGGTCCCGTTCGAGGCGGTGACCGCGGCGGCCCTGGTGCGGGTGTCCTTGCCGATGCTCGAGAAGACGCCGGCGACGTAGACGTTCGGGCCCACGGCCGCGATCGCGTTGACCGTGGCGTTCGTGCCGGGGTTCCAGCTCGTGACGAGGGCGCCGGTGGTCGGGTCGAGGGCGGCGAGGCGGTACTTGGCGACGCCGTTGACCTTGGTGAACGCTCCGCCGATGTAGAGGCGCTTGCCGTCGGGGGAGGCCGCGAGGGCCTTGACCTGACCGTCGATGACGGGGGCGAAGGTGGTCGACAAGGCGCCGGTCGTGATGTCGTAGGCCAGCACGTAGCTGCGCGGCACCTCGTTGACGCCGGGTGCGGAGCCGGCCGGTCGTGCCTTCGTGAACTTGCCGGCCGCGTAGACGGTGTTCCCGACGACGACCTGCGAGAAGACCGAGCCGTCGATCTGCGGCGTGGGCAGCGCGTCCGCGGTCACCGTCGCAGGCGTCGCGGGCGAGGCCGGGTCTGCGGGGGCAGAGTCGGCGAAGGCCGGCTGCAGGCCGGTCAGGGCCGAGAGGAGAACGGCGGACGCAGCAGCGATCGCCGTGAGGCGAAGGCGCGACGAGACGGATGTGCCCATGCGGGTGCCTCATTCGGGTCGGGTGTCCCGCCGACGTGTCGGGCATCGGCGGTGCTCTCGGGATTCGGGTCCCGGCGGCATAGTGACTATAAGGTCCCCACAAGGGGGGACAGTGGCCCCCGTTCTGGGGCCACGAGGTCAGGAGGCGGCGCCCTCGAAGACCACGACCGGCACGTCGACCGCGTAGTCCAGAGTGAGCCGGAGCACGTCCTGCTCGTCGGTCGGGACCGCGAAGACGTAGGAGGCGGTGGCTGAACTCCCGGTGTCCAGTGAGCCGACGAACGAAGAAGTCCCGGTGGAGAACGTGTTGGCGGGGATGCGGTCGGCTCCGTAGGCGAGGTTGACGACGGTGGTCGAGAGGTCGATCGCCGTGCCGGAGTCGTTGGTCAGCTCGAGCTCCGCCAGGACTGCGGGGCCCGCGACCTCGCCGGGCAGGGTGGCGTCCCCGTCGACCGCCGTCACGCTTTTCACCCTCGCCGTCACCCCTGTCAGGACCGTGGGCGACTCGTCGAAGGCGACGGGTGGTGCCTCAGGGGTGTCGGGGCCGGCTGCGGGCAGCTCGTCGGCGGGGCCGTCCGTCGGCTCGGCGCTCGCCGTCCCGCCGCCCGTCGACGAGGCCGACGACGAGCCGGCCGACGGCTCGGGGGAGCCGCCCGCGCCGGGTGAGTCGTCGCCTCGACCGGTCAGCACGAGGGCGAGCACGACCGCCGCGACGGCCACGAGCCCCACGGCGACGGCGATGATCCGCCCACGGCGACGGGAGGTGTCGGCGGTCGAGGTGGGGGGCGTCTCGTCGGGTGACGACATCGGGTGCTCCTAGGTCGGGTCGGGCGTCGCGAGGCCCTGCGTGTCGACAGGTCCGCGGCCCCGGCCAGCATGCCAGCCACCGGGCGCGGCAGCGCCGATCCGTCCGAGTCGCGTCGCGCGGGGGCGAGCGCGGCCGGCGACCGGCACGAACGCCAGGGCGAGGGCGATGACGAGGGTGGGGAACGACGTGTAGAAGGGGCCGAAGAACACGTTCCACGCGCTCTGTGCCGCCGAGTAGAGCAGGACTCCGCTCGCCGTGCCCTCGGAGATGCGGCGGGCGACGCCGACGGTGAGCACGAGCAGCATGACGGAGACCAGCAGGAGGCCGAGGATCCCCGACTGCGCCCACAGGTCGCCGAAGATCGAGTGGAGCTCGATGTGGCCGCCGAACATGAACCTCTCGACGTAGCCGTTGTCGGGCTGGTAGCCGATGCTGCTCATGCCCTCCTTGGCGACGAGCACGTCCGCCGGCGTCGGGACGGACCCTGCGCCGAAGCCCCACGGGTGGTGCTCCATGAGGGCGACCGTGGCGGCGAGCTCTGGTCGTCCGCCGAGGATCAGCGAGCCGGAGACGCGCAGCTGCTCGATGCTGCGGGCCTGGGTGGCGGCGCCCAGGTACCCGTCGAGGATCAGCGCCTGCCCGAGCTGGAACACGATGACGCCGAGGGCCGTCAGGCCGGCCAGCACCGCGGCCGGCGAGGGGCGCCGATGGGGTCGGACGATCGCGAGCTGGGCGAAGACGAGCAGGGCCGCGAGCAGCAGCAGCCCGAAGGCCGAGCGGAAGTCGTTGAGCGCCGCGACGACGGTGAGCACGGCGAGGACCGCGAGCTCGTACCGACGGCCGAGGTGCGCCGCGATCGCGAGCGCGATGACGGTGACGGGCAGGGCGTAGCCGAACTTCCAGGGGTTGGTGGCGAACAGCGTGGTGTCCGAGCTGAAGCCCAGGGCGAGGCCGATCCCGAACCACAGGGCCGCACGTTCCGGCCGCAGCACCTCCCGGCCCCAGACGAACAGGCCGACGCTGGCGACCGTCCCCACGAGCGTGATCGTCGCGGGCAGGACGGCCGCAGGGTCGACCTCGTGGTCGCCGGCGTTGGCGAGGCCCAGCCAGAGCCCGGCGGCCGCGGCGGCGGCGGCCACGGCGAGGAGCGTGACGCCGCCGCGCTGCCTGCGCATCGCCCCCCACCAGACCGGGAGGAGGACGGCGGCGACCACGAAGCCGACCTGCAGGTTCTGGGGGAGGGTCCAGCGGGTCCCCAGCGCGACGAGTGCCACGGCCGCCAGGGCCCTGACCCAGGGGCGGGGGTCGCTCGCGGCTCCGAAGGGGCCGTCGGCCGTGCCGTCGAGGGTCCGGAACGGTGCCGACGAGGAGGCGCGGGGTCGTCGACGCCGGACGGTCGCCGCCGGCGCCGAGCCGGTCGCGGACTGCGTCATGCGTGAACTCTAGGCGACGACCGGGCGTGTCCAGGAGGGGCCGGAGCGCCCCCCGAGAGGAGGGCACCCGGACGGAGGGCACCTGCTCGGGGGCTCACGGCCCGTTGCAGAACGGGGGTAGATGTATGAGTATTCGTTCTTGTCTTCACTGAGTGCCCCTCCCGACTCGCTGTCGCCTCGCCCCCGCAAGCCCCCCTCCGGGGGGCACGCCTCGCACCGAAGCCCCACCCGACGAAAGGAGCGCCGATGCTCGACGCCTCCCCGCCCCAGTCCGTTCCGACGCGCCGGAAGGCTCGTGCCGTGGTCGCCACAGCGGGGATGGCGGCGATCCTCCTGGCCGGCGTCCTCGTGCCGACGACCGGTGCCTCCGCGGCCACCTCGACCGCCGCCTCCGACAAGTCGTCGCGGGTCGTCGCGAAGGGCTGGGGCAAGGCGGACGCGGGAGGCGCGTGGACGACCAAGTCCACGAGCTCGGCCACCAGCTTCGCCGTGGGCAGCGGAGTCTCCTCGATCACGAAGCTGCCGGCGAGCGCCTCGGCATCCGCGACGCTGGCCGGCGTCTCGGTGCAGGACGTCTCCGTGCGGGAGCGAATCACCCTGCCGAACTCGGCCGCCGCGCTCTACCAGGGCTGGGAGCTGCGCCGCCAGGCGGACGGCTCCGCCTACCGCGGCCGTGTCGAGCTGGGTCGATCCGGCTCCGTCGCCCTCGCGCTCACCCGGGTGACGACGTCCGGCGAGACCGACCTCGGGCGAGTGGCCCTGCCCAAGACCGTGACCAAGGGGTCGCAGCTGACCGTGCTCTTCCAGGCGACCGGCACCTCCACCGTGAGCCTCAAGGGCAAGGCCTGGCTCGGCAGCAGCGAGCCGGCGTGGCAGCTGACGCGCACCGACGCGAGCTCGGCCCGTCTCGCGAAGGCGGGCGCCGTCGGCATCTGGCAGTACGCGAGCGGCAGCAACACGGTGGCCGTCACCACGAGCTTCGACGACCTCGTCGTCACGAAGTCCCCGCAGGACGCGACGCCGACGCCGACACCGGCACCGGCCCCGGCGCCTGCTCCCGCACCGGCCCCTGCTCCGGCACCCGCACCCGCACCCGCACCTGCTCCGGCGCCTGCGCCCGCGCCCGCGCCCGCGCCGAGCGCGTCGCAGGGCTCCGCCTCGGTGGGCACCGCCTCCTACCCGGTCCCGTCCGGCGCCCTCTTCGTCGCGCCCGGCGGCGACGACCGTGCCGCCGGCAGCCAGGCCGCTCCGTTCAGGACCCTCGGGGCGGCGGTGGCCGCGGCCAAGTCCGGCGGGACGGTCGTGCTCCGCGCGGGCAGCTACAACGAGAGCGTCGTCGTCCCGTTCGGCAAGCCGATCACGATCCAGTCCTACCCGCGCGAGGCCGTGTGGCTCGACGGCTCGGTGCCCGTGACGTCGTGGCAGCGCTCCGGCTCGTCGTGGAGCACCCCGTGGTCCTTCTTCCCGTCGTCGGCCGTGCTCGGCATCGCCGACAACCCCCGCTTCCTCTCGCCGTCGTTCCCCCTGGCGGCCAAGCCCGACCAGGTGTTCCTCGACGGCGCGCAGCTGACGCAGGTGACCGCCGCGCAGCTCGCTCCGGGCACCTTCGCGACGGACCCCACCACCGGGCGGGTCCTGATCGGCAGCGACCCCGCGGGCCACGAGCTGCGGGTGAGCAACAAGACGCAGGCCATCTGGGTGCAGTCGCCCGGCACGACCCTGCAGGGCTTCGGGGTGCGCCGCTACGCGACCCTCGACTCCGACCGCGGCGCGGTCCGGCTCGGCAACGTCGGGGCCACGGCCCGTGACCTCGTCGTCAGGGACAACGCCATGATCGGCCTCAACATCGAGAACAACGACGGCCGCCTCAGCCGCCTGACCGTCGAGCGCAACGGGATGCTCGGCATCGGCAGCAACGCCTCGTACGGGCTCCGCCTGACCGACTCGGTCGTCCGGGAGAACAACTGGCAGCGGTTCAAGGAGACCCCGGTCTCCGGCGGCGTGAAGATCACGCGTGCCAGGGACGTCACGGTGTCCGGCAACGACATCAGCCGCAACTACAGCTCCGGGCTGTGGCTGGACGAGTCCGTCTACGACGTGACCATCACCGGCAACACGGTCGTCGACAACGAGTGGACGGGCATCCAGCTCGAGCTGTCGAGCAAGGCGGTCATCGCGGACAACACGGTGACGGGCGGCAAGGTCGGCCTGCAGATCATCGGCACCGACCACGTGCGCGTCTACAACAACTCGATCGGCGGCTTCAGCGACATCGGCGTGAAGATCCTGCAGGACGAGCGCCGCCAGGCCACCGCGGCCACGGGGCAGGACCGACGACGCCCGATCCCCGACCCGACCATGAGCTGGGTGACCGGCGACATCACGGTCGCGAACAACGCCTTCGGCAGCGGCGGTCGGTTCCAGGTCTACGTCCTCGACAACAAGACGGGCCGCTCGGCCGACTCGATGGGCATCGTCGTCACGGGCAACGCATTCAACAAGCGCGTGACGACCGCCCAGGCGACCCTGCTGGGCTGGGGCGCAGGCGACAACAAGACGGTCACCCGGCTCGACTCGGTCGCCGCGATCGCGGCCGCCAAGCCCTCGTGGCGGAACGTCGAGACGGGATCGGCGCTCGGCCTCGGCTCCATGGTCAGCCTGCTGACGTCGTCGGTCGGGATCGCCGCGTCGCTCCCCGCCGACATCGCGGCGCTCGTCGGCCAGCCCGGCACGGCGAGGCGCATCGGCGCCTTCTGATCGGCAGCTCCTGATCGGCAGCCCCTGATGCAGGGCTGACGGGCAGCGGGAGGAGGCGGCGGGACACCAGGTCCCGTCGCCTCAGTCGTGCGCCGCGCTGAACCGCTGTGCCCCCACCACGCCGAGCAGCGCCAGCGCCTCGGCGGCGCCTGACCCGGGCACGGGGGTGAGCACCAGCAGCACCTGCGACTGGTCCTCGGTGAACAGCGCCTGGCAGTGCACCTCGATCTCGCCCACCTCGGGGTGCTGCAGGGTCTTGTGCTCGTCGAATCGGCTGCCCACCTCCTGCAGGTCCCAGTAGCGACGGAACTCGTCGCTCGTCGCGAGCAGGCTGGCCACGACACGTGCCGCGAGCGGGTCAGGATCGGGCATCGACGCGGCGACGCGCAGCTGCGCGACCTGGAGCCGGCCCTGGTGCTCGTGGTCGCGCCCCGGGTACTGGCCGCGCGCCTCCGGGTGGGCGAACCAGCGGTGCACGCCGCTGCGGTCGAGACCCGTCCAGCCCGTGCCGTCGCCGAACACGGCGGTGGCCAGCCTGTTCTGCGCCAGCGTCTCGCCGAGCTCGGTGATGACGAGCGCCGGGGTGTCGTCGAGGCGGTCGAGCACTCGCATCAGACCGGGGCTGACGTGCTGCGAGCGCCGGGCGCGGCGCGGAGCCTCGTGGCCGGCGAGACGGAAGAGGTGGTCGCGCTCGTCGAGGTCGAGGCGCAGCCCGCGGGCGATGGCCGTGAGCATCTGGTCGGAGGGCTGCGGGCCCCGGCGCTGCTCGAGGCGGGCCCAGTAGTCGGCGGACATCCCGACGACGGCCGCGATCTCCTCCCGGCGCAGGCCGGCGGTGCGTCTGCGGGCGCCGGCGGGCAGGCCGACGTCGGAGGGCTGCAGCGCCTCGCGGCGTGCGCGGAGGAACTCGGCGAGTCCGGGACGGTCCATGCGCCCATCCTCGCCCCCGAGGGCGCAGCGGACCAGGGACCGGCGCTCCCCCGATAGGCGCTCCCTTCCCCGTCGAGGAGGCGCGGCGCAGGCTGGACCGCGACGGGGCGCCGCGCCCCGACGGCCGCTCGACCACGGCCGGTCGACAGAGGAGACACCATGAAGACCACCGGGAACACCGTCCTGATCACCGGAGCCACGTCGGGCATCGGCCTCGGCCTCGCCGAGCGCCTCAGCGCCCGCGGCGACACCGTGATCGTCGCCGGCCGCCGCCGCGCGCTGCTCGACGAGATCGTCGCGACGCACCCCGGCGTGCACGCCGTCGAGCTCGACGTCGCCGACCCCGAGTCGATCCGCGCAGCGTTCGAGACCGTCACCCGCGAGCACCCCGACCTCGACGTCGTCGTGACGATGGCGGGCATCATGCTCCCCGAGGACCTGCGCGACCCTGCCCACCTGGACGTCGCCGAGTCGATCGTCACGACGAACCTGCTCGGCACGATCCGCACCGCGGCCGCGTTCGGCCCCTGGCTCGCGGCCAAGCCGGACGGTGTGCTGATGACCGTCTCGTCGGGCCTCGCCTTCGTCCCCCTGCCCGTGACGCCGACCTACTCGGCCACGAAGGCCGCCGTGCACTCGTTCACGCAGAGCCTCCGCGTGCAGTGGGCCGACACGCCCCTGCAGGTCGTCGAGCTCGTGCCGCCGGCCGTGCAGACGACGCTGATGGGCCAGCAGGACGACGAGTCGGCCATGCCCCTCGACGAGTTCCTCGACGAGACCGTGCAGATCCTCGAGCAGCAGCCCGACGTCGAGGAGGTGCTCGTGCAGCGAGTCCGGTTCCTCCGCGACGCGGAGGCCGAGGGGCGCCACGCCGACGTGCTCGCGCTCCTCTCGCAGCACCGCTGACCCGCGCCTCCTCATTCAGGAACTCCAGTCCTGATCTGCGCAGGGGAGGGACCCGCAGTCCTGAGTCGTGCACAGATCAGGAAGTCGCGCAGCCGCTTTCCTGGATCCGGGCGCGCCGGGCGCGCCGGACGCGCCGGGTGCCTGATCCGAGCCGAGGAGGCGCGGGTCGTGTCGGCGGCACCGCCTACGATTGACCTCGTGATCCTGGCCATCGACACCTCAGCCGGCACCGCCGTCGCCGTCGTCGACCGCGACGGAGGGGTCCTCGCCGAGCGGTCCGTCGCCGACACCCGTCGGCACGCCGAGGTGATCGGCACGTTGATCCTGGCTGTGACGACCGAGGCGGGGGTCGCGCCGCACGACCTCAGCGCTGTCGTCGCGGGCGTCGGGCCCGGCCCGTTCACGGGGCTCCGGGTCGGCATCGTCGCCGCCCGTGCCTACGCGTTCGGCGCCGGCGTGCCCTGCCTCGCGGTCGGCAGCCACGACGCGATCGCCTTCGAGCGGCTGAGCGTCGAGGCGGGCCGGTCGGTCGCCGACGCCGGCGGCCGGCTCGACTCCCCGCTCGTCGTCGTGACCGACGCGCGCCGCCGCGAGGTCGCGTGGACCGCCTGGTCTGGTCTCGACGACGACGGCCTCCCCGTGTCGGTCGGCGGGCCCGCGCTCGTGGTGCCGGCGCTCCTCGACGAGGCGACCGGCGCCTCCTCGGCCTGGCCTCGAACCGACCCCGACGACACGGTGGTCTCGGCCGGCGCGCTCGGCATGCTGGCCGAGCGGCTCTTCGAGCACGGCCGTCCGTTCGCCGACGCCGCTCCTCTCTACCTGCGCGAGCCGGACGTGACGCCGGCGGCCCGGCCCAAGACGGTCAGCCAGTGAGCTTCCGGCTGCGTCGCGCCTCCGTCGACGACCTCGACGGCGTCATGGCGATCGAGACGTCGGTCTTCGCGAACGACGCCTGGTCGTGTGAGGGGATGGAGCACGAGCTCGCCTCCCGCGACGGCTTCTACCTGGTCGCGACGCCGGACGGCGACGACACCCGCATCGTGGGTTACAGCGGGCTGATGGTGCTGCCGGGGGCTCCCGACGCCGACGTCCAGACGATCGCCGTGCTGCCCGAGGCGCGGCGGGCCGGTCTCGGGCGGGCGCTCATGGGCCAGATGATCGCGGAGGCCCGGCGGCGCCGCGTCCGCGAGGTGTTCCTCGAGGTGCGCGCCGACAACCCGACTGCGCAGGGCCTCTACGAGTCGCTCGGCTTCGAGGGCATCGCGGTCCGGCCTCGGTACTACATGCCCGACGGCGTCGACGCGGTCGTCATGCGGCTGCGGGTGCCCGCGACCACGACCGAGCCCGCGGGCGCGACCGGCGGTCTCGCGGGCACGACGACCGAGACGAGCGAGAGCGAGCAGCTGCAGTGACCGAGACCACCGCCTCCTCGGCCGTCGCCGACGCCGACGTGCGCCGCGCGCCCGTCGTGCTCGGCATCGAGACCAGCTGTGACGAGACCGGCGTCGGCATCGTGCGCGGCACCGAGCTGCTCGCCAACGTCATCTCGTCGTCGATGGACGAGCACGCACGCTACGGCGGCGTCGTCCCCGAGGTCGCCGCCCGCGCCCACCTCGACGCGATGGAACCGGCCCTGCGTGCGGCGCTCGCCGAGGCGGGGCTGACGCTCGACGCGGTCGACGCGATCGCGGTGACGAGCGGACCCGGGCTGGCCGGCGCGCTGATGGTCGGGGTCGGCGCGGCCAAGGCGCTAGCCCTGTCGACGGGCAAGCCCCTCTACGCCGTCAACCACCTCGTCGGGCACGTCGGCGCCGACGTGCTGCGCGACGACGGCAGCGACCTCGAGCTGCCGACCGTCGCCCTGCTCGTCTCCGGCGGGCACACCTCCCTGCTGCACGTGCGCGACCTGGTCGACGACGTCGAGCTGCTCGGCGAGACCATCGACGACGCGGCGGGCGAGGCGTTCGACAAGGTCGCGCGCCTGCTGGGCCTGCCCTACCCGGGCGGGCCGCACATCGACCGCGTCGCCGCCGGGGGAGACCCTGCCGCGATCAGGTTCCCCCGCGGGCTCACCCTCCCGAAAGACCGAGCGGCGCACCGGTGGGACTTCTCCTTCTCCGGCCTCAAGACCGCCGTCGCACGGTGGGTCGAACGTCGACGAGACGAGGGGCAGGAGGTGCCGGTCGCCGACGTGGCCGCCAGCTTCCGCGAGGCGGTCGCCGACGTCCTGCTCACGAAGGCGCTCGACGCCTGTGCCGAGCTCGGCGTGCCGCGCCTCCTGCTCGGCGGGGGCGTCGTCGCCAACGCCCGCGTGCGGCAGCTCGCCGAGGAGCGCTGCGCCGCAGCCGGAGTCGAGCTGCGCGTGCCTCCCCTGTCGCTCTGCACCGACAACGGCGCCATGATCGCGGCCCTCGGCGCACAGCTGGTCTCGCGCGGGCGGGCACCGTCCCCGCTCGACTTCGGGGCGGACTCCACGCTGCCGGTGACGGTCGTCCAGGTCTGACCACAGCCGTTCCTCGGCTGTCCACAGGTGCCGTGCCCCGCCGGGCCGTCGCGTGCCCCTCGCGCTAAGGTGGGGGCCTCACGACCAAGGAGACCCCGGACATGACCGACCAGAACCCGGCCCCCCAGGGCCAGCCCTACCAGCAGGACGCCTACCAGCAGAACCCGTACCAGGCGCCCCCGGCGCCGAACGGCGGCTACGGCGCCCCGGCCCAGCGCAACTCGCTCGCGCTCGTCGCCCTGATCCTCGGCATCGCCGGCTTCTTCACGGGCATCGCGAGCATCGGCGCCATCGTCGTCGGCCACATCTCGCTCAGCCAGATCAAGAAGACCGGCGAAGAGGGCCGCAGCATGGCCCTGTGGGGCCTGATCCTCGGCTACGTCGCGGTGGCGCTGTTCATCATCGCGACCATCTTCATCATCATCTTCGTCGCGGCCGCCGCCTCGACCGGAATCAGCGAGTACAACACCTACTGAGGTGTCTGCGGGCGTCGAGTCCGCATCGGGGTCCTGAGTTCCTTCATCGACTCGGTGGATAGCATGACGGGGTCCGCGCTCACCGGCGCGGGCCCCGTTCCCGCATCCTGAGCGTGCCGACCGCACGACTCGTCCGCAGCAGCCCCGCACGCGAAAGGCTCCTCATGGCCACCGACGACCCGAACTCCGAGCAGCCGGCCCCCACTTCCGCTCCCTCGTCTGTCCCGGGCGGCCACGACCGCCCGGCCTCGTCGCCGCCGCTGCCGCCCACCGCGTTCCCGGGCGCCGCTTCACAGCCGCCTGCGCCCCAGCCCTCGCACCACCCGTTCGTCGCTCCGGGCGCCGCGCCGTCCGCGCCGCAGCCCCCGGCGTCGGCTCCGTACGGTGCGCCGCAGCCTCCGGCGTCGGCTCCGTACGGTGCGCCGCAGCCTCCGGCGTCGGCTCCGTACGGTGCGCCGCAGCCTCCGGCGTCGGCTCCGTACGGTGCGCCGCAGCCTCCGGCGTCGGCTCCGTACGGTGCGCCGCAGGCTCCGCCGCGGCCCGTCTACGGCCAGCCGGGTCAGCAGCCGGCGCAGCCCTACGGCGCCCCGCAGCCTCAGCAGTACGGCGTGCTCCCGCAGCCTCAGCAGTACGGCATGCCCCCGCAGCCTCAGCAGTACGGTGTCCCGCAGCAGCAGCAGTACGGCGCTCCGCAGCAGCAGCAGCTGCCCTACGGCGCCCCGCAGCAGCCCTATGCCGCGGCCTACTCGCCCTACGCCGCCGCCGGGGCCACCAGGCCCTCGAGCGTCCTCAGCATCCTCTCGCTCGTGGGGTCGCTCGTGGGCGTCCTGGCGGTGCTCGTCACCTTCGGCGCCGGGGTCGTGTTCTCGATCGCCGCGGTCGTGCTCGGGCACATCGCCAGCCGCCGTGAGGGGCACGCGCGTCGGCTCTGGCTCCCCGGCATCATCGTCGGCTACGCCGGCATCGCCCTCGCCGTCATCATCTGGGTCGCGATCGGGGTCTTCTTCGCGAGCGTGCCCGGCGGGTCCTCCGGCACCTTCGACGGAGGCTACGGGCAGTCCTGACCCCCACCTCCTCGGGGCTGGCCCTCACGGGCCCGGCCTCGGGAGGGGCGATCGTCAGACCCGCTCGCAGAGCAGCGCGGCGTGGCGGCCGGCCACCCGGGTCAGCACCAGCGTCGCGGAGTGCGTGCCCTGCAGCGAGAGCCGCTTGCGGAAGGTCGCGGGGTCGACGTCGACGCCGCGCTTCTTGATCTCGAGCCGGCCGATGCCGCGCGTGCGCAGCTCGCGCTTCAGGGTCTTCTCGTCGAGCGGGAACGTCTCGACCACGCGGAACACCTGCGCGAACGGCGTCTCGACCGCCTCGTCCGAGGTGAGCCAGGCGATGTCGCGGCTGAGCGTCCTGGCGCCGAGCCGTCGGGCGAGGTCGCCGATCAGGCGGGCTCGGATGACCGCGCCGTCCGGCTCGTAGAGGTACTCGCCGAGCTCCCCCACCTCGACGTCGTCGGAGTCGGCGGGAGCGGTCAGCTCGGCCGCTCCGTGCGCGCCCACGACGAGCGCGGCCCGGCCCACGCCGGGACGGGCGAGCGGCCCGAACCAGACGCCGACCTCGACGACCTCGCGGTCGACGGAGATCCACTGGCACTCGGCGTCGACGGGCAGCAGCTCGCGATCGACGCCGGGGCCGAGCTTGACGCCGGTCGGCAGCCGCTCGGCCCAGCCGAAGGCGACGTCGAGCGAAGGCGACCAGTCGGCCGGGTCGGCCAGCCGCCTCGTCGCGGCGTGCCCGGCCGTGCGGCGCGCCGGGTCGAGGAACACGCCCTCGACGTCGCCGACGTCGACCGTCGCGGCGTCGCCCTGCACGACGCGGGAGGACGCCCACGGCGCCAGGTTGTAGGAGGCGACGGCCGCGGTGACCTCGTCGCGGTCGACCGCCAGCACGTCGAGCTCCAGGGCGGCGAGGGCGAGCGCGTCGCCGCCGATGCCGCAGCCCAGGTCGGCGACGCTGCCGAGCCCTGCAGCCCGGTAACGGCCGGCGTGACGGGCGGCGACGGGGAGGCGCGTGGCCTGCTCGAGACCGGCCTCGGTGAAGAGCATGCGGCTGGCGAAGTCGCCGAACTTCGCGACGGCCTTGGCCCGCAGCCGGGACTGGCTGAGCACCGCGGCGACCAGTGAGGGGGAGTGGCCCTGTCGGCGGAGGGCTGCGACCGACGCGACGACGTCGTCCGACGCGCTCCACGGGGGGAGCGAGTCGAGCAGTCGGAGCCCCTCGGGCGAGAGCACGTCGAGAAGCTCAGCGGTGTCCATGACCCCAGTCTCGCCCATCCCCGCCCGACTCTGGCACTCGGATTGACCGAGTGCCAGTTCGGCTCTACAGTTGATCTGGCACTCGCACGTGGCAAGTGCCAGCCCACGTTCTACGAAGTTCCGAGAAAGCAGAGGTCAACCGTGTCGGTCTCCATCAAGCCGCTCGAAGATCGCATCGTCATCCAGCAGGTCGAAGCCGAGCAGACCACGGCTTCCGGCCTCGTGATCCCCGACACCGCCAAGGAGAAGCCCCAGGAGGGCGAGGTCGTGGCTGTCGGACCGGGTCGCATCGACGACAACGGCAACCGCGTGCCGCTCGACGTCGCAGTCGGCGACAAGGTCATCTACAGCAAGTACGGCGGCACCGAGGTCAAGTACGCCGGCGAGGACTACCTCGTCCTCTCGGCGCGCGACGTGCTCGCCGTCATCGTCCGCTAGGCAGACGACGCACCTGCTCCATCCGGAGGCCCCCGCCCAGGCGGGGGCCTTCGTCGTGCCCGGGCAGGCTGCGCAGGCGGAACGGCAGCAGAGCGAGCCAGCGTGGCAGGAGTGGCCGTGTCCGGTGACGGCGGCCCGCCCTAGAGTCGTCTCGTGAACCGCAGAGCGCTCTCGTGAACCGTCCCCGCACCTCCTCGTCGGGCGGTCTCGCCTACGCCGTCAGCGCCTACGGGCTCTGGGGCGTGCTGCCGGTGTTCTTCCTGCTCATGTCGCCGTCGGGGCCGTTCGAGATCGTCTCGTGGCGCATCTTGTTCTCGCTCGCGTTCTGCGTCGTGCTGCTCGCCGTGACGCGAGGGTTCCCGGCGTTCCTGGCCCTCCTGCGTCAGGGTCGCGTCGTCGGCACGATGGCGCTGGCCGGCGTGCTCATCGTCGTCAACTGGACGACCTTCATCGTCGCGACCCTGGCGGGGCACGTCGTCGAGGCGGCCCTCGGGTACTTCATCAACCCGATCGTCACGGTGCTGCTGGCGGTGCTGGTGCTGCGCGAGCGCCTCCGGCCGGTGCAGTGGGTCGCGATCGGCCTGAGCGCCGTGGCCGTCGTCGTCATCACGGTCGGCACCGGCGGGGTGCCGTGGCCGTCGCTGATCATGGCCTTCTCGTTCGGGGCCTACGGCCTGGTCAAGAAGCAGATGGGCGGCAGGGTCGACGCCGTCAGCGGCCTGACGCTCGAGACCATGGCGGTGGCGCCGTTCGCGGCGATCGCGCTCGTCGTGCTGGCCGTGACCGGCATCGGCGGCGGTGTCGTCTTCGGCTCCGTCAGCCTGGTGCACACGCTGACGGTGATCAGCTCGGGGATCGTGACGGCCGTGCCGCTCCTGCTGTTCGCCGCTGCCGCGCGTCGCCTCCCCCTGGCGACCATCGGGCTGACGCAGTACCTCGCGCCCGTCCTCCAGTTCGTCGTCGGCGTCGTGCTGCTGCACGAGCAGATGCCGACGAGCCGGTGGGTCGGCTTCGCGATCGTCTGGGTCGCGCTGATCGTGCTGACGACCGACATGGTGCTGACCAGCCGCAGCGGCCGGGCCAGGGGCCGCGCGGCCGACCGGGCGCGGGATCTGGCGGCCGACCGTGCCGACGACCGCCCTGAGGGCACCTCCGACGAGCGCGTCGCAGGTGCTGAGTCGATGTCACGAATTGCTAACGAAACGACGGGGTGACGAGGAGAACACACGCAGGAAACATTCCGCCCCTAGTTTCTTCTCAATCGCGGGGACCGTCCACCTAGTGTCGGTCCGGCTGTACGCGCTTCATGAAAGGGACCACGGATGATCCGATCCACCAAAGGGCTGAGGGCCCTGGCGCTCGCAGGAGCCGCCTCCGTTCTGCTCGCAGCCTGTTCCACAACCTCTTCTTCCCCGAGCGACGACCCCTCCTCGTCCGCGTCGTCGACGACCAAGGCCGACCCCGCGGCCAACTGCGAGGCGCCCAGCAGCCCCGGCCAGGACGCCCTCCGCATCGGCACCATCCTGCCGAACACGGGCACGCTCGCCTACCTGGCCCCGCCCGCCGAGGCCGGCGTCGGCCTCGCCGTCGAGGACATCAACGCCGCCGGCGGCGTGCTCGGCCAGGACGTCACCATCGACCCCGCCACCGACTCCGGCGACAGCAACGACCTCACCGTCTCGAGCGCCGCAGCGACGCAGCTGATCGACGCGAAGGTGCCGGTCGCGATCGGCGCCGAGTCGTCGAGCGTCACGCTCAACGTCATCGACCAGCTCACCGCCGCCTGCATCGTCGAGATCTCGCCCGCCAACACGGCGACCTCGCTCAGCGGCTACTCGTCGTACTACTTCCGCACCGCTCCGCCGGACTCGGTCCAGGGCAGCGCGCTCGGCACGCAGATCGTCAACGACGGTCGTGCCAACGTCGCGTTCCTCGTCTTCAACGACACCTACGGCACCGGCCTGCGCGACTCCGTCCAGGAGTCGATCGAGGCCTCGGGCGGCACCGTCGTCTACGGCGCCTCCGGCGAGGGCCAGGAGTTCCCCCCCGGCCAGACCACGTTCTCGTCCGAGGTGACGGCCGCGCTGGCCACGAACCCCGACGCGATCGTCATCCTCGCCTTCGACGAGACCAAGTCGATCGTCCCCGAGCTCATCTCGCAGGGCGCCGACATCAGCACGGTCTACATGTCCGACGGCAACACGGCCGACTACAGCGAGGACTTCGACCCGGGCACCCTCGCCGGCGCCCAGGGCACCATCCCCGGTGCGTTCCCGTCGACCGACCTGCAGTCGCGCTTCGCCGAGTTCTACCAGCGCACCGCGGGCTCGGCCCTGGCCGACTACTCGTACGCACAGGAGTCCTACGACGCCGTCATCCTCGCCGCGCTCGCCGCGGTGAAGGGCGGGGGCACGGACTCGGGCACCATCCAGGCCAACATGGCCGCGGTGTCCGGTGCTGACGAGGGCACCGAGTGCAGCACCTTCGCGGACTGCGTCACGGCCATCGAGGCCGGGGACGACATCCACTACACCGGTCCCTCCGGCATCGGTGCGTTCGACGACCAGAACGACCCGTCGAGCGCCTTCATCGGCATCTACAAGTTCGACGACAGCAACGTCCCCGTCTACCAGACGGCGGTCGAGGGCCAGGTCGAGTAACACGGCCCCTGCCTGACAGAGAGGCCCCGGTGCTGCGGCACCGGGGCCTCTCTGCGTGCCGGGCGGTCCTGCACGTGCTCGGGCGTCTCTGCCTCTGCACACAGGGCCCTTCTGGCTGCGGGCACCCTGTGTGCTCGCGGCTTCCTCCGTGCCCGGGAGGCGCCTCCTCGACGCTGCCCCGCTCCTGCCTCGCCCCCCCCGTAATTTGAGAGTGATCCGGACTGCACGACGCCGCGGAGTCAGCATCTACGGGGCCGTCTCAGAGCATCTGTCTCGCTTCGGTGCGGGCGCCGCGGCGGGTGCACTCAGCCAGCGGCAGACAGCGTAGGAGGCGCGGTGCAGCACGGCCGCAACGGGCCCCGTCACCGGCACGCCCGCCCCGCCCCGCCCCGCCCCGCGCCCCCACGCACGACGAAGGCCCCGCACGAGATCGTGCGGGGCCTTCCTCGTACGCGCGTCAGTGCGACTCGTTGACGTCTTTCGCCAACGTGCCGAGGTAGAGCTCGATGACCTTGGGGTCGTCCGCAAGCTCGCGGCCGGTGCCCGAGTAGGCGTTGCGCCCCTGGTCGAGAACGTAGCCGCGGTCGCAGATCTGCAGGCAACGGCGGGCGTTCTGCTCGACCATGATCACGGAGACGCCGGCCTTGTTGATGCGGCGGGTGCGGATGAAGGTCTCGTCCTGGCGCACCGGCGAGAGGCCGGCGGACGGCTCGTCGAGCAGCAGCACCTTCGGGTCCATCATCAGCGCGCGGGCCATGGCGACCGACTGGCGCTCGCCGCCCGAGAGCGACCCGGCACGCTGGCCGCGGCGGTCGCCGAGCACGGGGAACAGGTCGTAGATGTACTCGAGCCGCTCGGCGAACAGCTTGGGGCGCAGGAACATCCCCATCTGCAGGTTCTCCTCGATGGTGAGCGAGGGGAACACGTTGTTCGTCTGCGGGACGAAGCCGACCCCGGCCTGCACGAGCTTGTTGGCCTTGAGGTTCGTGATGTCCTCGCCGCCGAGCGTGACGCTGCCCGAGTGGATCTTGACGAGGCCGAACAGGGCCTTCAGCAGCGTCGACTTGCCGGCGCCGTTCGGGCCGATGATGCCGATCAGCTCGCCGGGGTAGCAGACCAGGTCGCACCCGTTGAGGATGTTCACCCCTGGCAGGTAGCCCGCGGTGAGGTCGCTGGCGTTCATGATCGGCTCGATGCCGGCGAACTTCTCCGTGCCGGGGTGCATCTCGGTCGTCGAGGCGCTCATCGCTTGTCTCCGCTCTGCTGGCCGTCGGCCGCGTTCGTGGCCGCCGGGGTCGACGGGTCGGGGGAGCCGGGCAGGTCGCGCCCGGGCGTCCCGCCGCCGGTGCCGGCAGAGCCGGTGGTCGGGGAGGCGCTGGTCGCGTCGTCCGCGCGTGCCGCGTCCTCGGCCGCCACCTCCTGCTCGAGCTCCTCGAGCACCGCGTCCGTCAGCAGCGAGTCGTCGCCCAGGTCGGTGTCGTGGTGCGCGCCGAGGTAGGCGTCGATGACGGCCTGGTCGTCCATCACCGTGTCGGCCGGGCCCTCGGCCACGACCTTGCCCTCGGCCATGACGATGACCCAGTCGGAGATGTGCCGCACCATGTGCATGTCGTGCTCGACGAAGAGCACGGTGGTGCCCTCGTCGCGGAGGCTCTGGATGTGGCCGAGCAGCGACTGCGTCAGGGCCGGGTTCACGCCGGCCATCGGCTCGTCGAGCATGATCATCTCGGGGTCGCTCATCAGGGCACGGGCCATCTCGAGGAGCTTGCGCTGGCCGCCGGAGAGGCTGCCCGCGTAGTCGTCCTTCTTCTCGTGCAGCTTGAAGCGGTGCAGCAGGTCTTCCGCCTTGTCCGTGATCTCGCGCTCGCGGGCACGCCAGAGCGGCGGCACGATGCCGACGAAGAAGTTCTCGCCGGGCTGGTCACGGGCGCCGAGCAGCATGTTCTGCATGACGGTGAGGCGCGAGAGCGCCTTCGTCAGCTGGAACGTGCGCACCATGCCGGCACGGGCGACCTTGGCGGCGCCGACGTTGCCCATCGGCTTGCCGTCGAAGACCCACTTGGCCGTGTCGGCCCCGCGCTTGAAGGTGGTCGGTGCCGACGACGCCTTGTCGAACCCGGTCAGCAGGTTGAAGAAGGTCGTCTTGCCGGCGCCGTTCGGGCCGATCAGCGCGGTGATGGCGCCGCGCTGCACCTCGACGTGCTGCACGTCGACGGCGGTCATGCCGCCGAAGCGACGGACGACGTTGTCGACGGTGAGGATCGAGTCGGGCTTGGCCGAGCCGGGGGTGCGCTCGACGCTGCTGAGCTTGCCGCGCAGCACCTGCCGGTCGTAGTCGTAGCCGGGCTTGTCGCGCCGACCGGTCGTGCCGGTCGTGCTCGTCGTGTTCGCCGAGGTCGGGCTCGACGTGTTCGTCTCAGACACTGAACGACAACTCCTTCTTGTTCCCGAGGATCCCTTGCGGGCGGAAGATGATGAGGCACATCAGGGCGATCCCGACGAGGACGTACGAGAACTGGTCCGCCTGCTGGTTGCTCATGATGCTCGCCGGGATGAAGTCGCCTGCCAGGGTGCGGATCAGGAGGCGGACGACGAAGAAGAGGATCGCTCCCAGCACCGGTCCGAACACCGTCGCGGCGCCTCCCAGCAGCAGGGCCGTCCAGATGAAGAACGTCGTCGAGCGGCCGAGGGCGTCCGGCTGCACCGACGAGGGCAGCACGTAGATGATGCCCGCCAACGAGCCGATCACGCCTCCGAAGACCAGCGCCTGCATCTTGTACGAGAAGACGTTCTTGCCGAGGCTGCGCACGGCGTCCTCGTCCTCGCGGATGCCCTTGAGCACGCGGCCCCAGGGGCTGCGGCTGAGCAGGAACACGATGAGGCAGAGCAGGGCGACGAGCGCCCAGGCGACGATGCGGATCCACCAGCCGTTGACGCCGTTGTTGTCGTAGGTGAACCACAGGATCGTGGTCTGCCCGTCGGGCAGCGGCGACAGGGCGGTGAAGGGGTCGCGGTAGGACGAGCCCGTGATGCCGTTGGAGCCGCCCGTCACGTCCGTGAGGATGCTCGAGCGGCCGACCATGCGGATGATCTCCGCGGCGCAGATGGTCACGATGGCGAGGTAGTCGCCCCTGAGCTTCAGCGTCGGCACGCCGAGGATCAGCGCGAACACGAGACCGCCGGCGAGGCCGATGAGCACGGCGAGCCCGAGGGGCAGGCCGTTGACGAGCGAGATCGCGAAGCCGTAGGCGCCGACGAGCAGGAAAGCCGCCTGGCCCATGTTGATCAGGCCGGTGAAGCCGAAGTGGATGTTGAGTCCGATGGCCGCGAGCGCGAACGCCGCGGTGGTCGGGGCGAGCGCCTCGCCGGTGAGCTGGCGGATGAGGTCGATGACGTAGTCCATGGTTCTTCCCCTCAACCGATCCGCTCGGCGCGACCGAAGATGCCCTGCGGCCGGAACAGCAGGATGACGATCAGGATGAGCAGTGCGGTGGCGTACTTGAAGTCACCCGGGAGCACCAGGTTGGTGAGCTCGACGATGACGCCGATGATGAGCGAGCCGACGAGCGCCCCGAAGGAGGTGCCCAGTCCGCCGAGCGTGACGGCCGCGAACATGAGCAGCAGGATCTGCAGGCCGGTCATCCAGTTGACGCCGTTGAGCACGAGGCCGAGCATCACGCCGGAGAGGCCCGCGAGGCCGGCGGCCAGCGTCCAGACCAGGCGGATGATGCGGTCGACGTCGATGCCGGACGCGGCGGCCAGCGCCGGGTTGTCCGAGACGGCGCGGGTGGCGCGGCCGGTGCGGGTCTTGGTGAGGAACAGCCCGGTCAGCACGAGCACGACGATCGAGATGCCCATCGCCACGTAGGACTGCACGGTCAGGGTGACCCCGGCGAGCGTGATCGTCGTCGGGTTGGCCGTCTGGATGCGCACCGTCGCGGCGCCGAAGAAGTACTGGAACGCGTACTGCAGCGCGATCGAGAGGCCGATCGTGACGATCATCAGCTGGGTGAGGCTGAGCCCCTTCTTCCGCAGCGGTTTCCAGATCGCCGCGTCCTGCAGGAACCCGGTCGCGGCACAGATGACCACCGTCAGCGTCGCCGCCAGGAAGATGTTCATGCCGAGCTGGTTCGCGAAGACGTAGGCGAGGAGCCCGCCGAGGGTGACCTGCTCACCGTGCGAGAAGCTGCTGAGGCCCGTGGTGCCGTAGATCAGCGAGAGGCCGATGGCCGCGAGGGCCAGCAGGAGGCCGAGGCGGATGCCGGACGCGAACTGCTGTGCGACGCGGTCCCAGCTGAACGACGAGGCCTGTGCGCCGCCGGTGGTGGCGCCCTCGGTCTCGCTGAGCTGGAAGATCACGCCGGCGTTGGCGCCGAGCGTGGCGTTCACCATCCGCTCGTCCTGCTCCGCGTTGGTGAGGAACTGGCCGTCGGGCAGCGAGTCGGTGTCGAGGGTGACCGTGTACTGGCCGGCCTCGGTGACGGGCAGCGCCCAGCGGCCGGTGCCGTCCACCTCCGCCGTCTGCTCGAAGCCGCCGGGGCCGGCGACCTGCAGGACGACCCCGCTCGCGGGCTCGCCCTCCGAGGTGCGGATGCTGCCCTGGATGCAGCCGGTCGCGGGGTCGACGGTGCACGAGGCGGTGGCACCGCCGGACGCGTGGGCTGCGGCGGGCGCCAGCATCACCGAGACGAAGGAGCCGGCGAGGCCGAGCAACAGCGCGAGGACGGTGACGATCAGGGCAGGCCGCAGCGCGCGCGGTGCGATGGTCGTGTCGGGTTTCACGGAACCTCCTGGACAGGTGCCAGTCGGGGCGATGCCCCGGGTGCCGCTGGCTCACCGTCGTTGGTGAAGATACTTTCGCTGTGTGTCGGCCGTGTTTCGTGCAGGACACAGGCAAGAGTCGAAACTTCGTCACCGAATCGTGTCCTTCTGGCCGGATCTCGGCGTGTCGGGGGCTCGCGACGACAGGAATGCAGGAGGCGCGGGCCGGGTTAAGATCGATCACCGGGGTCGACGGCGATCCGGTGCTCCCTCCTCCCACCTCACTCGCTCCTTCGAAGGGGACTCATGGACCAGCCGGATCCGTTCGGATTCATCGGACTCACGTACGACGACGTCATGCTCCTCCCCGGGCGCACCGACGTGATCCCGAGTGAGGCAGACACCTCGTCGCGCCTCACCAAGCGCATCCGCGTCGCCGTCCCGCTGCTCTCCGCCGCGATGGACACGGTCACCGAGTCGCGCATGGCGATCGCCATGGCCCGACAGGGCGGCATCGGCATCATCCACCGCAACCTGTCGATCGAAGACCAGGCGGCGCACGTCGACAAGGTCAAGCGCAGCGAGTCGGGCATGATCACGAACCCCGTCACGACGTCTCCGGACGCGACCGTGGCCGAGGTCGACGCCCTCTGCGGCCAGTTCCGCGTCTCCGGCCTGCCGGTGATCGAGCGGGACGGCACCCTCGTCGGCATCATCACGAACCGCGACATGCGCTTCGTGTCGCCCTTCGAGATGCAGACGACCTTCGTCCGCGACGTGATGACGAAGGCTCCGCTGATCACCGCCTCCGAGGGAGTCGACCCCGACTCTGCCGTGGCGATCTTCGCCCAGCACAAGATCGAGAAGCTGCCCCTCGTCGACGAGTCCGGCAAGCTGCGCGGCCTCATCACCGTGAAGGACTTCGACAAGAGCGAGAAGTACCCCGACGCCACGAAGGACGACGAGGGCCGTCTCCGCGTCGGCGCCGCGATCGGCTTCTTCGGCGACGCCTGGAAGCGCGCCTGCGCGCTCCGCGACGCGGGCGTCGACGTGCTCGTCGTCGACACCGCCAACGGCGAGAGCGCCGGCGAGCTCGACATGATCAAGCGCATCAAGGCCGACCCGTCGTTCGCCGCGATCGACGTCATCGGCGGCAACGTCGCGACCCGCTCGGGCGCCGAGGCGCTCATCGAGGCCGGCGCCGACGCCATCAAGGTCGGCGTGGGCCCCGGCTCGATCTGCACCACCCGTGTCGTGTCCGGCGTGGGCGTGCCGCAGGTCACCGCCGTGTACGAGGCGTCGCTCGCCGCGCGGGAGGCCGGCGTGCCGGTCATCGCGGACGGCGGCCTGCAGTACTCGGGCGACATCGCGAAGGCGCTCGTCGCCGGCGCGGACACCGTCATGCTCGGCTCGCTGCTCGCCGGCTGCGACGAGAGCCCCGGCGACCTCGTCTTCGTCAACGGCAAGCAGTTCAAGAACTACCGCGGCATGGGCTCGCTCGGGGCCATGCAGACCCGCGGCAAGAACACGTCGTACTCGAAAGACCGGTACTTCCAGGCCGACGTCCCCACCGACGACAAGCTGATCCCCGAGGGCGTCGAGGGCCAGGTGCCCTACCGCGGCGCTCTCGGCAACGTCGTCTACCAGCTCACGGGCGGCCTGCGCCAGTCGATGTTCTACGTCGGCGGCCGCACGGTCGACGAGCTGAAGATGAAGGGCAAGTTCGTGCGCATCACGGCGGCCGGCCTCAAGGAGAGCCACCCGCACGACCTGCAGATGGTCGTCGAGGCGCCCAACTACCGCCGCTAGCCGCCCCGCCCCTGCCGGGGGAAGGTAACGAGAAAGGGACGATGTACCGGCGGGCCCGCCGGTACATCGTCCCTTTCCTGTCGCTCCTCACCGTCGACGTGCTGTCCCGGCCGCGAACAAGAGCTGCGCGAGCCGCCCCGGCCGCGCGAGGTCGTGCCGGGTCCAGCGTGCCAGTCCGACCGTGGTCGGCATGGCACGGAGGCGATCCTCCCGGAGCTTCTCGTCGAGCACGACCTGTTCCGGCGTCCGGCCGGCGCGGTGGGCTCCGCCCAGGTACTTCACCTCGCCGTCGAACTCACCCAGGCTGCCCCTCTCTGGGCACGCGGGGTCCGGGAAGAAGAAGTCGGCGTAGCCGATGAGCCCGTCCGCGTCCCGGCACTCCTTCTGCAGCACGGGCGCGACGAGTCCGGAATCGTGGGCGCACACTCGGCTGACCGATTCGCCCGGAGACTCTGCGCCGGCGTCGCCGAAGCCGACCGCCCAGGCAGCCCGCCGCCTCGCGCGGGCGCTCGGGCGGGACCCGATGAGGTCGGCGAGCTCTGCTCGCTCGAGACGTCCGCGGTGCAGCACGTCGTCGACCAGCACGACCGCCTGCTGCCGCCCTCGGGTCGTGAGCAGGTCCAGCACGGTCCGCCGCATCGAGGTCACCAGCACCCCGTCGAGGTCGACGACGTCCTCCTGCCCCAGGGCCGCCGCCCTGATGCGGACCAGGTGCTCGCTGCGCGGAGCCCCGCCGCCGGGGTCGACGAACTCCGCGGGGCCACGTGGCCAGCCCCAGGAGGGAAGGCCCCACGCGATCGCCGCTGTCTCGTGGGACAGGACGAGCCCCCGCCGCCGCTTCCTCTGCACGGCCACGGCGCGGTGCAGGTGCTGCTGACGAGGGTCGAAGGTCGACCACTCGGGGGAGGGGACGTAGGCGCCCGGGCCGATCCGCGTCAGCGATCCTGCTCGGCAGGCGCGCGCCAGCGCTCGGTCGTCCTGTCCGCTGGCGGTCAGCTCTGCAGACAGGACGAGGTGAGGGGTCACGGCGGCGTCCATGCGCCCACCGTGCCCGAAGCGCGGTCCGACCTCGACCCGAGCTCTCGGGGCTGGGGACGGACGGTGTCCCGTCGCGGCCGGGGGAGGAAGGACTTGCTGCCGCGAACGGGACGTCTCGGCGCTGGGCCCCTGGGCAGGTCGTCCCGTTCGGGTGAGAACGCGGGGCGCGGCGGCGCAGGCTGCGGACAGGCGGCGGGGCGGGGCCCGGGGGCTCGCGCCGCACCTCCGGTAGGGTTGCGGCGTGACTGAGGTAGAGATCGGCGTTTCCAAGCGCGCGCGCCGCGCCTATGCGTTCGACGACATCGCGATCGTCCCGAGCCGGCGCACCCGCGACCCTCGGGACGTGTCCGTGAGCTGGTCGATCGACGCGTTCCACTTCGAGTCGCCGATCATCGCGGCGCCGATGGACTCGGTCGTGAGCCCGGCCACGGCCATCCGCATCGGCGAGCTCGGCGGCCTCGGCGTCCTCGACCTCGAGGGCGTCTGGACACGGTACGACGACCCGGAGGCGGTGCTCGCGGAGATCCGCGACCTGCCCGAGGACGAGACGGTCGCCCGCATGCAGCAGATCTACGCCGAGCCGATCAAGCCCGAGCTCGTGACGGCGCGCATCGCCGAGATCCGTGCGGCGGGCGTGCCCGTCGCCGGCTCGCTCAGCCCGCAGCGCACGCAGGACCTGTACCAGACGGTCGTCGACGCCGGTGTCGACCTCTTCGTCATCCGGGGCACGACGGTCTCGGCCGAGCACGTGTCGAAGACGACCGAGCCGCTCAACCTCAAGAAGTTCATCTACGAGCTGGACGTGCCGGTCATCGTCGGAGGCGCCTCCACGTACACCTCGGCGCTGCACCTGATGCGCACGGGCGCGGCGGGCGTCCTCGTCGGGTTCGGCGGCGGCGCGGCCAGCACGACCCGCGCCTCCCTGGGCATCCACGCGCCGATGGCGACCGCGGTCGCCGACGTCGCCGGGGCGCGTCGCGACTACCTCGACGAGTCGGGCGGGCGCTACGTCCACGTCATCGCCGACGGCGGGCTCGGCACCTCGGGCGACATCGTCAAGGCCGTCGCCTGCGGCGCTGACGCCGTCATGCTGGGGGCCGCGCTCGCACGCGCCACCGACGTGCCCGGCGGCGGGTACCACTGGGGCGCCGAGGCGCACCACCCCGAGCTGCCGCGTGGTCGTCGTGTGCACGTGGGCCAGGTGGGCACCCTCGAGAAGATCCTCTACGGGCCGGCGGACTCGGTCGACGGCCAGGCCAACATCATCGGCGCGCTCCGCCGGTCGATGGCGACGACCGGCTACAGCGACCTCAAGGAGTTCCAGCGCAGCGAGGTCGTCGTCGCTCCCTACCAGCCGCACTAGGCGCCGCCGCCTCCACAGGCACCCCGATCTCACCTGGCGCTGCCAGCCGATCGGGCGTTGGATGGTCGCATGCACGGGTCCTCGGGCCCGCGACCGTTCCGACGATGGAGGCACCGCATGGCCACGACCGCGACCGAATCCCTCTCCGCGAAGCTCGGGCCAGACGAGCGCGAGCGCGCCGTCGAGGCGCTGAAGACCGAGGAGCTCGACATCCTCGTGATCGGGGGCGGCATCGTCGGGGCAGGCTCTGCTCTCGACGCCGTCACGCGTGGCCTGAACGTGGGCATCGTCGAGGCGCGCGACTGGGGCTCCGGCACGTCGAGCCGCTCGTCGAAGCTCGTGCACGGCGGAATCCGCTACCTCGAGCAGCTCAACTTCCGTCTCGTGCGCGAGGCCCTGATCGAGCGCGGCCTGCTGCTGCAGCGGCTCGCGCCGCACCTCGTCAAGCCCGTCCGGTTCCTCTACCCGCTGAGCAAGCCGGTCTACGAGCGCTTCTACATCGGCGCCGGCATGGCCCTGTACGACATCTTCAGCTGGACGGGCGGTCGGCCGCCCGGGGTGCCCCACCACCGCCACCTCACGAAGACGCAGGTGCTGCGCGCCATCCCGAGCCTCTCGAAGGACGCGGTCGTGGGCGGCCTCACCTACTACGACGCCCAGGTCGACGACGCCCGCTACGTCTCGTCGCTGGTGCGTACCGCCTCGAGCTACGGTGCCCACGCCGCCAGCCGCGTGCGGGTCGAGGGCTTCGTCAAGGTCGGCGAGCGCGTCGTCGGCGTGAAGGCTCACGACTATCAGACGGGCGAGCACTTCGAGATCCGCGCGAAGCAGGTCGTGAACGCGACCGGCGTCTGGACGGACGACACCCAGGCCATGGTCGGCGAGCGAGGCCAGTTCAAGGTCCGCGCGTCGAAGGGCGTGCACCTCGTGGTGCCCCGCGACCGCATCCACTCCGACATGGGCATGATCTTCCGCACCGAGAAGAGCGTCCTGTTCGTCATCCCGTGGGGTCGCCACTGGCTGGTCGGCACGACCGACACCGACTGGGACCTCGACAAGGCGCACCCGGCGGCGACGGCGGCCGACATCGACTACATCCTCGAGCACGTCAACAAGGTGATGGCCGTGCCCCTCACCCGCGACGACGTCGAGGGCGTCTACGCCGGTCTCCGGCCCCTGCTGGCCGGCGAGTCCGACCAGACGTCGAAGCTGTCGCGTGAGCACATCGTCGCGCACACGGTGCCCGGCCTCGTGGTCGTCGCCGGCGGCAAGTGGACGACCTACCGCGTGATGGCCGAGGACGCGATCGACGAGGCGGTCGCCGCGCTCGACGGCCGGATTCCCGAGAGCACGACGATGGAGATCCCGCTGCTCGGCGCCGAGGGCTACCACGCCGCCTGGAACAAGCGCGGCAAGATCGCGAAGCAGCTGGGCGTGCACCGGGTGCGCGTTGAGCACCTGCTGAACCGCTACGGCACGTTGACCGACGAGGTCCTCGCGCTGGTGCGCGAGCGTCCCGAGCTGGCCGAGCCACTGCCGGGCGCCGACGACTACATCGGGGCCGAGGTCGTCTACGCGGCCAGCCACGAGAGCGCGCTCCACCTCGAAGACGTGCTGGCGAGGCGGACCCGAATCTCGATCGAGGCGTGGGACAGGGGCGAGTCCGCCGCTCCCGTGGCCGCGAAGCTGATGGCCGAGGTGCTCGGCTGGTCCGACGCCGAGACCGAGGAGGAGGTCGGCAACTACCTCAAGCGCGTCGCGGCAGAGCGCGCGAGCCAGCTCGAGCCCGACGACGAGTCCGCCGACCGGGTCCGCCTCGAGGCGCCCGACATCACCTTCGGCTTCGACGAGGACGACATGGTCGTGCCCGGCGCCGACCAGGGCGGGGCGCCGAAGCCCGGCGAGGACGTCGTCGAGCCCGCGGGGACCCCGGCCGACGACACGTCGGCGGACGCCCCGGGCGGTCGCGCGAGCTAGCACCACGAGGTCGCGAGGCGACCAGGCTGCAGGAGGCGCGGTGCCCGCTGGTCGGGGACCGCGCCTCCTGCGTCCGCCCGCCGAGAACGCGGCGTCGTCCCGGGAACACCGGGGGAGGGGCGCGGGTTGTCCACCGCATGAGCAGCCCGGTGTCCGCGTCCGTGCCCGTCGCTAAGCTGAGACGACTGCCCCTGAGTGACCTGGAGTCGGACCATGGCTGATGTGCGTCGAGTGAAGCTCCCCGGTGTGGGCGTGCTGCACACCTTCGTCACCGACGACGGCGGCAAGTGCGGCGTCATCACGCATCGGTCGGGCCACAGCGACCTGATCACGTTCAGCGACGACGCCGACGGCGCCGACGTCAAGAAGGTGTCCCTCCGCCTCAGCGAGGACGAGGCGCACACGCTCGCCGAGCTGCTCGGCGGCACGCGCATCACCGAGTCGCTGTCGGCGCTCGACCAGATCCCCGGCCTCAGCATCGACTGGTTCACCGTCGACTACGACGACCACATCGCCGGCCAGCCGCTCGGCGACCTCGGCGCGAAGGGCGTCGTCGGCCTCACGGTCGTCGCCGTCGTGCGGGGCGACGCGGCGAACCCCGCGCCGTCGGGCGACTTCAAGGTGTTCCCCGGCGACACCCTCGTCGTGGCGGGCAGCCCCGAGAAGGTCGCCAAGGCCTTCGCCTGGTACCGCACGGGCGAGCTGCGCCACCGCAGCCCGGTCGACGCCCCGCCCGGGAGCTGATCGCCGGTGCACCTGGGTGAGGAGCTGGTCGTCCTCGGCGTCCTGCTGCTGATCGCCTACGGGCTGGGCCGGGCAGGCAAGCTCATCGGCCTGCCGTCCATCCCGATCTACATGATCGTCGGCCTGCTGGCGAGCACGAACACCGGCTGGTTCCCGATCAGCTTCGACTCGCACAACATCGAGCTGATCGCGATCTTCGGGCTGATCCTGCTGCTGTTCAACCTCGGCCTCGAGTTCGACCAGGACGAGTTCTTCTCCAATGCCGGCCGCCTGATCGTGTCGGGCGGCAGCTACATCGCCGTCAACATGGGCGTCGGGCTGGTCTTCGGCTTCATGCTCGGCTGGGGCACGCGTGAGGCGCTGATCATCGCCGGCATGACCGCGACGTCGTCGAGCGCCATCGTCACGAAGCTGCTGATCGAGCTGAACCGCCTCGCGAACCGCGAGACGCCGATGATCCTGGGCGTCACCGTCGTCGAGGACATCTTCATCGCCATCTACCTGGCGATCGTGTCGGTGGTGCTCAGCGGCGAGACCGACCCCCTGCCCGTCGTGCTCAAGCTGGTGGTCGCGTTCGCGTTCCTGGTCGCCATGTTCGCCGTCGCGAGATGGGGCGGCGCGGTCGTCTCGAAGCTCATGCGGACCCGTGACGACGAGCTCTTCACGGTGCTGTTCTTCGGCCTCGCCGTGCTCTTCGCCGGCCTCGGCGAGATCCTCGGCGTGACCGACGCGATCGGCGCCTTCCTCATCGGCCTGATCATCGGGGCGACGCGGTACCGCAACAGGGTCGAGCAGTTCGCCCTGCCGATGCGCGACGTCTTCGGCGCCTTCTTCTTCCTGAACTTCGGCCTCGGCCTCAACCCGTCGCTGTTCCCGAGCGTGCTCGGGCCCGTCGCGATCGCGGTCGGCATCACGATCACGCTGAACGTGATCGCGGGCCAGTTCGTCGCCTGGCTCAACAAGCTCGGGCCGCAGGCGGGCATCAACACCGCCGTGATCCTGCAGAACAGGGGCGAGTTCGCGCTGATCCTCGCGACGCTCTCGGCCGGGGCGGGGCTCGACGAGCGACTGCAGCCGTTCGCCGGGCTCTACGTGCTGATCATGGCCGTGCTCGGTCCGGTGCTCGCCTCGAACTCCGAACGCATCGGCGGGGTCGTGCTGCGGACGCGCCGACGGGCGGAGCGCGAGGCAGCAGAGGCGCGGCGCCTCGAACGCGACTCTCGGCACTCCGAGGAGATCGCCCTGATGGAGGCGGCGCTCGCCGGGGACGAGCCGGGTGCGTCGCGCAGGGGCGCCGACACCGACACCGACGCCGGCGTGGACGCAGACGAGGAGGCGCTGCTCGGCACCCGCGAGCGTGCCGCGGCGGCGGCCACGGCAGCAGCGGCGGCAGAGGCCGACGAGTACGACGACCTCGATGAACAGGACCGCGCCCGCGCGGCGATCCTCGCCGAGCAGGCCGGGCAGCAGTCCGACCAGAGGGCCACGCGCCAGCGCGACCCCGAGTACTGACCGCACCCCATGTCGGTCGGCGGCCCCACCGGCCGCAGAGCCACCGACACCCAGCAGGCTCCCGCGGGAGCGCAGGTACCATCGGGCTCGTGACCCGCACCGAGAACCCACCCGTCTCGAGCGACGTCGACGTGCCCGCCTCCATGTGGGAGGTCGCCCGGCGGCCCCGCTGGATCGCGATGCTCGCCCTCTGCCTCGTCATCTCGGGCATCTTCGCCTGGCTCGGGCACTGGCAGATCGAGCGCAGCGTCGAGAGCGGGCAAGAGGTCAACCCCGAGACCGAGACGGTCAAGGTGCTCAGCGACGTCGTCGACCCGCAGTCGTCGTTCTTCGACCGCGTCGGCGGGCAGATGGTCACGGTCACCGGTCAGTTCGCACCGGACGACTACCGCGTCGTCGTCGACCGCTACAACGGCGGCGACCCCGGCTCGTGGCTGATCGGCCGTCTCGTCGACGAGGTCGACGGGTCGTCGGTCGTCGTGGCCCTCGGCTGGAGCAGCGACGAGGGCGGCGCCGAGGCCGCCGAGAGCGCGGCCCCCACCGGCACGGTCACGGTGACGGGCCGGTACATGCCGAGCGACCAGCCCTCCGACGGCGACTTCCGCGGCGGCCGCGAGAACGTCGTCTCGGTGCCCATGCTCGTCAACGAGTGGACCGACCTCGACGGCGACGTCTACTCCGGCTACGTGGTGTCCGCCGACCCGGTCGACGGCCTCGCCGCCATCGACTCGGTCGCTCCCGAGAGCGACCGCTCGCTCAACTGGCTGAACGTCTTCTACGCGATCGAGTGGGTCGTGTTCGCCGGCTTCGCCATCTTCCTGTGGTTCCGCCTGGTGCGCGACCGGTTCGAGCGCGACGTCGACGAGGCCGAGGAGGCGCGGCTCGAGGCCGAGACCGCCTCCTGACCTGCTCCTCCCGCGCTCCCCGACCCGCGCCTCCTGTGCTCGGTCGGCTGCCTCGACGACGACCGACCCCGCCCTGGCCCTGCCGCCTCCGCGGGTAGGATCGAGGCCATGCCCCTGAAGCCCCGGCAACGCGACATCCCGAAGATCCCGGGTGCCGTCAAGTTCTACAAGATCTCCGCCTACGTCACCGGCGTGATGCTGCTGCTGCTCGTCTTCGAGATGGCCTTCAAGTACACGCCGCTGCAGCTCGAGATGCAGCTCGGCGGCGAGGGCGGGTTCCTCGTGCCCGTCGACTCGATCACCACCGGCTTCAACCTGTCGACCGCGATCCTGATCGCGCACGGCTGGCTCTACGTCGTCTACCTCTTCGCCGACTTCCGCCTCTGGAGCCTGATGCGCTGGCCGTTCTCGCGGTTCATCATCATCGCGCTCGGCGGCGTCGTGCCCTTCCTCTCGTTCTTCGTCGAGAGCCACATGACCAAGCTGGCGATGCGTGAGCACGCAGCGCTGGTCGCCGAGCCCACCCCCAGCACCCAGGGAGCCCCCGCGTGACAGAAGCCACCGAGACGGCCCAGAGCCCCGTCCTCGTCGTCGATTTCGGGGCGCAGTACGCGCAGCTGATCGCCCGGCGCGTGCGCGAGGCGAACGTCTACTCCGAGATCGTGCCGCACACGATCACCGCCGCCGAGATCGCGGCCAAGAACCCCGTCGGCATCGTGCTCAGCGGCGGCCCGTCGAGCGTCTACGAAGAGGGCGCGCCGGGTCTCGACCCCGCGATCCTCGAGCTCGACGTGCCCGTGCTGGGCATCTGCTACGGCTTCCAGGCGATGGCCAAGGCCCTCGGCGGCGAGGTCACGCGCACCGGTCAGCGTGAGTACGGCGCGACGGACGTCACCCTCGCCGCGGGCGACAGCACCCTGCTGTCGGGCCAGCCGACCTCGCAGACGACGTGGATGAGCCACGGCGACTCGGTCTCGAAGGCGCCCGAGGGCTTCGACGTGCTCGCGTCGAGCGCCGCGACCCCCGTCGCCGCGTTCTCGAGCGACGCCCGCAAGCTCTACGGCGTGCAGTGGCACCCCGAGGTCAAGCACTCGTCGTTCGGCCAGGCCGTGCTCGAGAACTTCCTGCACCGTGCCGCCGGCATCCCCGCCGACTGGAACAGCGGCAACGTCATCGCCGAGCAGGTCGCCCGCATCCGCGAGCAGGTCGGCTCGTCGCGCGTGATCTGCGGTCTGTCCGGAGGCGTCGACTCGGCCGTCGCGGCCGCCATCGTCCACGAGGCGGTCGGCGACCAGCTCGTCTGCGTGTTCGTCGACCACGGCCTGCTGCGTGCCGACGAGCGTCGCCAGGTCGAGGAGGACTACGTCGCCTCGACGGGCGTCCGCCTCGTGACGGTCGACGCCGAGCAGCAGTTCCTCGACGCGCTCGCGGGCGTGACCGACCCCGAGCAGAAGCGCAAGATCATCGGGCGCGAATTCATCCGCAGCTTCGAGGGCGCCGCCGAGGCGCTGGTGCTCGAGGCCGCGGCCGAGGGCGAGTCCGGCGTGAAGTTCCTCGTGCAGGGCACGCTCTACCCCGACGTGGTCGAGAGCGGCGGCGGCACGGGCACGGCGAACATCAAGAGCCACCACAACGTGGGCGGCCTGCCCGAGGACCTGCAGTTCGAGCTCGTCGAGCCGCTCCGCACCCTCTTCAAGGACGAGGTGCGCGCCATCGGCCGCGAGCTCGGCCTGCCCGAGGTCATCGTCGGCCGCCAGCCCTTCCCCGGGCCCGGCCTCGGCATCCGCATCATCGGCGAGGTCACCCACGAGCGACTCGAGCTGCTGCGTCACGCCGACGCCATCGCCCGCGCCGAGCTGACCGCCGCCGGCCTCGACGGCGACATCTGGCAGTGCCCCGTGGTGCTGCTCGCCGACGTCCGCTCGGTGGGCGTGCAGGGCGACGGCCGCACCTACGGCCACCCGATCGTGCTGCGCCCGGTCTCGTCCGAGGACGCCATGACGGCGGACTGGACGCGCCTGCCCTACGACGTGCTGGCCAAGATCTCGAACCGCATCACGAACGAGGTGGACGGCGTCAACCGTGTCGTGCTCGACGTCACCTCGAAGCCGCCGGGCACCATCGAGTGGGAGTGACGCCGCGTCGCCTCCGGCCTCCTGGGCTGGAAGCGACGCGATGACGACAAAACGACGCGGTGTTCCGCGTCGTTTTGTCGTTTCTGCGTGGGGTTGCCTTCGCAAGGCCGGCGAGGCCGGCGAGGCCGGGGTGGCTGGCCCGGGACACAGAGAGGCGGGGCCCGTCCCTCTCGGAACGAGCCCCGCCTCCTGGTGTCACGGTCTTGCTAGTCGTTGCCTCGCAGGATGGCGAGGAGACGCAGGATCTCGACGTACAGCCACACGACGGTCATGACCAGGCCGAAGGCGGCCGACCAGCCGTAGATGCGCGGGGCGCCGCGCTCGACGCCCGTCTTGATGTTCGTGAAGTCGAGCACCAGCGAGTAGGCGGCCATGAGGATCACGAGGATGCCCAGGACGAAGCCGATGGGGATGTTGGTGCCGGGGATGTCGGTGCCGCGGAGGCCCCAGGGGTTCGAGTTGGCGCCGAAGGCCATCAGGCCGAGGTTGAGCAGCGAGAAGACGGCGTAGCCGATCATGCCGATCATGAAGATCTTGGTGGCCTTGGCCGACGCGCGGACCTTGCCGCTGCGGAACAGCAGCAGAGTGACGACGAAGACCGAGGCGGTCGCGAGCAGCGCCTGCGTGACGATGCCGTCGAACTGCGCCTCGAAGATCGACGAGATGCCGCCGACGAACAGGCCCTGGGCTGCCGAGTAGGCGAGCACGAGGCCGGCCGACGGGCGCTTCTTGAAGATGTTGACGAGGGCCAGGACGAACCCGGCGATCGCGCCGACGATGGCGAGGGCCGGGATGAACCAGCCGACGGCGGCACCGAGGGCGACGACGGCGAAGGCGATGACCGTCTTCGTGATCGTGTCCTCGTACGTCATGCGGTCGGTCTCGACGGGGCCGGCGGCGGGCTGCGTGTACAGATCCTGCAGCTGCTCGGCGGTCATGCCGTTGTACTCGACGGGGCGCTGTCCCGCAGCGGCGCGCTCCTGCCGGATGACGGCGGCGCCCTTCTCCGAGAAGGCCGGCGACTGACTGAAGCCGGGATTCGAGAATGCCAAGGGAGTTCCTCTTCTGGTCGTGAGACGTGGTCGCGACGCGAGGTGCTGTGTGCTGCGTCGCCGTACGGAAGAGGCTAACGGGTGTCGGCCAGGGGAGGGCTGGGGATTTGCCTGATGAGGCCCGTATTCGCGGCAGGCGAACGTGCACCGGCTGCAGGGTTGCACCGTCTCGGGGCCGAGGTGCAGCGGTCTGCCGACGCCGCGCCTCCTCGTCCGTCACCCGTCGCCGCTACCGTGGCTGCCATGTCGCCTCGCCCCCTCGTCATCGCCCACCGCGGAGCCAGCGGGCACCGGCCCGAGCACGGGGAGGCGGCCTATCGCCTGGCCATCGAGCTGGGGGCCGACGCGATCGAGCCCGACATCGTGCCCACCCGCGACGGCGTGCTGGTGCTGCGGCACGAGAACGAGATCTCGGGCACGACCGACGTGGCCGAGCGATCGGAGTTCGCCGACCGGCGCACCACGAAGCAGATCGAGGGCAAGGAGGTGGCGGGCTGGTTCACCGAGGACTTCACCTGGGACGAGCTCAGCACCCTCACGGTGCGGGAGCGTCTGCCGCACCTCCGTCCGCTCAGTGCCGCCCACGACGGCGAGGGCGGCATCCAGCGGCTGAGCGACCTGCTGCGCCTGCTCGACGACGCTCCGCGCGAAGTGGGCCTCGTCGCCGAGGTGAAGCACGCCCAGCACTTCGAGTCGCTCGGGCTGCCCCTCGACGAGCTGGTCGCCGCCGAGCTGGCCGAGCACGGCTGGGCGGACGACTCGCGCCTCACCCTCGAGAGCTTCGAGCAGACCGTGCTGTGGCAGCTCCGCGAGAGGGGAGTCGGCGGCGACCTCGTCTGGCTAGTCGAGAAGGCGGGCTCGGCGGCCGACCAGGTGGCCCGGCTCGGCTCGGCTGCGCCGACCTACGCCGACCAGCTCGACGAGTCGTCGCTCACGGCCCTCGTCGAGGAGGGCCTGCACGGGGTCTCGTTCGACAAGGCGATGCTGCTGCGGCCCTCCGGCGAGACCCGGCCCGAGCTCGTCGACCGTGCGCACGCGGTCGGTCTCGACGTGTTCGCCTGGACGCTGCGGATCGAGAACGCGTTCCTCGCCAAGGGCAACCGCCAGGCCGGCGGCAAGGAGGCGGAGGGCGACTGGGAGTCGGAGTTCGCCGACCTGATGGCGCTGGGCCTCGACGGGGTCTTCGCCGACCACCCCGAGCGTGCGGTCGCGGTGCGCGAGGGACTGTGAGGGCGAGGTCGTGAGCGCTGACCGGTGGTGGCAGCGCTCGGAGGTGCTGCTCGCGCGGGCGGTCGTCGCGTGCCTCGGTGCCCTCGTGCTCACCCTCGTGCAGGTGCCGGTCGCTGTCTTCTGGGCCGTGCTGGTGGTGGCGGGGCCCGTCTCGGCTGCGCAGGGCACCGGTGCGGGCCTGTTCGTCGCCGGCCCCTTCGCCGCGATGATGTGCGGCCTCACCGTGAGCTCCGTCCTGAGCACGAGCGTCGTGCCGGCCGTCTGGATCGCGCGCGTCCGCACACGACGACACGAGGAGGCGGTGGCCCAGCGCACGGGACGCTCACCGCACCTCCCCGACTCCGACCTCGAGGTCGACTGGTTGCTCACCGGCGTGCGCTTCGTGGGCTTCTTCTTCACGCCCGTGCACACGGGCGACGAGCGGCGGCTGCACCCCGACGAGGCCCTGCGACTGCCGCCACGGCCGGAGCGCTGGCTCGCGCCCCCACGCCCGTTCCGGGCGCCGTGGCCGAGCCGGCTCTTCGACCACGTGCGCACCAGCGCGCCGCGGGGGACGTGGTACGTCGTCTTCTTCGCCGCCAGCGCACAGATGGGCCTCTACGCCTTCCTGGGGTGGGCAGCGGGCGTGCCGCTCTGACCTGCTCGTCGAGCTGGTGAGGGACCGGCTCCGATGTCGGGGGCCCGGCTTAGACTGGCCGCGCCATGACGATCGTGCTCGAGCCCTCTGACGCTTCCGGTTCTGCCGGTGATCCCCTGACCGCGGGGCTGAACCCTCAGCAGAAAGAAGCGGTCGAGTACCGCGGGCAGTCGTTGCTGATCGTCGCCGGTGCCGGCTCGGGCAAGACGAGCGTGCTGACCCGCCGCATCGCCGGGCTCATCGCGACCCGCGAGGCCTGGCCGAGCCAGATCCTCGCCATCACCTTCACGAACAAGGCCGCGGCCGAGATGCGCGAGCGCGTGCAGCAGCTCGTCGGCCAGGCGGCCGAGGGCATGTGGATCTCGACGTTCCACTCGGCGTGCGTGCGCATCCTGCGCCGCGAGGCCGAGCAGTTCGGCTTCACGAAGAGCTTCACGATCTACGACTCGGCCGACTCGAAGGCGCTGCTCAAGCGCATCCTCAAGCAGCTCGACGCCGACTCGCTCGGCTTCACCGTCAGCCAGGCGGCCGGCAAGATCTCGAAGCTCAAGAACGAGCTCAGCGACGTCGAGACGTACGCGCGGCAGATCAACGCCGGCGACCCGCAAGACGTGATGTTCCTCGAGATCTTCCGGCAGTACACGCGGTCGCTGCAGCAGGCGAACGCGTTCGACTTCGACGACCTGATCTCGCAGACGGTGTTCCTCTTCAGGGCTTTCCCGCACGTGGCGGCGACGTACCAGCGGCGGTTCCGTCACCTCCTGGTCGACGAGTACCAAGACACGAACCACGCCCAGTACGCCCTGATCCGCGAGCTCACGCGGCCTGTCGACCCCGAGCACGTCGACGCCCTCGAGCGCGGCGGGCAGTTCGTGCAGTCGATGCGCGACGGCAGCGGCCGCATCCCCGGGGCGTCGCTCACGGTCGTCGGCGACAGCGACCAGTCGATCTACGCGTTCCGCGGGGCAGACATCCGCAACATCGTCGAGTTCGAGCGTGACTTCCCGAACTCGAAGGTCGTGCTGCTCGAGCAGAACTACCGCTCGACCCAGAACATCCTCGACGCGGCCAACGCCGTCATCGCGAACAACTTCGACCGGCAGGCCAAGAACCTGTTCACGACGGTCGGCGAGGGTGCCAAGATCGTCGGGTTCACGGGCTACACCGGGCACGACGAGGCGCAGTTCGTCGCCGACGAGATCGCGAAGCTGCATGAGCAGGGCACGGCCTACAAAGACGTCGCGGTCTTCTACCGCACCAACTCGCAGACGCGAGCCCTCGAGGAGATCTTCATCCGCTCGGCCATCCCGTACCGGGTGCTCGGCGGCACGAAGTTCTACGAGCGTGCCGAGATCAAGGACGCGATGGCGTACCTGATCACGGTCGCGAACCCCTCCGACCCGATGGCGCTGCGACGCATCATGAACGTGCCGAAGCGCGGCATCGGCCCGGCGACCGAGACGGCGATGCAGCGCTGGGCCGACGAGCGCGAGGCGCCCCTGCGCGACGCGATGCGCAACGCGCGCGAGCTCGGTCTCGGCCCGAAGGTGACCGGGGCGATCACCGGTCTCGCGACCCTGCTCGACGAGGTGCAGGCGACGGCCGACACGGCACCGGTGCACGAGATCCTCACCCGGCTGATCGAGGGCAGCGGCCTGGTGGAGGCGCTGCGGGCGTCGAGGGACCCGCAAGACGAGGCGCGTGCCGAGAACATCGACGAGCTCGTCGCGGTCACGAAGGAGTTCCAGCGGAACAACCCCGACGGCACCCTGCTCGACTTCCTCACCGAGGTGACGCTCGTCGCCGCGGCCGACGACCTCGACGACTCGAGCGGCACGGTCTCGCTGATGACGCTGCACACGGCGAAGGGCCTCGAGTACGAGGCCGTCTTCCTCACCGGTGTCGAAGAAGACTTGCTGCCGCACCGCATGTCGGCGAGCGAGCCCGGCGGCCCTGCTGAGGAGCGCCGGCTCTTCTACGTCGGCATCACGCGGGCCCGCAAGCAGCTCTTCTTGTCGCTGGCGATGACCCGTGCACAGTTCGGCGAGGTGAACGTGGCGATGCCGTCGCGCTACCTGCAAGAGATCCCGGTCGAGCTGATCGACTGGAAGCAGTCGCCCGGCATGGCGAACAGCCGGGGAGGCACCCAGCCGCGGGCGCTCAACGCGCGTCGCGAGGGCGGCCCTGACACGAACCGCGGGGCGACCCCGCGCGCGTCGGGCGGCTACGGCAGCGGCAGCTACGACCGCGCCACGGCGGCGGCGAAGACGAAGCCGAAGACCGAGTGGGCCAACCGCGTCACCGGCACGGTGCGCGACAACGGCGACCTGGTGCTCGAGACCGGCGACCGCATCTCGCACGTCGACTTCGGCGAGGGCCGCGTCATGGCCGTCACCGGCGAGGGCGCCCGCCGCATCGCCGAGGTGCTCTTCGACACGGCCGGCCGCAAGAAGCTGCTGATCAAGGTCGCACCGATCGAGAAGGTCTAGGCCGAGGCCCGGGCCACGGCTGCGACCGGCGGGGACACCGCCGCCGCCCCTGCCTGGGGCCTAGTCGTCGGCCCGGTGTCCGGGGCCAGCGCGAGGCGTCGCGTCCCGCAGCGAGGCGACGACGGCGCCCATCTGCAGGACGTCACCCGGCATCAGCGCGACCGCGGTGCCGGGGACGAGCGCCGTCGTCGTGCCGTCAGGTCGCTGCACGGTCGTGCCGTTCCCCGAGGCGAGGTCCTCGACGCTCACGATGCCGTCGTCCCCGAGCTCGAGTCGCGCGTGCTCGCGTGACAGGGACCTCGTAGGGTCGTGGACCTCGAGACGAGGGGGCGACGGGGCGGCGTCGCCGGTCGACGGGGTGTCGTCACGAGCAGACCCTGCGCGGCGACGGCGGCCGACTACCAGGCCGGCAGGCGTGATGCGAGCCCGGGACCCGTTCGCCAGGCAGAGTTCCTGTGGGATCTGGCGCGCGACAGCCACGGCAGAGGCAGAGGCAGAGGCAGAGGCAGAGGCAGGGGCCGGGGCGGGGGCACGGGCAGAGGGCGGGGCGGCGGTCGCGGTCGCACGTGGGGGCAGGGGCTCGAGCACGAGTGCCGACGAGGTGTCGGTCGCGACGGGGAGCCGGGTGACCCTGGACAGCGTGCCCTCTTCGCGCATCACTGCCACCGCCTCCTCGGTGAGCTCAGGTCGGTCCTCGAGGGGCCGACGTCGCCTCCTCCACAGCCGCGCTCTCTCCGTCATCTCGTCTCCTGCCTGTGGATGGATCCGTGGACCCTCTGTCCGTGTGACATGTTAATGCCGGTCGACCCAGCTCGGGCCGCCGAAGAGAGGACCCACCCATGGCCAACGTCTCCGTCACGTTCGACGAGATCCGCACCCAGGCGACGCAGCTCCGCAACGGGCAGCGCACGATCGAGGACCAGCTGAGTCAGCTCAAGTCGCAGATCGAGACCCTTGTCGGCTCGGGCTTCGTGACCGACCGGTCGTCCAAGGCCTTCGACGCGTCCTACGCCGCGTTCACGAGCGGCGCGAGCAAGACCATCCAGGCGATCGAGGGCATGGCCGGGTTCCTGGAGGGAGCAGCCGACGCCCTCCAGAGCACCGACGAGCAGCTCGCCAGCAGCCTCGGTTGACGAGCGGCCCCATGACGGACGGCCGTCTCGCCTCGTCGGCGGGACGGCCCCTTCCCCCGACGAGGAGATGACATGGCTCGATCGAGCCTCACGGTCGACACCGGCGACCTGCGTTCGCTGTTCACCACGCTCGGCGAGGTCTCGGCCGCCTTCCAGTCGAGCCGAGACGACGCAGCGGACGCGGATGCCTGCGGCCACGTCGGTCTCGCGCAGCGCGTCCGCTCGTTCTCGGCCGAGTGGAACGACACGAGACGCCACCTCGCCGAGTCCATCGGCGACCTGGGCGAGGCTGCGCTCGGCATCGCGGTCGGGTTCGACGACGTCGAGGCGAAGCTCGCTGCGTCGCTGGGCGGAGACTCCTGATGGCGTACTCCTGGGCGACCCCCCTTGTCGTCGTGGCCGGCGACCCCGTGGCCGTGGCGCAGATGGCGCGGCGCTTCGCCCTCACCGCCGAGTCCATCGGGTCCGCCGCCACGTCGCTCCGTTCGCTCGACGCCGCATCAGCTCGCAGCGACGCAGTCGACGCCTTCATGCGCAAGGCGGCGGTTCTCGAGTCCGACCTCAGAGCCGCGAGGGGGCGCTACGCCGACACGGGAAGGGCCCTCGGGGCCTACTCGGAGTCACTGGCGACGGCGCTCGACCAGTCGCGCCCCGCAGTGCGAGACCACGAGCGGGCTCGGGACGACTTCGACGCGGCCGACAGCCTCGTGACGAAGTACGAGGGGGCGGCCATGATCGAGCCACCGGGCCCGGCAAAGGACCAGTACGAGGAGTGGGCGGCGGCACAGCACACGAGGCGTGAGGAGGCGCGCGACCGCATCACGGAGTGCGCCCGTCGAGCGGGCGCGGCGCACGCCGTTGCCGGGGCCGCCGCCGTCGTCGCGATCGCGCAGATCGACGACGCCACGGACGACGGTCTCCGCGACTCCTTCTGGGACGACCTCGGCGGAGTGGTCCACTCCGTCGGGGCTGTCGTCGGCGACGCCGGGGACAGCATCGCCTCCGCCTGGGAGGGCTCGGCCCTCCGAGACGTCCTCGCGCCCGGCTTCGAGCCGTTCCAGGAGTGGATGCAGGAGAACGACGCCTGGATCGCCCAGGTCGTCGACGTGCTCGGTTTTGTGGGGAACGCCCTTGCACTCGTGGGCTTCGTGGTCCCCGGCCTAGGTGTGTTCGGAGCGATAGCCCTCGGTCTGGCTTTCCTGCTCACGGCTGCGAGAACTGCTGCAGGCACGGCTTCCCTTCTCGAACTGGGGCTCAGCGCGTTGTCAGTCGCGACCATGGGCATGGGCTCGGCTCTCGTGGGCTCCGCCAAGGTCGCGGCTGGCGGCCTGCAGGCCCGGAGAGTCTCCAGCTTGATAGCTGACGGGTACGCTCCGGCCTTTGCCAGCAAGTGGGTCCAGCGGTCCCTCGAGAGAGCCGCACCGGGCTTCGGGGCACCTCGGCTGTGGCAGTCCCTAGGCGACGACGTGGCGGCTCAGCTGCGAGGCTTTCTGCAGCCTGGTCGCCCCGGCTGGTCTCCCGCCGAGTTGGAGACTGTCGCCAGCATCCGTCGCCAGCTCGACGTCGCGCGTGTGCTCAACGGCGCAGGCCTTGTCCGCGCGGCAAGTGACGCGGTCATGCAGGTTTCGGACGACATTCGCACACGAGGTTCAGCCGATGAACGACCGTCAACGGCTGCAGCGTGGTGATGAGCGGACGTCATCAGGGCCCTCGGAATCGATCCGACGAGCTCTCGCGCCTGCTGGGTGGCCTGGCCAGCGTCGGAATAGTCCTGCCGGGACTGACGTACCTCGGTACCGGACTGATCTTCACGTGCATCGCACTCAGCTCCACGATTCGTGGCCGCACATCTCCCTTTGAGGGTGACGTGATGTCGACGTCGCCGGGCTGGCCACCGTTCATCGTGCCGTCTGTGACGTTCTGGATCAGTCTGCCCCTGCTCCTTGCATTGGCTGCTCTCGTCATCTGGCGGCCTCAGGGTCTCAGCGACGCCTTGAGGTCGGGCTTTGTTGCCCTCTACCTCGGATTGTCCGGTTGTTGGTCCGTCGTCTTCTCCCTCAGCTTCTGGGGGACGCCTGAATGGCCTCGCGATTCCTTCGTGCCAGGGCTGATCGAGTTGGTCGCTGCTGTCGCCGTCGCCGTAGTGGGTCTGACTCGCTTGGTCAGAGCGTCAGTGGGAGGCAGGCGGAGCCGACGTGGCAGACCGGCCGTTCCGGGGCCGGCGACAAATCGAGGAGAAGCACCGTGAGCGGGGCGCGGTACGTGAGCCGGTCCTCCGGCGCGGTGGGCGCCTCCTACTCGGTGGTGGTGCCGCCGGGGTTCGTGCGGATCCCGGGAGGTGCGAGCCCGGCGGCAGCGCTCGCGTTCGTGCAGGACCAGCTCGGCGACGTCGACGTCGATGCGGGTCACGGGTTCGAGACGCGGTTCGTCGACGCCCTCCGCCGTGTCGGCGAAGCCGACGAGCACCACGCCGTGCTCGACTCGTTCGTCACCTGCGGTGCCGTGCCCGACGTGGGCGTGGCCTGCAGCATCGTCTTCGCCGCGGTGCCGACCGTCCCCGGCCCGCACAGCGACCTCGACCGGCTGCTGCTGGCTCGGATCGCCGCGGGAGCCACAGGGGTCGACGTAGGCGGCGATCCTGCCGTCACCTGGGAGCTCGACAGGCCGGCGCCGGCCGGGCCCGGGCCCGAGCACGCGCTCCGGCGGAGAGCCGTCCTCGCCCGGGTGGTCGGCCACGATCACCTGCTCGTCTCGATCGTCCTGACCGTCGTCGCCGACACGGGGGGCGACACCCCGGCCCGGCGCGAGGTCGCCGACGCGTTCGTGGAGCTCTTCGAGGCGGTCCTCACGACCGTGCGGTGGCGTGACGAGGCGGGCCGGCTCATCACCGATCGGCCCACCGCGTGACGACCACCAACCGGCCGTCACCCCGGCCCACCGGCCCACCTGCCCACCGCTCCAGCAGGACACGCCACTCCCCGCCGAACCGGAGGCCCAGAACATGACCGAGGCACCACCTGCCCCCACGGGCGACGCCGCTCCGAGGGAGATCCTCGTCGGCTACGACGCGACGAGGTGGATCAGCCTGCCGCCGTCGTGGCCCCACGCCGGCCACGACGGCGCACGCACGTGGGTCGCCGCGACCGTGCGCGACGTCTGCACGAGGTCGCTCGGCACGACGAGGGCGAGCAAGCGCTGGCTCACCCGCGCGCTCGAGCACCTCGCCGACTGGCAGGACGAGGACGAGCTGAAGTACCTCCACCTGCCGTCCGTCACGAGCGAGATCCCGTTGCTCCGCGTCCAGTACGGCTACAGCCGCGACGGGCGGGAGAACGTGCTGCGGCGACTCGTCCTGGACACCGATCTCGACGTCCTCGAGCCGCCCGCCCTGCAGGACGTCACCGCCGCGGGGCTCGGCGCCGGAGTCCGGGGCATCCTCCACGCTGACGTGGCGGGAGAGCTCTCGGCGACCGTCGTCACAGCCTTCCGCTCGGGACCGTTCGACCTCAGGATCGCGTGTGAACTGGGATCGCCGGAGAACGTGCCCGTGTTGCTGCCGGTCGTCGACGAGTTCATCGACGGCATCAGCGTCGTCCTCGCCGAGTGAGGCTCACGGCGACCATCCACGACGCGATGACCGGCCGGAGCTCCGACGTTGCCTGGGAGGTCGGCCCTGAGACGACCGTCCGTGAGCTTGTCGAGTCGGCGCTCCCGCGTCTGCGCCCAGCTCCGAACCTGACCCGGTCGGGGGCGGAGCTGCCGCGGGTGACCGTCGACGGCCGCCTGGTGCCCCCCTCCGCACGGGTGGCGGAGGGGCAGGTGCAGGAGGGGAGCCTGCTGACCGTGGGCGCACCTCCTTCGGCATCGCCGCTGCCCGACGACACCGCCAGCGTCCGCATCGTCGGAGGTCGGGGTGCGGGGACCCTCTTCGTCGTCGACGCGGGTGCGTCCGTCATCGGTTCCTCGCCTCGGGCCACGATCCGCCTGGCCGACGTGCCCCCGTTCGCGGCGGTCCTGCGCCTCGACGGGGCAGGCACCTTCACCATTGAGCCGGCCACCGCGTCCGACCGCGACCGACCCGGCGGGCGCCCCGTCGTCGCCGTCGACCGCCGCCCGCTCGTCGAGCCGGTGGTCCTCGACGAGTCCTCCGTCGTCCGCGTCGGGGAGGTGCTCCTCGCCGTGGTCACCGGACGCCTCCCCGGCGCCGCGCTCCATCTCTCGCCGGACGGCGTGCACCTCGAGTTCGCACGGCCGCCGCGACTCCTGCCGGAGTCGCCGGCGAGGGCGTTCCGTCTCCCGGCCGAGCCCCAGGCGCCGAGTCGTCGCCCGCTGCCGATCGTGGCTGCGCTCGCCCCCCTGGCGATGGCGGGCGTCATGGTCGGCGTGTTCGGCCATCTCACGTATCTCGCGTTCGGGCTGATGTCGCCTGTCGTGCTGATCGCCAACTACGTGTCGGACCGCAAGAACGGACGAGTCACCCACCGTCGTCGGCTCGCGGAGCACGAGGTCGCCAAGGCCTCCGTCGTGGCCGCCGCCGACGAGGCCGTGCACCGTCTCGAGCACGAGCTGCGGGCCAGCTGCCCCGATGCCGCCACGCTGCTCGACGCCGCCCTCCGGCGTCGTGCCCGGCTGTGGGAGCGGCGGCGGTCGGACCCCGACCACCTGACCCTCCGCGTCGGGACGGCTGACCACCCCTCAGGCGTCACCATCGAGGACCCGCGTGAGCTGGAGCACCTGCGGACCGTCGCTCGTGAGGCGCACGCCGTCCCCGTGACCCTCGACCTCCCCGGGTGCGGCGTCGTGGGCATCGCGGGGCCGGACGACCACGCACGGCCGCTCGCAGCCTGGCTGGTCGCCCAGATCGGCGTGCTGCAGAGCCCCCGGGACGTCGAGGTGGTGCTGCTCACGTCGGCGTCGGGTGCAGACCACTGGTCGTGGCTCCGGTGGCTCCCTCACGCGCGTCCGGCCGGGTCGGCGTCGTGCTCGACCCGTGTCGGGCACGACGCCGAGGGCGTCGCGCGGCGCCTCGCCGAGCTGACGACCCTCATCGAGACGCGTCGGCGCGCGGCTCGGGACTCGCGGGGCCCGGCACCCGACGTGCCGGACGTCGTCGTCGTCGTCGACGGCGCGCGACGGCTGCGTGCCCTGCCCGGGCTCGTGTCCGTCCTCGCGGACGGGCCCTCGGTGCGCGTGTGGTCGATCTGCCTCGACGTCGACGAGCGGTCCCTGCCCGAGGAGTGCGTGGCGGTCGTGTCGGCCGGCGCGCACCGCCACCGGGTCGCGGCGCAGCGCACGGCCAGCGTGCAGGAAGTCCTCGCCGACGAGCTGCCCGCGGGGTGGCACGACGCGGCGGCACGGGCCGTCGCACCGATCGTCGAGGTGGAGCACGGAGGCGCGGCCGGCGGTCTGCCCACGACCTCTCGCCTCCTCGACGTCCTCGACCTGGACGAGCCCGACGGGCCGTCCGTCCTGGCGCGCTGGCGTCGCCTCGGCCCCAGCACCCGCGTGCTGCTCGGCGAGAGCATCGACGGGCCCTTCGGCGTCGACCTGCGCGCGGACGGGCCGCACGCCCTGGTCGCGGGCACCACGGGATCGGGCAAGTCCGAGCTGCTGCAGAGCCTCGTCGCGTCGCTCGCCGCGACGAACGCGCCCGACGCGATGGCCTTCGTGCTGATCGACTACAAGGGCGGGGCGGCCTTCCGCGACTTCGCGTCCCTCCCGCACACCGTCGGCATGGTGACCGACCTCGACGGGCACCTCGTCGAGCGGGCACTGACCTCGCTGCGGGCGGAGCTGCACCGCCGCGAGGTCGTGCTCTCGGAGGCGGGCGCCAAGGACGTGGAGGACCACGCGGAGCTGGTGGCCCGCGGTGAGGTCGCCGCCGCCCTGCCCCGGCTGCTCATCGTCATCGACGAGTTCGCCTCGATGGTGCGCGAGCTCCCCGACTTCGTGACGGGCCTCGTCGACGTCGCCCAGCGCGGCCGGTCGCTCGGCATCCACCTCGTCCTGGCCACCCAACGGCCGACGGGCGTGGTCTCGGCGGACATCCGTGCCAACACGGCCCTGAGGGTGGCGCTGCGGGTGACCGACCCCGCCGAGAGCACCGACGTCATCGACGCGCCTGACGCGTCCGGCATCTCGGCGTCGACCCCGGGACGAGCCTTCGTGCGCCTGGGCGCGGGGGCCCTGCTGCCGTTCCAGGCCGGGCGCGTCGGCGGTCGAGCCCCAGGTGCCGCCGTCGCGGCGGACGGACCGATCTGGAGCTGTCGCCCGTCGTGGGCGACGACCGGGTCGGCTCCGCAGCAGCCCCCCGAGGAGGCGCGCGCCGACTCCCATGAGGTCACGGACCTCGTGCAGCTCGTCGCGGCAGCCTCTGCGGCGCACGTGCTGCGTGGCGGCCCGCTCCCGCACCGCCCGTGGCTCGACGCGCTGCCCGCGATCGTCCTGCTGGACGAGCTCAGCACGCCGCCGTCGAGCGGACACTCGGCCGCAGTCTCGCCGCTGCCCTTCGGGCTCGAGGACCACCCCGCCCGTCAGCTCCGACGGCCGGCGGTCCTCGACCTCGACTCGACCGGCCACCTCTTCGTCGTCGGCTCGCCCCGGTCGGGGCGCTCGCAGGCGCTCAGGGCCCTGGCCGCCTCGATCGCCGACCTCACCTCGTGCTCCGACGTGCACCTGTACGGCATCGACTGCGGCAGCGGTGCCCTGCTGCCGCTCACGGCCCTGCCCCACACGGGCGCCGTCGTCCAGCGCACCGAGGTGGACCGTGCCAGGCGCCTGCTGTCGCGGCTGGTGCAGGAGACCCTCCGTCGGCAGGACGTCCTCGCCCGGCAGGGGCACGGCGACGTCGTGGAGCAACGTCGCGCCGCTCCCCACGCCGCACGTCTGCCGCACCTCGTCGTCATGATCGACCGGTGGGAGGGCTTCACCGCGTCGTTCGGGGAGCTGGACCACGGTGAGCCCGTCGAGCAGGTGACCTTCCTGCTGCGGGAGGGAGCGGGTGCCGGGGTGCACGTCGTCGTGACAGGGGACCGACAGCTCATCACCGGCCGACTGGGCACGCTGGTCCAGGACAAGCTGGTCCTCCGTCTCTCCGACCGGTCCGACTACGGACTCGCGGGCCTCTCGCCCCGTGCCCTGCCCGATCGCGTCGGCGACGGACGAGGCTTCACCGCCGACACGGCCGTCGAGACCCAGGTCGCGCTGCTCGCCGTCGACGCGGCCGCCAGCGCCCAGGGCGATTCGCTGCGGATCCGCGGGGCCGCCGCGACCGAACGGGACCGGGACGTGGCACGGGACCGGCGGCCGTTCCGGCTCGAGCGACTCGACGGCCCCGTGGGCTTCGACGAGGCCTGGGGGCGGCGCTCGCCGGAGCTCGGGCCCGACGCCATGCTCGCGATGGTGGGGCTCGGGGGCGACGACATGGGCGTCGTCGGCCCCGACCTGGCAGCAGGGGCGGGGACGTTCCTCGTGGCGGGACCGGGCCGCAGCGGGCGCAGCACCGTCCTCACGACGATCGCCCGGTCCCTCCTCGCCCAGGGCGTCGAGCTGGTCGTCGTCGCTCCGCGTGCGTCGCCGCTCAGGCACCTCGCCGCCGTCCCCGGAGTCCTCGCGCTCGTCACGACGGCGACAGTGCACGAGGACGACCTCGCCCCGTGGTTCGACGCCGGAGGGCGCCGCCGGGTGCTGGTCGTCGACGACGCGGAGAAGCTCCGGGACTGTCCCGCCGCGAACTGGCTGGCGACCTTCGTGTCGTCGTGTGCGGAGCGGGGACAGGGCCTGGTCGCCGGCGGCTCCGCGGCCGAGCTCGCCCTCGGCTTCACCGGCTGGCACGTCGACCTGCGTCGGGGCCGCTGCGGGGCCCTGCTCAGCCCGCAGGTGCCCGCCGAGGGCGACCTGATCGGAGTCGTCGTGCCGCGCAGCTCGTTGTCCGTGCGCCCCAGGGTCGGCACCGCCCAGGTCAACGTGGGCGACGGCGTCGTCCAGCCCGTTCAGGTGCCGGCTCCGTGACCGTGACGTGCCGCTGCCCTGCCCCGGCGTCGTCACGGCAGGTCGACCGCCACGTCAGGGCCGAGCTCTGCAGACCGCCCGGAGGCTGCGTGGCGTCGACGTCGGACGACGTGCCCGGCGATCCCGCCTGCGATGAGCAACCCGCCGGCGAGCGAGATCCCGAGGGCCAGGCCGCCGAGGTCCGTGCCGGTGAACGCCAGCGCGACCGGCACTGCTGGCGCCTCGGTCTCGACGGGCGTGTCGACGGGCGCCTCGACCCGGAACGACTCGGTGTCGTGCACCCGGGTGTCGGCGAACGCAGGGACGACCTGGTGCCCCTCGGTGCCTGCGGGCGTGCCTTCCGAGGTGTAGACGAAGGCATAGTCGCCCACCTCCGCCACTGGCAGGCAGGCCGTCTCGACCAGCCCGTCACCGTTCACGGTGGTGGAGACGCGTCCCGCGACGAGACCGTCACGCTCGAGGCCGTCGACGTCGCCGAGTTCCGTGCCCTCGGCGGGCAGCTCGGCGAACGGGCCGATCAGCAGCGTGTCGACCACCACCTCCTCGACCTCGGTGTTCCACCCGGAGACCAGGAGGGCGTCGCTGACGCAGGCGCCCGGCTCGACGACCGAGGCACCGACGATCGCGGTGTCGATGCGCGGGGACCAGGGCAGGACGGTCGTCTCGGTGGCCGTGCCGAAGGGCGACTTCCAGCCGCGCAGCCGATCGCGGCCGTCCTCGACGGACGTGTCGGCGGGGTCGATCGACTCGACCCACGTGTACCAGCCGCCGCCGGGCAGCTCGCAGCCCGGCGTCGTGTAGGTGCCCGGCCCCTCCACCACGCGCACCTCGACGTCGCAGACCACAGGGGCGTCGGCGGGCCAGTCAGCGGCCTCGACCGGACGCTCGGAGAACGGGCCGAGGAGGCGGCTGCGGACGGTCACCGGGATGGGCGCCCAGCCTCCGTCGACCACGATGCGGCCCCACTCCGACAGGAGGCCGTCACCTGGCTCGACGGCGAGCGTGAGCTGATCGGTGAGCACCGCACCCTGCTCCGCGACGGTGTCGCTGGTCACGGTGGAGACACGGGGACGGAAGGGCAGAGGCGACAACGCGCTGGCGCTCGCGGTGCCGGTCGCCGTGACGCTCGCGCCGCCGGAGAACAGGATCATCTGCGAACCCGCGGCGCTGCTGCCGACGGTCATCACGCGGCCGTAGGGGAGATCGTCGAACCGTGACTCCACTCCCACGGTCATCTCGGGGAGGTCGCCCGTCGCCCGGAACGACATCGTCTCGCCGTTCCGTGCCGAGGAGGCGGCGGTGCCGTCGGTGAAGACGGCGCCGGTCAACGAGACGGCCCCCGCGAACGTCGGCTCGAGGACGGTCGGGCCGCCGGTGACACGGTCGACGACGACGTCCGTGCGGAGCGTGCCGGTGCCGTCGGGCTGCAGGTCGACGGCCAGCGAGGCCGAGACGGAGGTGGAGGCCTCACGGGTGGACTCGTCGAGCATCTGCTGCATCTTCTCGAGGACGATCGGCCAGCGCTCGTTGGCGCGGCCCGCGTAGTAGCGGGCGGTCTGGCCGGCCAGGCCCGTGATGCTCCACACGGCCAGCTGGCCCGCGGCCGCGGTGTCCTGGTCATCGGTGCCCGCCCAGGTGCGGGCGATGTAGGCGAGACGCGCGTGGTCCTCGCTCGAGATCGGGAACACGTCCGCGCCCGTGGCCGTGTCGTACTCGTTGCCGACCGGCGACGTCTTGCCTGCCTCGAGGCAGAAGGCCTTGCGCCCGTCGGCGAGGAGGTACGTGCCGAGGTACGAGACGCCGTCACCTCGCCAGATGTAGCCGGTGCCGAGCCCGGTCGACGCCACGGCGCTGGCCGGGGAGGCGAAGGCGAGCGGTGCCACGAGCACCGCCACGAGGAGGAGCAGGAGGGGCAGGAGCAGCTGCCGCGAGGGTCTGGTCGAGGTGGTCTGAGGTGTCATGCGACGACGATGACGGGGCGCGGGCCGGGGAGTCTCGCCCACCTCCTCGATCTGTGGACGACCTGGTCCGAGACCTCTCCAGGGGAGGAAGGAGACCCCGGCATCCTCAGCAGCGGCCGTGGCCGCCCGTACCGACGCGAAAGCGACGAACCTCCGCGATGTTCTACGGAAGTTCGTCGCTTTCGCGTCGGCCAGGCAATGCCTCAGGCCGGGTAGCGGGCGCCTCGACGAGGTGGCGCGCTACTCGGTCTCGTCGAGGTCGACGTCTTCGTCGTCGAGGTCGTTCTCGGCCAGGGACGGCTCGGCTTCACGCGGCGACCCGCCGGTGGGGCCCTCGTTGCCGTCGCCGAGGCCCGGCAGCACGGTCTCGCCGGCGACCGCGTCGTTCGTGACGATCTGCTGGCTCTCCTCGAACTGGGTCTCGTCGTCGTAGGGCTCGTCGCCCGAGGCTGCGGGGGTCTGGGTGTCGCTCATGGTGCGTCCTTCCGATCGGTGGTGCGGTGCTGCGGGTGAGGGAGCGGCTCAGGCCAGGCCGAGCTGCTGCATCAGGCCGGCCTCGTCGGTGGCGCCCCAGCGCTCGACGAGCAGGCCGTCGTCGTCGAAGCGACCGACCTGGATGCCGCGAGGGGCTTGTGTGAGATATGTCAATGCTGAGAGAGTGGTGCGCGAGAGCGGGCTTCTCGCCTGGCTACGACGGGTCGTTCGGTCTCGATTGCCGCACGACCTCATGTCAGATGCGACGAGTCACCTTTGCTCCTTCCGACAATCAAGATCGAGGATCGCAATGAAGAAAATGAGGATGTCGATCGCCGTTGCTGCAATCGCTATCAGTGCCGTTGCTCTTCCGGCTGGTGTTTCCAGTGCGGCTGAGTTGGGCGGTTGGGACGAGAACACGGGTTCGTTCTCGACCTCGTCCAGTCCCGAGGCTGCCCGCAAGTCGGCTGCGCCAGCGGCAGTGAATCACCGGGGTGCAGCTGAGGAGAGGGTCGTCAACGGGACCACGATCAAGCGCGCAAAAGGGTGGACGACGTGGGTTGGCGTGCGCCACTACACGACTGCTCGGATGGAGAGCGGCAGCACGGTGCTCACCAGTTCGGGTCGTCAATGGGGCACGAGCGGCACGCAGGCCACGTCTCCGTGGTTCGTGGCGAACCGCACCCACGGCAAGGGCTCAGCGAAGTCCTACTACGGCCGGTAGGACCGTAGGGCGGAATGGCATCTGCCCTCCCGCCCGTTCACTTCTAGCCGCTCGGAGACGTCATGAACCGTCGAAAGCTCGTACTGAGCATGGCGCTCCTGGCACTGTTCAGCGCCCTCGGCTCAGGAATCAGCGTCTACACCACCATCCGCACTGCCGTTTCGTTGGAGGGAGGAAACCTCTACAGCGCCACTGCGGAGAGGCTCGACTCGGCCGATGTTCTTGATCGAGCAGGGTTCGACGGGACACCTCTCACCGGCCGTCTGTTCCAGGACCTCGACGGCAGCGGCCACCTCCGGGTGGTCCGCACGCTGGGCCGACCTGAGTCGTTGCCGATCCACGAAGGACGGCAGATGCGCGCCACAGACGAGCGCGTGGCGCTCGTCGGCCACCAGGTGGAGACGCGTTCGGACGAGGGGCGGCAGTGGGTCGACTACGAGGGGCAGGCGTTCATGGTGATCGGCCGACTCGGTGTCCGTGCTGACAGCGGCCTCGCCCGGGATGTCTTGCTGCAGGACAGGGACCTCGTCGTCGACGGGCCTGTCATCGTCGACGTCGAGGGCGACGCCCAGGCTCTGCCCGGCATGAGGGCGGGGGCAGCGGAACCGGTGGGCGGGGGAACAGATCAGCGCACCAACATCGACTACGTCTCACCGATCGTGATCCTCTGCGGGTGGGGGCTCACGATCTTCGGTGCAGGCGCCTCCGGGCTGCTCATCGCGGGCTTCCGCAGGCCTGTCACAGCCCTCGAGTACCGGCTCGGTTCTCGAGGCTCGCGCGTGCTGATGTCGAGCGTTCTCCCTCTCGCCTCATGCGCCGGGACAGTGTTCGTCACGGTCTGGGGCGTTGCGCTGGCCTCGGCGGGCGCGATGCGCTCGGCGCCGGAGTTCGCGGCCGCAGCGGGAGTCCCGCTCGCGCTGAGCATCGTCGCCTCTGCGGGTGCGCTCGCAGCATCCCTGTGGGGGAGGCGCCGATGAACGCGCGGGCACTGCTGCGTGGCACCTACGTGCGGCTCGTGGCGAAGATCCTTGTGCTCGCCTTCCTCGCGACGAGCCTCTACAACGTGGTGACCTTCTCCCAGTCGACCCAGGCTGCGGTCAGCCAGAGCTTCGACGACTCCGCGAGGGTCGACATGTACGGCCTGACCGATGGTTTGACGGACCCCGCTCTGTTCGAGCAATACCTGGAATCCCTGGTGAACATCGAGAAGGTCACCACGTTCTACGACTCTCTCCAGCAGGACGCTCCGGCAGGCGTTCGGCTGCTCTCTGCATTCGATCAGGGCATGCCGGTCGCGGACTTCGCGGGTGGGGAGACGTTCGAGCAGGGCTATGGAACCCAGGAGACAGTGCAGGGGCCCTACGAAGATCCGGTCCTGGGCAAGCAGGTCGTGAACGTCAAATCTGTGCAGCTGAACGAGGCCGCCTTTGACTTCTACAACCTCGCAGGTCAGGACGACACCGAGCTGGACTGGACCGCCGTGGACTACGAGAGCGACACGATCCCGGTGCTCCTCGGGGCCGACTACGAAGGTGTTTACGCCGTCGGCGACCGCCTCGCCGCGGACTACTACTTCAAGCCCACCCAGATGCGGGTCGTGGGGTTTCTCTCGCCCAGCGCCTCGATGTTCTACCAAGGCGACATCAACTACTTCCTCGACGACCACCTCGTCGTTCCCTACCCGAAGAGCATCACCGGGGCGGCCGAGTCCGATCCGGAGTTCTACGGCATCCTCGCCTTCGCGATGCTGCACGCCAACATCGCCGTCGAACGAGGCCAGCCCGACAGCGCGGTGTTCAGGGCACTGCAGGGCGCAGCGACGTCATCAGGCTTCGATCAGTACGCGTTGTTGAGCGTGCCGAGCTACCTGACGCAGTTCGCGTCGGTCCGCGCGCTCGTCCACGACAACTTCGCCTTGGTGCTGACCGTCGAGTGCCTCATTGCGGCGGCAGCTCTCGTGATGAGTGGCATCCTGACGAGCAGCGCGACCCGACGCAGAGAACGACGAATCCGCATCGCTTGGGAGCTCGGCCAGAGCCGCAGCGACCTCGAACGAGCAGCGCTGACCATCGTTGCCGTCGAGTACGCCGGCCTCGCTGCGGTGTTCCTCGCAGCCACGCACCTGCTTCCCCACGAGGACTCGTCCACGCGGACACTCTGCCTGACGCTCATCGCCCTGCTGGGGGCCGTCGATCTCCTGCGCCGCCGCACGCAGTTCACCCACACCATCCGCCACCGTCCAAGGAGCGAACCGTGACCGAACTCCTCGCGCTGCAGTACCTCACGAAGACCGTGCGCGAGCCCAACGGCTCCGTGCGACAGCTGTTCGACGGCCTCGATTTTGCCATGGGGGCTGACGAGCGTTCGGTGGCCCTGCTCGGGCGGAGCGGGAGCGGCAAGACGACGCTGCTCCGGATCATCGCGGGCCTGGACGGTCGATACGACGGACAATACGTCTTCCGCGGCGCTGCTCTGCCGAAGGGCCTCGATCCGATGGCCGACCACCGACGAAGGCATATCGGTCTGGTCGCGCAGTCCTACGACCTCCTCGACGACTTCACCGTCGAGCGGAATGTCCTCTTCGGCGCCCGCGGACTGGAACAGCCGGAACGCCAGACGAGAGAGGCCCTCGCGATGGTCGGGCTGGCGGGCATGGGCAAGAACAAGGTCACCAAGCTCTCTGGTGGGGAGGCCCAGCGTGTCGCGATCGCACGGGCGATCGTCAGACGTCCGGCCCTGATCCTCGCTGACGAGCCCACCGGCGCCTTAGACGAGGACACCGAAGGCGAGATCCTCGATCTCTTCGCTTCTCTGCAGGAGAGCGGAACCAGCTTCATCATCGCCACCCACAGCCCACGGGTGGCCGCAGCCTGCCACCGACGAGTGACGGTGGCAGACCGTCGCCTTCGTGAGCTCGGTCACGGCCGCTGATCTGCGAGCTTCGACCTGCCGATTTGGGGTGTCGATGGATGGAGTGGCCGAGCACGTCAGCGCATCACCCCGGCTCACATCGGATACGACGACGCCCGCCGGCCGCGGTGCGGTGGGCGGGCATCGTCATCGCGAGGTGGCGCGTTACTCGGTCTCGTCGAGGTCGACGTCTTCGTCGTCGAGGTCGTTCTCGGCCAGGCTCGGCTCGGCCTCGCGCGGCGAGCCGCCCGTGGGGCCGTCGTTGCCGTCGCCGAGACCCGGCAGCACGGTCTCGCCGGCGACCGCGTCGTTCGTGACGATCTGCTGGCTCTCCTCGAACTGGGTCTCGTCGTCGTAGGGCTCGTCGCCCGAGGATGCGGGGGTCTGGGTGTCGCTCATGGTGCGTCCTTCCGATCGGTGGTGCGGTGGTGCGGTGGTGCGGGTGGGGTAGAGGCTCAGGCCAGGCCGAGCTGCTGCATCAGGCCGGCCTCGTCGGTGGCGCCCCAGCGCTCGACGAGCAGGCCGTCGTCGTCGAAGCGACCGACCTGGATGCCGCGCACCGTGAAGCTCTTGCCCGTGGCCTGGTGGCCCTGGAACGGCCCGGTGTGGGTGCCCTTGATGGTGAAGACGGCGGTCACGTTCTCGTCGTCGGCGACGAGGGTCTCGACGCCCAGGTCCGCGTCGGGGAAAGCGGTGAAGAAGTCGCTCCAGAACGCCTTGATGCCCTCGACGCCCGCAGGTGCGCCCGGCGCCGGGTCGTGGTCGACGACGGCGGCGTGGAAGCCCGCGCCGAGTCGGTCGATCTCGCGGGCGGTCAGGATCTCGCCGATCAGCTGCTGGGTGGCGACGTTCTTGTCTTTCGACATCTCGTTCTCCGTGTCTCTCGTGTGTGTCAGGTGGTTCCCGTCTACTCCCGCCCCGTGCCCCGGCCCCTGCGGAGCTTCACAGGGAACGAGCGCCGGGATCGTGCTCAGACGGCCGTGAGCAGGTTGTGCTCCTCGACCGCCTCCAGAGCCAGGACCTTGTACCCCTCGCCCTCGAAGAACACCGTCATGCGGTCGCCCTCGGTGCTCATCACCGTGCCCTCGCCCCAGGCCGGGTGGGCGACGCGGGTGTCGGGGTCGAAGAGGGGAGCGTGCTCCGGGTGGTCGACCCGTGCCTCCTCGGTGTCTGCCGGGCGGTCGGGCTCGGCCGCAGCGGTGCGGCAGTCGTCGCAGTTGCCGCAACGCTCCGGCGCCTCCTCGCCGAAGTAGCCGAGCAGGAACCGCCGCCGGCAGCCGTGCGACTCGGCGTACGTGCGCATCATCTCGATGCGCGACTTCTCGACCCGCTCGCGTCCCTCGGCGACCTGGCGCGCCTGCTCCGCCGCCTCCTTCGACGCGAGGTCGGTCGTGATCTCGTAGCCCGTCTTGGTCTCGGCGACCACGCCCGCCTCGAGCAGCAGGTCGACGAGTCGCGAGACCTGCCGCGGCTTCAGCCCGGTCGCCTCGGTGACCACCTTGCGCTTCGCCGGACCCGAGGAGGCGCGGATCGCCTCGTGCACCCGCCGCAGCTCGGCTCGTGACGGCAGCCCCGCCGCGAAGAACGACCGCAGCGACAGGTCCTCAGCCCGGTAGTGCAGGGTCGCGTCGGCCGGCTCGCCGTCACGCCCGGCCCGACCGATCTCTTGGTAGTAGGCGTCCAGCGACTCGGGCACGTCGGCGTGCACGACGAACCGGACGTCGGGCTTGTCGATGCCCATGCCGAAGGCGCTCGTCGCGACGATGACGTCGATCTCGCCGGCGTGGAAGCGCTCGTGCAGGGCACCCCGCTCAGCCGAGCGGAGGCCCGCGTGGTACGCCTCGACGGTGCGGTCGGGGCAGCGCTCGCCGATCTCGTCGGCGTAGCGCTCGCTCTCCTTGCGGGTGGCGACGTAGACGATGCCCGGCGTCGTGAGCTCGGCGACCTGCTCGACGATCGCGCGGCGCTTCTCGGCCTCGTCTTCGTGGCGGTGCACGGCGAGCGACAGGTTCGGGCGGTCGAAGCCGCGGCTGATCACGAGCGGGTCGCGCAGCCGCAGCCGCTCGATAACCTCGTCGCGCACCGGTCCGGAGCCGGTCGCCGTCAGCGCGAGCACCGGCGGGCGGCCCAGCCGCTCGACGATCTCGCCCAGGTGCAGGTAGTCGGGCCGGAAGTCGTGGCCCCACGACGACACACAGTGCGCCTCGTCGACGACCAGCAGGGACACGCCCGCGCGCGCCAGCCGCTCGACCGTCTCGTCGCGGGCCAGCTGCTCGGGGGCCAGGAACACGTAGGTGACCTCGCCGGCGTCGACGCGCCTCCAGCTCTCGTCGTTCTCGTCGTCGGTGTGGCCGGAGTTGACGTCGACGGCGGGCGGGGCGTCGGGGTGCCCGACGAGCCCCGCGACCTGGTCGGCCTGCAGCGCGATCAGCGGCGAGACGACGACGGTCGGGCCGTCGAGCAGCGCGCCCGCGACCTGGTAGATCGCGCTCTTGCCGAAGCCCGTGGGCATGATGCCGAAGGTGTCGCGGCCCGCGAGCAGCGACTCGACCGCCTCGAGCTGGGCGGGCTTCAAGTCGTCCCACTCGAAGAGGCGGGCGGCGACGTCGGCGATGCGGTCGCGGTCGGTGCTGCGGGCGGTGCGGGTGCTGCGGGCGGCGGTGCGGGTGCTGGTGCGGGCGCTGCGGGCGGTGCGGGTGCTGGTCATGCGGAGTCCTCGTGGTGCGTCCCGGCACCGAGATGCGCCGAGACGATCCATACGATGCCGGGGGCCACCGACACGCGCGTCGTCCACAGGCGATCGGCAGTGACTCCTCCCCTGCCGTACCCCGGGGCCGGGACCCTACCCCTCCGCGCCTCCTTGGGCACGCACCCGGGAGGGGCCCGGAGGCCAGGCGCTAGGCTGGCCGAGGCCTGTTCGTCCCGACGTCGAGACAGACGCGAGGTGGGCGACGAGGCCGGTGCCGACTCGGTCGGCAGCCCCTCCAGAGCACTGGCGCAGCGATGCGGATTGGAAGAACAGCGTGGATCTTTTCGAGTACCAGGCCAGGGACTTGTTCGAGTCCTACGGCGTGCCCGTCCTGCCGGGAGTCGTCGCCGACACCCCGCAGGAGGCGCGAGCCGCAGCCGAGCAGATGGGCGGCGTGACCGTCGTCAAGGCCCAGGTCAAGGTCGGTGGACGAGGCAAGGCCGGCGGCGTCAAGGTGGCGAAGACCCCTGACGACGCGGAGGCCGCGGCCGAGGCGATCCTCGGGCTCGACATCAAGGGCCACGTCGTCAAGCGCGTCATGGTCGCCGGCGGTGCGCAGATCGCCCAGGAGTTCTACTTCTCGGTGCTGCTCGACCGTGCGAACCGCTCGTACCTCTCGCTCTGCAGCGTCGAGGGCGGCATGGAGATCGAGCAGCTCGCCGTCGAGAAGCCCGAGGCCCTCGCCCGCGTCGAGGTCGACCCGCTCGCGGGCATCGACCTCGCGAAGGCAGAAGAGATCGCGCGCGCCGGCGGGTTCCCCGACGACCTCGTCTCGAAGGTCGCCCCCGTGCTCGTCAAGCTGTACGAGGTCTACGCCGGCGAGGATGCGACGCTGGTCGAGGTCAACCCGCTCGTGCTGACCGAGCAGGGCGACATCGTCGCCCTCGACGGCAAGGTCACGATCGACGAGAACGCCGACTTCCGTCACCCCGGCCACGCCGACCTCGAAGACGCCGACGCGGCTGACCCGCTCGAGGCGAAGGCCAAGGCATCGGGCCTCAACTACGTGAAGCTCGACGGCGAGGTCGGCATCATCGGCAACGGCGCGGGGCTCGTCATGTCGACCCTCGACGTCGTCGCCTACGCAGGCGAGGCACACGGCGGCGTCAAGCCCGCCAACTTCCTCGACATCGGCGGCGGAGCGAGCGCCGAGGTCATGGCCGCCGGCCTCGACGTCATCCTCGGCGACGAGCAGGTCAAGAGCGTCTTCGTCAACGTCTTCGGCGGCATCACCGCCTGCGACGCCGTGGCGAACGGCATCGTCTCGGCGCTGGAGATCCTCGGCGATGCGGCCACCAAGCCGCTCGTCGTCCGCCTCGACGGCAACGCCGTCGACGAGGGCCGACGGATCCTGGCGGAGGCGGCGCACCCGCTGGTCACCGTCGTCGCGACCATGGACGAGGCCGCCGACAAGGCCGCCGAACTGGCTTCGAAGTAAAGGGACAGAGCAGAACCATGTCGATCTTCCTCAACAAGGACAGCAAGGTCATCGTCCAGGGCATCACCGGCGGCGAGGGCACCAAGCACACGGCGCTGATGCTGAAGGCGGGCACCCAGGTCGTCGGCGGCGTCAACGCCCGCAAGGCCGGCACCACCGTCACGCACGGCGACGTCACCCTCCCGGTCTTCGGCACGGTCGCCGAGGCGATCACCGAGACCGGCGCCGACGTCTCGATCGTCTTCGTGCCGCCGGCGTTCGCGAAGGACGCCGTCGTCGAGGCCGTCGAGGCAGGCATCCCTCTCGTCGTCGTCATCACCGAGGGCATCCCCGCACAGGACGCGGCGGAGTTCTGGGCGCTGGCGAAGTCGAAGGGCGGCGCCACCCGCATCATCGGCCCGAACTGCCCCGGCATCATCACGCCGGGCGAGTCGCTGGTCGGCATCACGCCGGCGAACATCACCGGAGCCGGCCCGATCGGGCTCGTCTCGAAGTCGGGCACCCTGACCTACCAGATGATGTTCGAGCTGCGCGACCTCGGCTTCTCGACCGCCATCGGCATCGGTGGCGACCCCGTCATCGGCACGACGCACATCGACGCCCTCGAGGCGTTCGAGGCCGACCCCGACACCAAGGCGATCGTCATGATCGGCGAGATCGGCGGCGACGCCGAAGAGCGCGCGGCCGACTACATCAAGGCGCACGTGACGAAGCCGGTCGTCGGCTACGTCGCCGGCTTCACCGCGCCGGAGGGCAAGACGATGGGCCACGCCGGCGCCATCGTCTCCGGCTCGGCGGGCACGGCACAGGCCAAGAAGGAGGCGCTCGAGGCCGCCGGGGTCAAGGTCGGCAAGACGCCGAGCGAGACCGCGGCCCTGCTGCGCGAGGTGTACGCGGCCCTCTGAGGTCGTCGCGCGGTGCCGTGACCGGCACCGCGCCTCCTGGGCGGGCGTGTTCGTCCGGCCCGGTCCGTCACGACGGACCGTGGTCGACGCACACGCCCGCCTTCGTGCATCCGCGGCACTGCCCGGCGCACGGGACGCCGGACGCACGGCACGGCACGTCCGCCGCCCAGCGGCCCGGCGGTACAGTCGTGCCCGATGAACCGCCCTGTCACCGCCGTCTTCGCCGCGCTCGAGGCCCTGCTCGTCGTCGGCATCGGCGTCGGGCTGCCCGTCGTCGTGCTCAGCCTCCTGTGGGCTTTCCAGTACGGCCTGCAGATCGACTGGATCGTCTTCTGGCGTGCCGCCGTCGACATCTGGCTCGTCGGGCACGGCGTCGACCTCGACCTGCAGCTCGGGGCCGCGACCGCTGCCGCCTCCGGCGTCCCGGGTGCCGAGGCCCCCTTCGCCGTGACGATCGCGGCGCTCGGCTTCTCGGTGCTGACCGTGCTGCTCGGCATCCGTGCCGGTCGTGCCGTCGCCGAGACGGCGCACCGGGTGATCGGGGTGCTCAGCACCATCGGCGTCTTCGCGCTGCTCAGCCTGCTGGTCACCGCCACCGCCCAGCACCCCCTCGCCTCACCCGTCCTGTGGCAGGGCGTCGTCCTGCCGACGCTCGTCTACGCCGTCCCCGTGGTCGCGATGGCCGAGGTCACCCGGCGCCGTCGCGGCGAGCCGGCCGACCCCGTCACGGGCGCGATCTTCTCGTTCGTCGCCCGCGCGCCCCGGACCGCCCGCGTCGTCGCCGCCGCGGGGCTGCGGATCGGCACGGCCAGCGCGGCCGCCGTGCTCGCCGTCTCGGGCGTCGTCGTCGGGGTGCTGATGCTCACGCACTACGGCGAGCTGATCACCCTGTACGAAGGCGCGCACGCCGGGCTGCTCGGCGGCATCGCGCTGACGCTCGGCCAGCTCGCCCTGCTGCCCGACCTCGTCGTCTGGGCTGCCTCCTGGTTCGTCGGCCCCGGCTTTGCCCTCGGCACCGGCTCGGGCGTCTCGCCGCTCGGCACCTCGGTCGGGCCGATGCCTGCCGTGCCCTTCCTCGGGGCGCTGCCGACCGCCTCCTCGTCGTTCGCCTTCGTCGGGCTGCTCGTGCCGGTCGTCGCTGCCTTCGTCGTGACGACGCTGCTCCGGCCGCGGATCGAGCGGCTGCTCGGCGAGGCCGGGTCGGCCGACGTGCTGCGCCGCGTCCTCGTCGGGGTCGTGGGCGGCGTCGTCGCCGGCGCGCTCCTCGGGCTGCTCGCCTGGTCGGCGTCCGGAGCCGCAGGGCCCGGTCGACTCGCGCACGTGGGGCCCGACCCGCTGCTGGTGGGCGCCTTCGCGGCACTTGAGGTCGCCGTGCCCTCCGTGCTCGCCATGGTCGTCTCGCTGCGGAGCTTCATCGGCCACGACGACGACACGACCGCAGCCCCTGCAGGAGGCGCGCGTCCGGCCGACGACGTCGAGACGGGCCCGCAGCCGGTGCTGTCGGGAACGTCCTCGTGGTCTCGGTCGTCGACCGGCGCCGTCACCTCGTCCGCCCTGACAGCCGAGCACGACGGCGGCAGGCGCACCGGCGGGGCCAGCATCGTCACGGGGCCGGGCCCCGACGACGAGACGACCGACCTCGGAGCCGACCCCCTCGTCGACGCGGGCAGCGGCGGAGAAGGACTCGGCGGCACGAGCTCGGCCGGTCGGCGGGAGCGACTCGCGGCACGGCTGCGACGGCTCCGTCCCCACCGTGACCGAGGCGACTCGGCCGACACCGCCGGCGCGGTCGACACCGACACCGACACCGACACCGCTGGCGACGTCGGCGACGTCCCGGTCATCCGGGCGAGCCAGTCGGCAGCGTCGGGCAGCGACGCCGAGACGGGCGAGACGGCCGTCGTCGAGGCGGCGCCCACCGACCCTCGCGACCGCGACGACCGTGACCGCATCGCCCGTGAGCGTGAGCGTGAGCGCGAGCGCGCCCGAGATCGCGACCGCGACCGCGAGGAGCACGACGACGAACGCGACGGCCCCGCGCCGTGGTGGCGCAGGCTCGGGTCGACCGCTGACGGGCCCGCCTCGGGGCACGACGGCGACGAGACGGAGCCGGTCCGCGGTCTCGACCGCTGACCCGCGCCTCCTCGGCCTCGGGGGCGTGCGCCCCGGCCACTAGGCTTGCCGGGTGCTGAAGCTCGTGGTGCTCATCTCCGGTGGCGGCTCGAACCTGCGTGCCCTGCTCGAGGCCGCGCACCACGACAGCTACCCCGCCCGCGTCGTCGCCGTCGGCGCCGACCGTGAGGCCGACGGACTCGAGCACGCGGAGCACTTCGGCGTCCCGACCTTCACCGTGCCGTTCTCGAGCTTCGACGACCGGGCCGCGTGGGGCGACGAGCTGCTGGCGCAGATCCGGCAGTGGCAGCCCGACCTCGTCGTGCTGAGCGGCTTCATGCGGCTGCTGCCGGTCGGGGTCGTCGACGCCCTGAGCCCGCACCTGATCAACACCCACCCCGCGTTCCTGCCCGAGTTCCCGGGCGCGCACGGCGTCAGGGACGCGATCGCGGCCGGTGTCGACCAGACCGGGGCGAGCGTGATCGTCGTCGACGCCGGCGTCGACAGCGGCCCGATCCTGGCGCAGCGGCGCATCCCCGTGCTGCCCGGCGACGACGAGTCGTCGCTCCACGACCGCATCAAGATCGTCGAGCGCGAGCTGCTGGTGCAGACCGTGCGCGAGATCGCCGACGGAACGACCGACCTCGAGGAGACGAGACCCGCATGAGCGGCCACCAGATCGACCCCAGCCTGCATCGAGACCGAGACGCGGTCCCCGTGCGTCGCGCCCTCATCAGCGTGAGCGACAAGACCGGACTGCTCGACCTGGCCGAGGCGCTCGCCGCCGCGGGCGTCGAGATCGTGTCGACCGGCTCGACCGCGTCGACCATCCGCGACGCCGGCCACGACGTCACCGACGTGAGTGCCGTGACCGGGTTCCCCGAGTCGCTCGACGGCCGGGTCAAGACGCTGCACCCCGGCATCCACGCGGGTGTGCTCGCCGACCTGCGCCTCGAGTCGCACGAGCAGCAGCTCGCCGAGCTCGACATCGCACCGTTCCAGCTCGTCGTCGTCAACCTCTACCCCTTCGTCGAGACGGTCGCGTCGGGTGCCGAGGCCCCGGCCGTGATCGAGAACATCGACATCGGCGGGCCGGCCCTCGTCCGCGCCGCCGCCAAGAACCACGCGAACGTGGCGATCGCCGTGTCGCCCGCCAGCTACCCGCAGATCGTGAAGTCGCTGACGCTCGGCGGCACGACGCTCGCCCAGCGACAGCGCCTGGCCGGCGAGGCCTTCGCGCACACCGCCGCCTACGACACGGCCGTCGCCGCGTGGTTCGCCGAGAACGTCGGCGTACGTGCCGAGCACGAGGCCGGTGCCGCTGCAGGTGCCGACTCGACGACCGCAGCCGAGGAGGCGCGGGCCGGGTCGACGGCGTTCGACGCCCCCCAGCACGTCACCCTCGAGGGCGACCGTCAGGCCACGCTCCGCTACGGCGAGAACTCGCACCAGCAGGCGGCGCTCTACGCCTCGCCCGAGGGCGCGGGCATCGCGCAGGCCGAGCAGCTGCACGGCAAGGAGATGTCGTACAACAACTACGTCGACGCCGACGCGGCCCTGCGTGCCGCGTACGACTTCGCCGAGCCGGCCGTGGCGATCATCAAGCACGCGAACCCGTGCGGCATCGCCGTGGCCTCGGCCGACGCCGTCGACGCGATCGCCGACGCGCACCGACGCGCACACGCGTGCGACCCCGTGTCGGCCTACGGCGGCGTCATCGCGGCGAACCGCCCGGTGACGCTGGCCATGGCAGAGACGGTGAAGGACATCTTCACCGAGGTCGTCATCGCCCCCGCCTTCGAGCCCGACGCGCTGGCACTGCTGCAGACGAAGAAGAACATCCGGCTGCTCGTGCTGCCGGCCGACTTCGCCCGCCCGACCGTCGAGGCGCGTCAGATCTCGGGCGGCCTGCTCGTGCAGCAGGTCGACTCGTTCGACGGCTTCTCGTCGCAGGGCTGGACCCTGGCCGCGGGCGAGGAGGTCGACGCCGCCACGCGCGCCGACCTCGAGTTCGCCTGGCGCGCCTGCCGCTCGGTCAAGTCGAACGCGATCCTCCTGGCCGACGCCGGCGCCTCCGTGGGCGTGGGCATGGGCCAGGTCAACCGGGTCGACTCGTGCCAGCTGGCCGTGACGCGGGCGGGGGAGCGGGCCCGCGGCTCGGTCGCCGCCTCCGACGCGTTCTTCCCGTTCGCCGACGGCCTGCAGGTGCTGCTCGACGCGGGCGTGCGCGCGGTCGTCCAGCCCGGCGGGTCGATCCGTGACGACGAGGTCGTCGCGGCTGCCGCTGCCGCGGGCGTCACGATGTACTTCACGGGCGAGCGGCACTTCTTCCACTGAGCCGCCTACCTGAAGACGACGAACGCCCCGGCCCGCACGGCCGGGGCGTTCGTCGTCGCCGCCCCGCGCCTGTCGCCTACCGCCGTCACACCTGTCGTGCATGTTCCCGAGGCTCGCCCTTGCGGGGGAGGTGTCAGCACACATATCCTGAAAAGCTGCTCACAGCCGGTCGCTCGCGACTGACATGACGGACGAACGACGACCTGCACAGGAGGACACGATGAACTCGACGACGCTGACCACGGTGGCCTCGGCCCCCGCCGGTGCCCTCGTGCCTGCCTCCCCCACCTCCGTCGCCGCCCGCGGGGCAGCCCGGACCCTCGTCGGCTAGGCCGAGCGGAACGCAGGCCGGGCTCGCCACCGGCACCGCACCTCCTCCACCCGAGCGCTCCCAGCGCTCCACATCAGGGTCGCCGCCGTGCCCTGCCCAGGGCACCGGGCCGCGACTCCCTCCCCGGTCGACAGCCGCCACGACGCCGTCGACGCTCCAGATCACGACACTTGGATCAGCCATGTCTCCGAAGTCCCCTCCCAGCCCGTCCGCGACGCAGCGTCGCCCGTCGACGTTCCGCGCCCTGATGCGTCTCCAGCCCTACGCGAAGCCGGCGATCCCGCGCATCGTGCTCGGCGCCGTCGCCGCGCTCGCCGCCGCCGTCGTCGCCCTGCTCATCCCCGCCGTGCTGCAGCTGCTGGTCGACGGCCCCCTGTCGAGCGGCGACCGAGCCCAGGTGTGGCCGGCCTTCGCGGTCGTGCTCGGCCTCGGCATCGTCGAGGCGATCATGATCGGCCTCCGACGCCGGCTCGTGCTCACGCCGAGCACGCACGTCGAGGCGTCGATGCGCAACTCGCTCTACGCGAAGCTGCAGGACCTGCCGGTGGCGTTCCACGACCGCTGGCAGAGCGGCCAGCTGCTCAGCCGGTCGGTCAGCGACCTCTCGCTGATCCGCCGCTGGCTCGCGTTCGGCCTCGTCCTGTTGGTCGTCAACCTGCTGACGATCGTCGTCGGCTTCGCCGTGCTCTTCTTCTACAGCTGGGCGTTGGCGCTCCTCTTCATGGTCGCGTCGATGCCCGTGTTCTTCGTCAGCTTCGCGTTCGAGAAGCGCTACTCGATCGTCGCGCGGCGCAGCCAGGACCAGGTCGGCGACCTCGCGACCAGCGTCGAGCAGAGCGTGCACGGCATCCGGGTGCTCAAGGCCTTCGGCCGCGGCAAGCACTCGCTCGAGGAGTTCGCGAAGCAGGCCGACGACCTGCGCGGCACCGAGATCGAGAAGGCACAGGCGATCAGCCGGCTGTGGCTCTGGCTGTTGCTCGTGCCCGACGTCGCCTTCGCCCTCTGCCTGCTCGGCGGCATCTGGCTCGCCGCCGACGGCCAGCTCACCGTCGGGCAGCTCTTCGCGTTCTTCGCGACGGCCACGGTGCTGCGCTGGCCGGTCGAGTCGATCGGCTTCCTGCTCTCGATGACCTTCGACACCCGCACGGCCGCCGACCGGTTCTTCGAGGTGCTCGACAGCGAGAACGCGATCACCGACCCCGAGCAGCCGGTCACGATCGAGGCGCCGGAGGGGCGGCTCGAGTTCGCCGACGCCCACTTCCGCTACCAGGACAGCCAGGCCCAGTACCCGGACCTGGTCAACGGCGTCGACCTCGTCGTCGAGCCGGGCGAGACCATGGCGCTCGTCGGGCTCACCGGCTCGGGCAAGACGACGCTGCTCGCGCTCGTCTCGCGCCTCTACGACGTGACGGGCGGCAGCGTCCGGATCGACGGCGTCGACGTGCGCGACCTGTCCCGGCAAGAGCTGCGCCGACTGGTCGGCATGGCCTTCGAGGACGCGACGCTGTTCAGCGCCTCCGTCCGCGACAACGTGCTGCTCGGCCGCCCCGACCTCGCCGACGACCCCGTCGAGGCCGACCGCGTGATGCGCGAGGCCCTCGAGATCGCGCAGGCCGACTTCGTCGAACGCCTGCCCGACGGCGTCGACACCCGGGTCGGAGAAGAGGGGCTGAGCCTCTCCGGCGGGCAGCGCCAGCGGCTCGCCCTGGCCCGCGCCGTCGCGGCACGACCCGCGATCCTCGTGCTCGACGACCCGCTGTCGGCGCTCGACGTCGACACCGAGGCGCGGGTCGAGGCCGGCCTCCGCCGCGTCCTCGCGTCGACGACCTCGTTGATCGTCGCGCACCGTCCCTCGACGGTCACCCTCGCCGACCGCGTCGCCCTGCTCGAGAACGGCAGGGTCACCGCGGTCGGCACCCACTCCGACCTGCTCGCCACGAACGAGCACTACCGCTGGGTGATCTCGTCCCTCGACGACGACACGACCCCCGCCCGAGAGGAGGTGCTGGCATGACCGAGCAGACGACGCACGACCAGGCCACGCGCCGCAGCGAGGACGCGCGCGACGGCGCGGTCCGTGACGACGGCATGGTCGACGGCACCGGGGGCGGCCCCGCCCACGCGGCCCTCGACGGTCGCACCCCGGCCGAGAAGCGCGCCGAGCAGGGCTCGACGACGCAGGGGGTCCGCGGCGAGGAGCGGGACGACTTCACGAAGGCCGAGAGCAAGCGGCTCCGTCGTCGTTCACTGCGCCTCCTCGGCTCGCTGATCCGTCCGCTGCGCTGGCGGCTGGCGCTGATGGCGGTCGTCGTCATCGTCAGCACTGCCTCCCAGGTGGCCGGCCCCGCGCTGATCGCGTTCGGCATCGACACCGCCCTGCCTGCCCTGATGGACCGTCAGGACTGGGCACCGGCGATCCTCGTGGTCGTGGTCTACCTCGTCACGGGCGTGCTCGGCGCCGTGCTGATGGCGCAGTACACGGTGCTGTCGGCGCGGATCAGCCAGGCGATCCTGTTCGACCTGCGCAAGCGTCTGTTCCTGCACACGCAGCGGCTCAGCCTCGAGTTCCACGAGACGTACACGTCGGGGCGGATCATCTCGCGCCAGACGAGCGACCTCGACTCGATCCGCGAGCTGCTCGACTCGGGCATCAACCAGCTCGTCTCCGGCCTGCTCTACATGGGCTTCACCGCGATCGCGCTGGTCAGCCTCGACGCGCCGAGCGGGCTCGTGCTCGCCGTCGCGCTCGTCCCGCTGGTCCTGCTCACGCGGTGGTTCCAGGTGCGCTCGCAGAAGCTGTTCCGTGCCACGCGCGTCGCCAGCGCCCGGGTCATCGTGCACTTCGTCGAGACGATGACGGGCATGCGGGCGGTGCAGGCGTTCCGCAAGGAGGCGCGCAACGAGAAGGAGTACGCGGGCTACGTCGAGGAGTACCGCCAGGCCAACTCGAAGGTGTTCACGCTGTTCGGCACGTTCGACCCCGGACTGGTGCTGATCGGCAACGCCACCCTCGCGGCCGTCGTGCTCTTCGGCGGCTTCAGGGTGATCGACGGCTCGCTCGAGATCGGCGCCCTGCTGGCGGCGGCGCTGTACGCGAAGCGCTTCTTCGACCCCGCGGAGGAGATGGCCATGTTCTACAACGGCTACCAGTCCGCGTCGGCGGCGCTCGAGAAGATCTCGGGCGTCCTCGAGGAGCAGCCGAGCGTGCCCGACCCCGAGTCGCCCGTCGACCTGCGGCACGCGAAGGGAGCCGTGGTGTTCGACGACGTCGAGTTCGCGTACTCGGCCGACACGGTCGTGCTGCCCGAGTTCGACCTCGACGTGCCCGCGGGGCAGACCATCGCCCTGGTCGGCTCGACCGGCGCCGGCAAGTCGACTCTCGCGAAGCTCATGTCGCGGTTCTACGACCCGACGCGCGGCCGCGTGACCCTCGACGGCGTCGACCTGCGCGACCTGCACCCGAAGGACCTGCGGCGGGCGATCGTCATGGTCACCCAGGAGGCGTACCTGTTCTCGGGCTCGGTGGCGGACAACATCTCGCTCGGCAAGCCCGACGCGACGCGCGACGAGATCGAGCGGGCCGCCCGCGCGGTCGGCGCCCACGAGTTCATCGTGGCGCTGCCCAACGGGTACGACACCGACGTGAACAAGCGCGGCGGTCGTGTCTCGGCCGGGCAGCGCCAGCTGCTCTCGTTCGCGCGCGCGTTCATCGCCGACCCGGCGGTGCTCATCCTCGACGAGGCCACCGCGTCGCTCGACATCCCGTCCGAGCGCATGGTGCAGGAGGCGCTGCAGACCCTGCTCGCCGACCGTACCGCGGTGATCATCGCGCACCGCCTGTCGACGGTCGCGATCGCCGACCGGGTGCTCGTCATGGAGCACGGCCGCGTGGTCGAGGACGGCACGCCCGCCGACCTGATCGCGGGCACCGGGCGCTTCGCGCAGCTGCACGCGGCCTGGCGCGACTCGCTCGTGTAGCCGCCGCCGCCCTCGCCCCCCCCGCCCCCTCCTCCTCATTCAGGAACATTCGTCCTGAGCTGCGCGGCGGGGGGAGCCGCGCTCCTGAACGGTGCACCGTTCAGGAGGTGTCGCGAGCGTGTTCCTGAATCGTGCGCGACGGGCGTCAGCCGCGCCAGGCCCAGACCGTGCCGTCGTCCGCGACGACGGTCCAGTCGCCGCAGCTCCAGCCCGCGGTGGGCGTCGAGCCTGGCAGCCAGTCGGGCGACAGGGGCGGGGCGTCGGTCACGGGCTCGAGGACGGCGCAGCCCGCGCCGTCGGCAGGGGAGGCGGCGCTGTGGAACGTGAGGACCGCCTCCTCGGGTGCCTCGCGACGTGCGACGGCGCGGATGTCGACCGCGTCGGAGGGCACCCAGGCGTCCAGCACGAACGAGCGCGTGCCGGCCTTCGGCGCGTCGCCGTACCGGTCGAACTCCCACGACTTCTCGTCGGAGCCGAGACCCAGTGCCGAGCAGGAGGAGGCGGCGGTGCAGACGACGACGGCGACGGCGGCCGCGGCGGCGAGACGGGTGAGCGAGGGCATGCTCCGATCGAAGCGCTCCGTCGTGTCGAGCGCGTCAGCCGAAGGTGCCGACCGGCTCGTCCCCCAGGCTGACGTCGGGCGACCAGGAGGCGCGCTCGAGGTCGACCCGGACGGTGCCCGACCGCGACCAGCGCAGCGGGGTCCCCTCCGCACGCCAGTGCTCGAGGGCCCTCTGGCCGTGCCCCTCTGGGGCGTGCCCTGAGGCCTTCACGATGCGCCACCACGGCAGGTCGGAGCCCGTGTGCGCCATCACCTTGCCGACGCCCCGGGACGAGCGCGAGCCGACGGCGGCCGCGACCGAGCCGTACGACATGACCCGCCCCTCCGGCACGGACTCGACGACGGAGACGACGCGCGAGACGAAGTCGTCGCCGGGCGAGCCTGACTCGGACGAGCCCGGGTCGGGCGAGCCTGCCGCGGCGGTCACTCTCCGTGCGGCGTCGGGCTGATCGTCAGCGCCGCGAGGTGCTCGCCGTAGGGCGTCTCGCCGACGACCTCGAAGCCGATGTGGGCGAAGAAGCGCTCTGGGCCGTCGTCGCCCGGCTCGTAGATGACGGTGAGTGTGTCGAAGCCGCGGCTGCGCGCCTCGCCGGCGAGGGCGTGGATCGCGAAGCGCCCGACGCCCTGGCCCTGGTGCTCGGCCGAGACGTTGACGCGCCAGATGCAGCTGCGGAGGCTCTCGTCGTCGGCATCCGCGTCGAAGTTGCCCATGATGAAGCCGACGACCTCGTCGCCGTCGAGCACGACGCGGGGCCACGCCGTCGTCGGGTTGACGTAGGCCTCGGCGATCGAGTGCGAGACCGGGGCCACGTACTGCTCTTGGCCCGGCTTCAGGGTCAGGTTGTTGGCCGCCACGACGGTGGCGGCGGACAGGGTCTCGAGGCGCAGGTCCGACATGGCCTCAGGGTAACGGCGCAGCCCTGCCCGGCACCACCGTCCGGTGGAGGATGTGGACGGCCGCCCTCAGCCGGTCGCTGCGACCGCGACGGGGTCGGCGGCCGCGCCCGCCATGGCGGCGCCGACGGCGGCAGCCGGCAGCCCGGCGGGCAGCAGCACGAGGCGCGACGCGAGGTCGAGCGACGCGATGAACGAGGAGGCGGCGGCCTGGTCGGCGAGCGCCTCGCGCACCGGCCCCATCAGCTCATCGCCGAGCGCGCTCATCCCGCCGCCGACGACGATCGTCTGCACGTCGACCGTCAGTGCGAGGAGCCGGACCGCCTGCGCGACCCCGTCGACCAGGGTGCGCCGGGCCTGCACGGCCAGGTGGTCGCCGTCGGCCGCGGCGTCGAGCAGGGCGCGGGCAGGGTGCAGGGCGGTGGTCGGCCAGAGGCGGGCCGCCGCCGAGCCGGAGGCCACGGTCTCGAGGCAGCCGCGCTGCCCGCACGCGCACCAGGCGCCCACCGGGTCGACGGGGACGTGGCCTATCTCGCCCGCGGCGCCCTGCGCCCCGCGGCGCACCTGGCCGTCGAGGACGAGCCCGGCGGCGAGGCCCGTGCCGAGGTTGAGGTAGGCGACGGAGCCCTGCAGGGACATCGTGTGCCACGCGCCGAGCGCCGCGGCGTTGACGTCGTTCTCGACCCGGACCGGCACCCCGAGGCGATGCGCCAGCTCTGTGCCGAGCGCCGAGTCGACGAGGCCGAGGTTCACGGCGTGGCCGACCCTGCCCGTGGCGGCGTCGACGACGCCGGGCACCCCCACGCCGACCGACGCCAGCCCGCCGAGCGGGACGCCGGTGAGGGCCGAGAGGCGCTGCGCGGCCTCGACCGCGTTGCCGAGCACCTCGTCGGCGCCGAAGCCGGAGGCGAGTCGCACGCGGTGCACCGGACGGGCCGGGCCTCGGTCGTCGTCCACCGCGACGGCGTCGATCTTCGTGCCGCCGATGTCGAGGCCGAGCCTCACGGACGTGCCCCCGAGACCGCAGCACGAGGGCGGAACCAGGCCTCGTGCGTGACCGGCGAGGACACGGCGACGGCGCCGGGTGCGGCGGTGACGGGCCTGCTCATGTTCGTTAGTAAAGCTTACTAACCGCGTGGCAGCAAGCACGAGAACCCCATGATCCCGGGCATATTTCCGCTATTGACCAGGCGTGTTTCCTGCTCGTAAACTCACCGCACCAGCCTTGACAACGTGTTTGTAAGGCATTTTTACTAAACGGCAACGCTGCCGGGCCCGTCTCGCACCACGAGACGGCGCACGCCTCTCGAGGCCCCGGTCGGCGACGCCCGAGACGAGAGGAGGCGACCGTGCCCCGAGCAGCCGCCCCCCGTGCCGCAGCCGTCCCCCGCGCAGCCGCCCCCCGCGCCGTCACCGGCCACTCCGCTGCCGCCGCCGCTCCCGCAGGTGCCGAGCGCGCCTCCTCGACCCTCCGCGTCACCGCGAAGTCGCTCCCGCAGCACACCAGGGCCCGCAACCGTGCGCTCGTGCTGCAGACCCTCTGGCACCAGGGTTCGATGAGCCGTGCCGACCTCGCCCGCGAGAGCGGGCTCACCCGGCCGACCGTCTCGGGCATCGTGCAGGAACTCGCCGACGACGGCGTGGTCGCCGAGCTCGGGCTGCGCGGCGACGCCCGGGTCGGCAAGCCCGCGACGCTCGTCGGCATCCGGCCCGACTCGTTCCACATCCTCGCGCTCGACCTCTCGTCGGCCGAGCGGTTCTCCGGCGCCGTCGTCGACGTCCGCGGCGAGGTCGTCGGCCGGGCCAGCGTCGACATCGACGGCGCGACGGGAGAGGCGGCCGTGGCGCTGGCCGAGCGTCTCGTGGACGAGCTGTCCGGGCTGACGACCACGCGCCTCCTGGGCGTCGGGGTGGGCACGCCCGGCATCGTCGACCACCAGGGCGTCGTGCGCACTGCGGTGCACCTCGGCTGGTGGGACCTGCCGCTCGCAGCCAGGCTGAGCGCCCGCACGGGCGTGCCGGTGCACGTCGGCAACGACGCGAACCTCGCCGCCCTCGGGGTGCACACGTTCGGCGACGCCGAGCGAGACCCGTCGCGCAGCCTGATGGTGATCACCATCGAGCACGGCGTGGGGGTCGGCCTCATCGTCGGGGGCGCGCTCGTCGAGGGCGACCGCTTCTCGGCCGGCGAGATCGGGCACGTCACCGTCGACGAGGCGGGCGACGTGTGCGCCTGCGGTCGACGCGGCTGCCTCGAGGTGTCGCTCGCGGCGCCGGGGCTGTCGGCCCGCCTCCTCGCCGTCGACCCCGGCTCGCGCGGAGCCGTGCTGCACGCCGCGGGCCGCGACCTCGGCTTCGTGCTCGCGCCCGTCGTGAGCGCGCTCGGGCTCGACGAGGTAGTGCTCTCGGGGCCCCGAGAGCTGCTCGACGGCGTGCTGCTGCGCGCGGCCCTCGACACCGTCAGGGCCCGCACCCTCGCGGCGGTCGGCCAGGGGCTCGTCCTCCGCTACGCGGGCGACGACCGCGACCTGGCCGTGCTCGGCGCCGCGTCGCTCGTGCTCTCGGCCGAGCTGGGCGTCTCGTGACGACGCCCGGGCGGAGGACGCCCGGCCGCGCGACCGGCCGTCCCTCCCCAGGTACCCCCGCCGCCCGATCCACCACAGACCGCACCACCCGCACCAGCACCGCACGCACCTGCTCGACCACCACCACTCTCAGCAACGCCCCGCGGCACCGCCGCCCCGTCCACGAGGAGACACAATGCGAATGACACGTCACACAGCGGTCGCGGCCCTCGGCCTCACGGCCGCCCTGGCCCTGACGGCCTGCTCGAGCGCGGGCACGGCAGGAGGCGGCAGCAGCGACGGGCCGCAGACCGTGCCCACCACGAAGGGCGACGGCGAGACGCTGACCGTCTGGGTCATGACGGGCGACTACACCGACGAGACCATCAAGGCGATCAACGACGAGTTCACCGAGCAGACCGGCGCGGAGGTGGACGTGCAGACCCAGCAGTGGGACGGCATCACCACGAAGATCAGCACCGCCCTCGCGACGTCCACGCCGCCCGACGTGCTCGACCTCGGCAACACCCAGGTCGCGAGCTACGCCGAGAACGGCGCCCTGCTCGACCTCACCGACTACTCCGACGACCTCGCCCAGGGCCAGGAGTGGCTCACCGGCCTCGAGGAGCCCGCCACGGTCGACGGCTCGCTCTACGGCGTCCCCGGCTTCGCGGGCGCCCGCGCCGTCATCTACAACAAGGACATGTGGGAGGCGGCCGGCATCACCGAGGAGCCCACCACCTACGAGCAGCTCACGGCCGACCTCGACGCGCTGGCGGCAGCGAACCCGGCGAGCGACTTCTCGCCCTTCTACATGCCCGGCGCGTACTGGTACGCCGGCATGCAGTTCGTCTGGGACGCCGGCGGAGAGATCGCGACCCAGGGCGACGACGGCACCTGGTCGGCCGGCCTGTCGTCCGACGAGGCGCAGCAGGGCCTCGAGGACTTCAAGGAGTTCCAGAACACGTACTCGACGGGCGCCTCGCAGACGCTCGACACCGACGTGCCGAACCAGGACCAGATCTTCGCCGACGGCAAGGCCGGCGCCATGCTCGGCACCAACGGCAAGATCGACCTCATCAAGGAGGCGAATCCCGCGCTGACGGACGACAGCTTCGGCACCTTCCCGTTCCCGGGCAAGTCCGGCGAGTCGCAGCCCGTCATGCTGGGCGGCTCCGACTGGGGCATCGCGGCGAAGAGCGCGAACACCGACCTCGCGCTGCAGTGGGTCAAGATCGCGGCCAGCCCCGAGATCCAGAGCGACTGGGTCTACGGCAACGACGGCTGGATCCCCAACAGCACCGACGGCATCGAGGCGGCGCAGAGCACGCTCGGCGACATCGACGAGGGCTTCTTCTCGGCGGCGCTGAACTCGAAGGCCACCCCGGCCAGCGGCAACTGGGCTGCTCTCGAGGGCGACCTGAGCATCAACGACCTGTTCTCGAGCGTCGCGTCGGGCAGCAAGTCGCCCGAGGCCGCGGCCGAGTCGTTCGACGGCACGACGGACGACGCGCTGAACAAGTAACGAGCAGCCCCCGCGGGGAAGCAGCCCGCGGCACAGGGCCGGGCGACGCACGAGCAGGACGTGCGTCGCCCGGCCGGCACCACCACGCTCGACCCGAACACGCTCGACCCGAGCTCTGAGTCCCGACCCAGGAGGCAGCCATGGCCGTCACGACAGCGCCGCCCGCCCCGCCCCGCCAGGAGGCCCCGCGCGGGCCGGCCCCGAGGCCGAGGAAGAAGCGTCAGCTCGCCCCCCTCTGGCTGCTGAGCCCTGCGGGCATCGTCCTGCTCGTCGTGATGGTCGCGCCGATCGTGTTCCTGGTCTTCACCTCGTTCACGAACTACGACCAGCGCAGCCTCTTCACCGGCGCCTACGAGTCGGTCGGCCTGCAGCAGTACGTCACGCTGTTCACCGACAGCGACTTCTGGTGGTCGCTGCTGCGCACCGTCCTCTTCACCGTGGCGATGGTCGCCGGCAGCGTCGTCATCGGCATGGGCGTCTCGCACCTGCTGACGCGGATCCACACGAGCATGCGGTACGTCGTCACCGTCGTGCTGATCTTCGCGTGGGCGATGCCGAACGTCGCCTCCTCGCTGGTCTGGAACTGGCTGTTCCAGCCGGGCTACGGCGTCGTCAACTGGATGCTCACCCAGCTGCGCGTCTTCGGCGACATGACCGACACCCAGTGGTCGAACGACCCCCTGCTGTCGTACACGTCGATCTGGATGCTGATCGTCTGGCAGGCGGTGCCGTTCATCGCGCTGACCCTCTACGCCGCCGAGACGCAGGTGTCGCCCGAGTACAAGGAGGCGGCTCGTCTCGACGGTGCCGGCGAGTGGCGCGTCTACCGCGACGTCACCCTGCAGTTCCTGAAGCCGACCCTGCTGCTCGTCACGATCCTCTCGATCATCTGGGACTACAACGTCTTCAACCAGATCTGGCTCGTCTCGCAGGGCGGCCCCGACGACGCCACGTCGACGCTCGGCGTCTTCATGTACAAGACGGCGTTCGTCGGCTTCGAGATCGGGCAGGGCGCCGCCATCTCGGTCGTCACCACCCTGCTGCTGCTCGGCCTGACCGCGTTCTACATCCGCAACCTGATCCGCTCGGGAGAAGACCTGTGACCACGACAGTCCCCACCGGAGTCGGCGCCTCGGCGACCGACGGCCCCTCCGAGACGGCGGCTGCCGCCGACTCGGCCGTCCCTGCCTCCGCGGTCCCCGCCTCTGGCTCGTCCGACGGCCCCGCAGGAGGCGCGACGCCGGTCCGCCGGGCGCGTCGCCGCAGGAGGCCCCGCTGGTTCAGCAACTCGCTCGCGGCCCTGTTCAGCGCGGTCTGGATCTTCCCCGTCTACTGGATGGTCAACACGGCGTTCAAGCCGCGGTCGGAGTCGATGACGTCGACTCCTCTCTTCCTGCCGCAGCACCCGACGCTCGACAACTTCGTCGTCGCGATCACGCAGAGCGGGTTCCTGGTGAACCTCCGCAACAGCGCCGTGGTCGTCATCGCGACGGTGCTGCTCGCGATCATCCTCGGCTTCTTCGCCGCCGCGGCGCTCTCGCGGTTCCGCTTCCGCGGTCGCCGCACGATCATGATCGTCATCCTCGCGGTGCAGATGCTGCCGACGACGGCGCTGCTCATCCCGCTGTTCCTGATCTTCAACAGCATCGGGCTGCTCGGCACCTACGCGGGCCTCGTGCTCGCGTACATCGCGACGGTGCTGCCGTTCTCGATCTGGGTGATGCGCGGGTTCTTCGTGGCCATCCCGATGGAGATCGAGGAGGCGGCCCAGCTCGACGGGGCGAACACCTGGCAGGTGCTGACGCGCATCCTGTTCCCGCTGGTGGCGCCGGGCGTCATCGCGACGAGCATCTTCGCCTTCATCGCGGCGTGGAACGACTACATCATCGCCTACACGTTCATGAAGGACCAGTCGATGTACACGCTGCCCGTCTGGCTGGCGTCGTTCGTCTCGCAGAACACCGGCACCGACTCCGGCGGGCAGATGGCGGCCAGCGTGCTGTTCTCGCTGCCGGTCGTCGTCTTCTTCGTCATCATCCAACGCAACCTGGTGTCGGGCATGTCCGCCGGCGCCGTGAAGGGCTAGAACCGTGACCGACCCCCTGCTGCTGCCCCGTGTCGACCAGCTGGCCACCGCCTCCGGCGCGTACCTGCTCGACTCCGCCACCCGCGTCTCGGCGCCCGACGAGCTCGCCGGCACCGTCGCCTGGCTGCAGTCGGTGCTGCGTCCCGCGACCGGGCTGCCCCTGCGTGAGGGCGACGGCGACGGCGCCGGCATCTCGCTCGACCTCGACCCCGCGCTCGACGACGAGGGATACCGCGTCGAGGTCCGGCCGGCCGGCGTGCGGATCACCGGCGGCTCGACGGCCGGCGTCTTCTACGGCGCCCAGGTGCTGCGGCAGCTGCTGCCGCCCGAGGTGTTCCGTCGCTCGCTCGTCGAGGGAGTCGAGTGGTCGGTGCCGGCCGTCGACATCGCCGACTCGCCCCGGTTCGGCTGGCGAGGCATGCACCTCGACGTGGCGCGGCACTTCATGCCGACCCACGACGTGATGCGCCTGATCGACCTCATGGCGGCCCACCGGCTCAACACGCTGCACTGGCACCTGACCGAGGACCAGGGCTGGCGCATCGAGATCCTGAAGTACCCCCGGCTGACCACGGTGGGCGCCTGGCGTGCGTCGTCGCAGGTCGGTGCGGGCCCCGACGCCACGCAGGACGGCCGTCCGCACGGCGGCTCCTACACGCAGGCCGACATCCGCGAGGTCGTCGCGTACGCGGCCGCGCGGCACGTGACCGTCGTGCCCGAGGTCGACGTGCCCGGTCACTCGATGGCCGCGATCACGGCCTACCCGCACCTCGGCGTCGGCGCGGTCGAGGTCGGCGGCACGCCCGTGCCCGAGCCGCGACAGATCGCCGTCGGCACCGAGTGGGGCATCTTCGAGGACGTGCTCAACACCGAGCAGTCGACCGTCGACTTCTACAAGGACGTGCTGACCGAGGTGATGGACCTGTTCCCCGGCACCTGGATCGGCATCGGCGGCGACGAGTGCCCGAAGGCCCAGTGGGAGGCGGACCCTCGCACCCAGGAGCTGATGCGCGAGCGCGGCCTCGCCGACGAGGAGCAGCTGCAGGCCTGGTTCATCGGCCAGCTCGACGAGCACGTGACCGCCGCCGGCCGCCGCACCTTCGGCTGGGACGAGATCTTGGAGGGGCACGGCGCGGCTGGTGCGCGACCCATGTCGCCCGGCGCGACCGTCGCCTCCTGGCGGGGCATGACCGGCGCGGTGACCGCCGCCCGGCTCGGCTACGACGTCGTCGCCTGCCCCGACGACCAGGTGTACCTCGACTACCGCCAGTCCGACTCGCCCGACGAGCCGATCCCGGTCTCGATCGTGCTCGGCCTCGAGGACGTCTACGCGTTCGAGCCCGTCCCGGCCGAGCTGACCGCCGAGGAGGCGCGGCACGTGCTGGGCGGCCAGGCGAACGTCTGGACCGAGCACATGGACTCTCCCCGCACCGTCGACTTCCTCGTCTTCCCCCGGCTCTGCGCGGTGGCCGACGTGCTCTGGTCGGACGCGCCCCGGGACTTCGCGGGCTTCTCCGCACGGCTCGACCACCACCTCCTGCGCCTCGAGGCCGCGGGGGTCGAGTACCACAGGGCGTCGGGTCCGCTGCCGTGGCAGACGCGTCCGGGCGTGCCCGGCCGACCGGCCTCGCGCGAGGATCGCGCGGCGTACATCGCCCAGGTCACGGCCAACATCGCCTGACCCGGCCCCCGCCCGCCCGTCTCTCTCCTCATCCAGGAACATCTGTCCTGATCCGCGCGGGGGAGGGAGCGGGAGTCCTGAACCGTGCAGCGATCAGGAACGTGCACGCGCCCGTTCCTGAGTGAGGAGAACCCGTGTCGACGACGGTCATCACCGGGGCGACGGTCCACGACGGTCGAGGAGGCGCGGCGCAGGTCGCCGACGTCGTCGTGCGCGACGGTGTGGTCGCGGCCGTGGGCCCCGGTGCCGGCGCGTCCGTCGTGGACGCCGACCGGCAGTTCGACGGCCGCGGCCTCGAGGTGCTGCCCGGGTTCGTCGACGTGCACGCGCACGACGACGCGGCGCTGTTCCGTCCGGGCGGGATCACGCCGAAGACGGCCCAGGGCGTGACGACGACGATCGTCGGCAACTGCGGCCAGGGCGTGGCGCCGTCCCCGCCGCGGTCCGATCCGCCCGACCGCTCGCTCGAGCAGTACTCGCTGCCCGTGCTCGGGCCGTTCCCCGACCGGCGCTGGCCGACCTTCGGCGACTACGTCGAGACGCTCGCCCGGGAGCCGCTCGGCATCCACGCCAGGGCGCTCGTGCCGCACGCGCCGGTCCGCGCCTCCGTGCTCGGGATGGGTCGGCGCGCTGCCGACGCTGCCGAGACGTCGCGCATCGCGGGCGCGGTCGGCGAGGCCCTCGACGCCGGCGCGCTCGGCGTATCGCTGGGCCTCATGTACGCGCCAGGCGACGCCGCTGACCGGGCCGAGCTGCTGGCGATCGCACAGGAGGTGGCGGCCCGGGACGGGCTGCTCGTCGCGCACGTGCGCAACGAGGCGGACGGGCTGCGCGCCTCCGTCGACGAGCTCGCCTCGCTCGGTCTCGAGACGGGCGCTCGCGTGCACGTCAGCCACCTCAAGGTGACCGGGCCGCGCAACGTCGGCGGCATGGGCGCGATCGTCGAGCACCTGGACGACCTGCGTGAGCGGGGGCTCGACATCTCCGCCGACGTCTACCCGTACGACGCGGGGAGCACGACGGTGGCGTCCCTCTTCCCTCCCTCGACGGCCGACCGCGGGGTCGAGAGCCTGCTCGAGGCGCTCGGCGACCCGTCGACCCGTGCCGCGGTGCTCGCCGGGCTCGAGCAGCCATGGCCCGGCACGGCGCTCGAGAACCAGTGGGCGGCGATCGGGCCCGCGCGCATCCTGCTCGCCGGCTTCGCCCGGCCGGAGCACGCCGGGCTCGAGGGCCGCAGCATCGCCGAGATCGCGGTCGAGCTCAGCGGCGAACCGCTCGAGGTGCTCGCCGATCTCGTCCTCGCCGAGCGGGGCGCGCTGACCGTGATCGTCTTCCACACCGACCTCGAGGGGATGCGCACCGCTCTCGCCTGGCCGCACACGCTCGTCGGCTCGGACGGGTTGCCGCGCGAGTCGGGCACCGTGCCCCCGCGGCTCTACGGCACCTTCGCACGGCTGCTCGACGTGTACGCCGGCACCGGGGCGGCGGCGGTGCTGACCCGCGAGGAGGCGGTGCACCGGATGAGCGTGGCCGCGCACCGCCGCTTCCGGACCGTCGCCTCCTCGACGCCCGTGGGGGTCGTACCCGGAGCCGCAGCCGACCTGCAGCTCGTCGACCCTCGCGCGTACGCCGACCGCGCGACGTACGCGGAGCCTCGACGGTCGCCGTCGGGGGTGCGCGGGGTCTGGGTCGCGGGCGAGCTCGTCGCGGGCGAGCTCGCGGGGCCCGCTTGACAGCGGGCGCAGGGTGCGCCTGACGGCGGGCGCCCACAGGAAGCGACGCGGGAGCGACAAGACGACGTGATCTCCCGCGTCGTCTCGTCGCTTCCACGTCGTCGAGCGTCGTAGGGCGTCGTCGCCGCCTGCTCCGACGGGATCCCGCCGGACGCGCAGGCCGCTCACGGCCACGTCACGACCCGGAGGTGTTCGCTCGACCCAGCTCGCCGACACCCGACTCGACGTGCGCAGGACGACGAGGAGACACCATGAAGCTGCTGTTGCTGGGAGCCACCGGGGGAGTCGGGTCGCACCTGCTGCGCCAGGCGCTCGCCGCCGGTCACGACGTCACGGTGCTGGTGCGCGACGAGGCCGCCCTCGACGACGCCGACGATGCGCGCGTGCTCGTCGGCGACGCCACCTCCGTCGACGACGTGGCCGAGGCGGTCGTGGGGCAGGACGCCGTCCTGAACGCGGTCGGCTCACGCCGCGTGCGGCACCCCGTCGAGGTCGAGGTGGGCGAGGCGCTGCTGCCCGCGATGCAGGCGTCGGGCGTCCGTCGGCTCGTCGTCTGCTCGGCGTTCGGCGTCGGCGACTCGGAGGGCGACGCCAGCGCGCTCCAGAAGATCTTCTTCCACACCGTGCTCGGCAAGGTCTACGAGGCGAAGGAGGCGGCCGACGCGCAGGTGCGCGCCAGCGGCCTCGACTGGACCCTCGTCTACCCCACGCGCCTCGTGGACGACCCCGCGACGGGAGACGTCGTGGCGTCCGAGCACCTGGCCGACGGCGCGTCGACGCAGGTGACGCGCGCCGACGTGGCCCGGTTCATGCTGGCTCAGCTCGGCGACGACACCTGGCTGCGCCGGACTGCGGTGCTCACCGGGGCGTAGGCGTGGGCGCCGACGCCGGACGGCGGGCTCAGCCGAGGACGGCGAGCGCGTCGATCTCGACGAGCATCGCCTCGTTCGGCAGCTCGACGAAGATCGTCGTGCGGGTGGGGAAGACGCCGCTGGTGACGTTCGCCCGGACCCAGGTCTCGTAGGCAGCGTTCATCTCGGCGAAGTCGCTCCGCTGCGTGAGGAACACGCGCAGGGACATGACGTCGTCGACGGCGCCGCCCGCCGCCTCCACGATCGCCTTGACGTTGTCGAGCGTGCGCAGGGTCTGCGCCGTCAGGTCGCCGCGGAACAGGTACTCGCCCGTCGCCGGATCTTGCGGGCCCTGGCCGGAGACGGCGAGGAACCCGTTCTTCAGCACGCCCTGCGAGAAGATCGGCATGGGGGTGGGGGCTCCGGTGGTGATCACCTGGGTCTTGTCGCTCACAGGGGGTCTCGTCTCTGTCTCGGCGGGGATGTCGTGTCGACGGGGATGTCGTGTCGGTGGGGCTGCCCTGCAAAGCTATCGGGAGACCGCCCCGTGCCACGACGAGAGGACACCCTGTGCAGACGTCCAAGGCCACCTTCGCGAGCGGGCACCGGCCGGTGCCGCTGCTGCGCCTCCCCACGCCCGTCCTCACGGTCGACCTCGACGCCCTCGAGCACAACGTCGGCACGATGGCCGGGTGGTGCCGGGCGGCCGGAGTCGACCTGGCGCCGCACGGCAAGACGACGATGTCGCCCGACATCTGGCGGCGGCAGCTCGACGCGGGCTCCTGGGGCATCACGGTCGCGACGGCGTTCCAGGCGGCCGTGGCGCGTGAGGCCGGCGTCCGGAACGTGGTGCTCGCCGGGACGACCTTCCACGAGGAGGCGCTCGTCGCCCTCGCCGCCGACCCCGGGTCGACGCGCGTGCTGATGTGGGTCGACTCGACCGAGGCCGTGCGCCTCGCCGACGAGGCGCTCGCGCGGGCAGCAGCCCGGGCCTCGAGCTCCGTCGAGGCCGCCGCTGGCCTCGACGCCGACGCCGACGCTGGCCTCGACGCCGACGCCGACGCCGGCGCGGCATCCGGCGCCGGCGCCTCCGGCCCCGCCGTGCCGCCGCTCGCCGTGCTCGTCGAGATCGGCTCGCCCGTCGGCCGGACCGGAGCCCGCACCGTCGCCGAGGCGCTCGCCGTGGTCGACGCCGTCGTCGCGTCGCCGCACCTCGTGCTCGCCGGCGTCACCGGCTACGAGGGAGCCCTGACGCACGACGTCGACCCCGCGGGCATCCAGCTGGTCGACGACTACCTGCGCACCGTGCTCGAGCTGCTCGACGCGATCGACCCCGCGGCGTTCGAGCCGTGGCTCGCCGGCGGCGGCGACGTCGTCGTGAGCGCGGGAGGCAGCGTCTACTTCGAGCGCGTCGTCGCGGTGCTCGCCGAGCGACACGACCCCGCCGGGACACGCGGGCGACGGACTCGCGTGGTGCTCCGCTCGGGCTCGTACGTCGCGCACGACCACGACCTCTACCGACGGCTGACGCCGTTCGCCCGCGACACGACCCCGCCGATCGACGGCGTCACGGGCCGCGAGTCGTTCCTGCCCGCCATCGGGCTCTGGGCGAGCGTCATCTCGCGACCCGAGCCCGAGCTCGCCCTGCTGAACGTCGGACGTCGCGACACGGCGGACGACGAGGGCCTGCCCCTGCCCCTCGACGCCTGGCGACCGACCGCGGGAGGCGGTGCGGACGACACGTCGGCGACGCGCCTCGACGGAGTGCTCGAGGGTGCCGTGGTGACCGCACTGAACGACCAGCACGCGTTCCTCCGGCTGGGCGCCTCCTCGGAGCTGGCCGTGGGCGACCTGGTGCGCCTCGGCGTCTCGCACCCCTGCACGACGCTGTCGCAGTGGCGCGAGCTCTCGCTGGTGCGAGGCGGCACGGCCAGCCGCGAGCAGCCCCCCGTCGTCGAGGGCACCTGGCTGACGCGCTTCTGAACGTCCCCGGTCCCGAGCCTGCGGAGCACGTCGGGCGTGCAGGCGTCGCCAGCCCGACGGCCAGGGTCGGAGCATGACGACGGGGGCGGTCTCGAGACGTGCCGGAGCGACGATCGCCGGGGCCGCCACGATCGCGCTGCTGCTCGGCGGGTGCGTGTACTTCCCCGACTCCGTCGGGCCGCTCCGTGACCTGGACGAGTGGTCGCGGGCGCAGGACGGCGTCGTCGACGTCGTGGACACCTCGTCCGAGCTCACGAACCCGGTGAACCCGTTCTCGGGCGAGTCCGTCGGCGTCGCGACGATCGTCCTGGCCGACGACGCCGGGGCGGACGACGTGGTCCGCGTCGCGCGGGCAGCACGCGACTTCACCGACTCCCGGCCGGACGACCGCTTCGCGCTGACCGTGGACGGGCCGACCGGCGGGGTGGCGCTGCCCGAGGACGACGACGCCTCGACGCCTCCCTCGCGCTCGTCGAGCAGGCCGCCGGCGACCCCGACGTGGCGGGCATCGACCTCGACCTCGACGACGTGCTCCCGACCCTCGTCGTGCGCCGTGTCGACGACGCCCCGGCCTCACGGGTCTACGCGACCTGGGCCGAGAGCCTGGCGTCGCGGGAGCTGTCCGCGGACGTCGAGGTGGTGCTCCCGCCCGGCGGGACGTCCGTCGGGCGGGACGCCCTCGTCGCCGCCCGGTCGGCCTCGGACGACCCGGCTCCGACCGGCGTGCGCAGCTTCAGGGCGCCGTCGGGGGCGCGCGAGACGATCGGCGACGAGCTGGCGTCGACGCCTGGAACCGGCTGCGCTGAGCCATCGGCGCCCCGCCCGTTGCCCGGCGGCCAGCGCCGCTGACGTCAGCCCGGTCGAGTTCGTCGTGAGCGGGCGGTGACGACGGTCCGCCCACGACGGGCCCGCCCGCACTCCGAGCGTCGCCGCCCTGACGAACCGCACCGACGGCTGCGCACGTCCTGCCCGCGCACGCGGCATCGGCCGGGCCGACCGTCAGCCTGCGGCGAGCCGGTCGTAGAGGGCGTCGACCCCGGGGTCGACCACGCGCCGCGACGCGTCGGCGTCGTGCCAGGCGACGATCTGGCGGGCACCCTCGGCGAAGGGCACGCGCGGCTCCCAGCCGACGGCGACCTCGCGGACCTTCGACGAGTCGAACAGGGCGGGGTGGCTGCGGTCGCCGCGCAGGTCGGCGTCCCACTCGGGCGCCGACGCGACCAGGTCGTGGGTCGTGCGGTGGACGACGTGCAGCGACCCGCCGGCCGCGTCCGAGAGGCAGCGCGCGATCTGGTTCCAGGTGAGCAGCTCGGACGACATGATGTTGAACGCCTCGCCCGACGCCTCGGGGGCGCCGAGCAGCGGGACGAACGCCCGCGCGAAGTCGTCCGCGTGGGTCATCGCCCACATCGAGGTGCCGTCGCCGTGCAGCACGACGGGGGCTCCGCGACGCATCCGCTCGACGACGGTCCAGCCGCCGAGCAGCGGCACGTGCGTGCGGTCGTAGGTGTGCGACGGGCGCACGACGGTGGCGCGGACCTGGCCTGCGAGGTGCTCGTCGCGCAGCAGCCGCTCGCAGGCGATCTTGTCGCGGGCGTACGGCGACCACGGGTTGAACAGCGGGGTCGACTCCGAGATCGGCAGCGCGGCGGGCGGCTTCTGGTACGTGGAGGCGGAGCCGATGAACACGTACTGGTCGGCGTGCGGCACCACGACACGGAGCATCGAGTGCAGCTCGTCGGGGGTGAAGGTCAGGAAGTCGGCCACGGAGTCGAACTGGCGGCCTGCCAGGGCCGTGACCAGCGCCTCCTCGTCGCGGACGTCGGCGACGATCGGCTCGACCTCGTCGGGGAGGGGGCGGCTGGCGGTGCTGCCACGGTTGAGCACCGAGACGGACCAGCCGCCGCGCACCGCCTCGCGCACGCACGCGGCGCTGATCTGGCCGGTGCCGCCGACCACGAGGAGGGACTTCTGCGTCATCGCTCCACTGTGCACGCTCACGGTCGGGCCGGGCCAGCCAGGCTGGCCAGCCTCGCCGGGCAGGGGCGCCCGGGTTCGTCAGGGGGTGCGAGGCGCGGGCGTGCGCGGTGCGACGTCGCGTGCACCATCGACCGCAGCGTCGACCGCCGCGCGCGCGGCCCGGACGACGGAGGCGTCGGTCACCGCATACGCGTCGGTCGCGCCCGCCGAGCCCAGCGAGACGAGCGACCGGCCGTCCCCGTCCACGGCCGTCCCGGCTGCGGCGGTCGTGGCGGTCGTCGACGCCGACAGGTGCACGGCGGCGACGCCTGCGTCCACGAGGGCGGCGATGTCGTCGATGCGGACGCCGCCGCCGGCCATCACCTCGACGCCGCCGGCCGCCGCGACCATGTCGGGCAGCACGCCCGACGCGAGCCCGTCTCGTGCCCGGGAGGCGCCTCCTGAGGTCAGCACCCGGTCGACCCCGAGCGCGGCCAGGGCGGCGACGGCGTCGACCGGCGAGGCCGCCCGGTCGACGGCGCGGTGGACGGTCACCTCGAGGCGGTCTCCGCCGAGCTCTGCCGGACGGGCTGCGGCCGCGTCGCGTGCGGCCGACACGAGCCGTGCCACGGCGTCGACGTCCAGCGAGCCGTCGCCCCGCAGCGCCCCCACGACGACCCCGGCGACGCCGGCAGCGACGAGGGTGCGGACTTCGCGCTCCATCACGACGAGGTCCCCCTCGTCGTAGACGAAGTCGCCGCCGCGCGCCCGGACGAGTGCGTGCACCGGCACGCCCGTCGCGACGACCGCCTCCGTCAGGCCCTGCGACGGTGTCACGCCGCCGATCTCGAGTGCGGTGCAGAGCTCGACCCGGTCGGCGCCCTCGGCCAGCGCGGTGCGGGCGCCGGCGAGCGACGTCACGGCGATCTCGAGCGCGACCCGCCGCTGTCCGGAGGCGGCGGGAGCGGAGGCGGCGGAGGCGTGTGCGGATGCTGGAGCGGCGACGGATGCGGATGCGGCGGCGTCGGACGAGGAGGTGCGGGTGAGGTCGCTCATCCTCCGATCCTCCCAGAGGCGCTCGCCCGCGACCCTCCGTGCGGATCCGTCGAGGGCGGGTCGCCGTCGCCGAGGGCGGGTAGTCCGCGACCCGCCCTCGGCGACGGCAACCCGCCCTCGAGCGGAGAAGAGGCCGTGCCGCCCGGCCGGCCGACGGCGGAGCACGGCGCCGCATGCCGCGCTCGGCATGGGCGGGCGAGCATCATGGGGACATGGTCCCTGCCGCAGCCCCCGCCGCCGAGAAGCCGTCCACCGCCGCGTTCCGCGCCGCCCGAGACTCCTTGTCGGCACATGCCGGCGACCACGAGGCGGCCCGTGCCGCGTTCCGCTGGCCGGACGTCGGCGACTCGTTCAACTGGGCCCGCGACTGGTTCGACGTGATCGCGCAGGGCAACGACCGTGTCGCGCTCTGGATCGTCGACCAGGACGGCGTCGACCACCGGGTCACGTTCGACGAGATGCGCCGCCGCTCGGACCAGGTCGCCTCGTGGCTCGTCGAGCGCGGCGTCGCGCAGGGCGACCACGTCATGCTCATGCTCGGCAACCGCGTCGAGCTGTGGGAGGCGATGCTCGCGATCATGAAGATCGGTGCGGTCATCCTGCCCACCTCCGTCGTCCTGGCCCCGCACGACCTCGCCGACCGGGTCGAGCGGGGGCTCGTCCGGCACGTCGTGGCGGCGGTCGCCGATGCGCCGAAGTTCGACGACATCGCCGAGGGCGTGGGGCGGATCGTGGTCGGCGGGGAGCGCCAGGGGTGGGCGTCGTTCGACGACTCGCGCCGCGCCTCCGAGACGGCGCCCGTCGTCGCCACGGCGACGAGCGACCCGTGCCTCGTGTACTTCACCTCGGGCACGACGAGCAAGCCCAAGATGGTCGTGCACACGCACGCGTCGTACCCGGTCGGGCACCTCACGACCACGTACTGGATCGGCGTGCGTCCGGGCGACGTGCACCTCACGATCTCGTCGCCGGGCTGGGGCAAGCACGCGTGGAGCCTCTTCTTCGCGCCGTGGACCGCCGAGGCCACGGTGTTCGTGCACGAGCAGGCGCGCTTCTCGGCCGCGGCCCTGCGTGAGCAGCTCGACCGGGCCGAGGTGACCTCGTTCTGTGCGCCGCCGACCGTCTGGCGGATGCTGATCCAGTCGTCGCTCGGCGAGCGACCCGTCGCGCTCCGCGAGGCGCTGTCGGCGGGGGAGCCGCTCAACCCCGAGGTCATCTCGCGCGTGCAGCAGGCCTGGGGCCTCGACATCCGCGACGGCTACGGCCAGACCGAGACGACCGCGATCGTGGCGAACCCGCCCGGGTCGGTCGTCAAGGCCGGCTCGATGGGCCACCCCCTGCCGGGCGTCGAGGTCGTGCTCGTCGACCCGGCGACGGGCGTCGTCGGCGACGCGGGCGAGGTCTGCCTCGACCTCAGCGTCCGTCCGGTCAACCTGATGGCGGGCTACCTCGGCGACGAGGCCCGCACGGCGGTGGCGCAGCGCGACGGCCTGTTCCACACCGGCGACGTCGCCACCCGCGACGCCGACGGCATGATCACCTTCGTCGGCCGCACCGACGACGTCTTCAAGTCGTCCGACTACAAGGTGTCGCCGTTCGAGGTCGAGAGCGTGCTGATCGAGCACCCCGCGGTCGCCGAGTCGGCCGTCGTGCCGGCTCCCGACGACGTGCGGCTCGCGATCGTCAAGGCGTACGTGACGCTGGCCGCCGGCTGGGAGCCGACGGCCGAGACCGCCCGGGCCGTCCTCGCCCACGCGCGCACCGGTCTGCCCGCCTACGAGCGGGTGCGCCGCCTCGAGTTCGTCGAGGAGCTGCCGAAGACCATCTCGGGGAAGATCCGCCGGGTCGAGCTGCGCGAGCGCGAGGAGGCGGCGGCCCGGTCGGGCGACCGCCTCGCCTCCGAGTGGCGCGACGCCGACTTCCCCGACCTGCGGGGCTGACGCCGCGCCTCCTTCGGGGCTGATGCGCCCCCTCCTCATTCAGGAACTTCTTGCCTGATCCGCGCAGCGGGGGGACTCGCGGTCCTGATCCGTGCACGCTTCAGGAACGAGCGAGCCGCGCCTCCTGAGTGCTGCAAGGAGGCGCGGCAGCGATCAGGAGGGATCTTCCTGAATGAGGAGGGCCGGCTCCTGGATCAGGACAGATGTTCCTGAATGCGAGGGCTCCAGACCGGCTCAGTGCGCGACCGAGGTCAGCGCTCGAAGCGCTGCCAGGCCGGCTTGTTGGCGTAGGTGTAGCGGTAGTAGTCGGCGAGGGTGAGCAGCGCCGCCGCCTCCTCGTCGACGACGATCGTCGCGTGCTGGTGCAGCTGCAGGGCGCTGCCGGGGCACATCGCCGAGAGCGGCCCCTCGACCATGCCCGCGACGGCCGAGGCCTTCGACGAGCCCACCGCGACCAGCACGACCTCGTGGGCGTCGAGGATCGTGCCGAGCCCCTGGGTCATGCAGTGCGTCGGCACCTGCGAGGGGTCGTCGAAGAAGCGCGCGTTGTCGGCGCGGGTCTGCGGCGCGAGCGTCTTGATGCGGGTGCGCGACGCGAACGACGACGTCGGCTCGTTGAAGCCGATGTGCCCGTTCGCCCCGATGCCGAGGATCTGGATGTCGATCCCGCCCGCGGCCGCGATGGCGTCGTCGTACTCGGCAGCAGCCGCCTCGATGTCGTCGGCGCGACCGTCGGGCACCCGCACGCGGTCAGGGTCCATCCCGAGCGGCTCGACCACGTCACGGTGGATCACCGACGCGTAGCTCTCCGGGTGCTCGAGCGGGATGCCGACGTACTCGTCGAGGGCGAAGCCGGAGGCGCGCGAGAAGTCGAGCTCGCCCGCCTGCACCCTGGCCGCCAGCGACGCGTAGATGCCGGTGGGCGACGAGCCGGTGGCGAGGCCGAGCACGGCCTCGGGCTTCCGCTCGACGACGGACGCGATCTTCAGGGCGGCGACGCGGCCTGCCTCGGCGGCGTCGCGGACGATGACGATCTCCACGCGTCAGGCCTTCGTCGCCGCGTCGGCGGACTCGGCCGAGACGTCGTCGTCCTCGCGACCGGGGGTCTTGAGGTTCCACTTCTTGATCACGAAGCTGAAGACGACGTAGTAGATCACGGCGTAGCCGAGGCCGATCGGGATCAGCCAGATCGAGTTCTGTGAGATGTTGAAGTTCAGGACGTAGTCGATCAGGCCGGCCGAGAACGAGAACCCGGTGTGGATGTCGAGCGCGTTCACCAGGGCCATCGACGTGCCCGTCAGGACGGCGTGGATGAGGTAGAGCGGCCAGGCGACGAACATGAACGAGAACTCGAGCGGCTCGGTGATGCCGGTGAGGAACGCGGTGAGCGCCGTCGACAGCATGATGCCGCCGATGAGCTTCTTCTTCTCGGGGCGGGCGTGGCGCCAGATCGCGAGGGCCGCGGCGGGCAGGGCGAACATGAAGATGGGGAAGAAGCCGGTCATGAAGACGCCGGCGCTCGGGTCGCCCTGGAAGAAGCGGGTGAGGTCGCCGCGGTACAGGGTGCCGTCGGCTCCGGTGTAGTCGCCGACGAGGAACCACACGACGTTGTTGAGGATGTGGTGCAGGCCGGTCGGGATCAGGAGGCGGTTGACCACGCCGAAGACGCCGCCGCCGACGACGTCGTTCGCGGCGACGGCCGTGCCGATCCACGTGAGGGCCGAGTTGAAGAGCGGGTAGATGAACGACATGACGACGCCGACCACGAGGCCGGTGACGGCCGTGAGGATCGGCACGAGGCGGCGACCCGAGAAGAACCCCAGGAAGTCGGGCAGCTTCGTCCGGTAGAAGCGCTGCCAGAGCATCGCCGACAGCAGGCCCATCACGATGCCGCCGAGCACCCCGTAGTTGATGACGGCGGGGTCGCCGGCGGCGGTCGTCTCACCGGCGAGCACCAGCGGCGACATCGCCGTGAAGACCCCGTCGATGACCATGTAGCCGACGACCGCCGCGAGGGCCGTCGAGCCGTCCGACTTCTTCGCCCAGCCGATCGCGATGCCGACCGCGAAGATCAGCGGCAGCCAGGTGAAGACCGCGTTGCCGGCCGCGCTGATGACCGAGCCGCCGGTCTCGAAGCCGGGGATCGCGCCGAGCAGGTCGGGCTGGCCGAGGCGCAGCAGCAGGCCGGCGGCGGGCAGCACGGCGATCGGCAGCATGAGGCTGCGGCCGAGGCGCTGCAGCACCGCGAAGGCGGCTGAGCCCTTCTTCGGCGCGGTGGCCGTGGTCTCGCTCGTGGTCATCAGTGGTCCTCTCGTCGGTGCGCGGCGTCGTGCAGCAGGTGCCCACGCCACGACGGATCGTCGGGGCAGGCGAGGGCCCTGGGGCAGGAGGTGCGGGTCGGCCGGTCCTGTCCGGTCATGACCAGTGAGTGGTAGTTTCCTCAGACCCGCCGGTGGTGTCAACTAGGCGGTGCGCTCGGGCTCGAGCGCCACGACGAAGGAGGACAGCTCATGTCGAAAGCACAGGCCATGATCGACGGACTCGGCGGCGCCGACAACATCGAGGAGATCGAGGGCTGCATCACGCGCCTCCGCACCGACGTGAAGGACATCTCGCTCGTCGACGACAAGGCCCTCAAGGCCGCGGGCGCGACCGCGGTCGTCCGCGCCGGCGGCAGCGTCCAGGTGATCGTCGGCACGATCGCCGACTCGCTCGCCGAGGACATCAACGACCTCCTGCCGTGACCGTCGCACTCGCCCCCGTCACAGGCCGGGTCGTCTCGCTCGCGGACGTCCCCGACGCGGTGTTCGCCGGCCAGCTCGTGGGAGCGGGCGTGGCGATCGAGCCGAGCGCGCCTCCTGCGGGCGGTCGTCTCGTCGACGTCGTCTCGCCGGTCGACGGCGAGATCGTCAAGCTGCACCCGCACGCCTTCGCGGTCGTGCACGAGTCGGGCACCGGCCTGCTGGTGCACGTCGGCATCGACACGGTCAAGCTCGGCGGCGAGGGCTTCGAGCTCGCGGTCGCCGAGGGAGCGACCGTCGCGGCCGGCGACGTCGTCGTCCGCTTCGACCCTGCCGTCGTCGCGGCTGCCGGGTACTCGGCCGTGTGCCCCGTCGTCGTGCTCGACAGTGCTCCCGACAGCGTGCCCCAGGAGTCGGTCGGCACCGACGTCGAGGCGCGGTCGCCGCTCTTCAGCTTCTGAGCGGGTGCTGGCCGGGCGCGCGCCGCCTCGGCGGATGCTGCCGGGGTCTCAGACGGCTGCCGGCTCGTCTGCCGACGTCACCTGCATGGTGAGGCGGTACCGGTCGGACCGGTACCAGCTCTCGGACCGCTCGATCGGCTCGTCTCCCGAGAACGACACCCGCTCGAAGTGGAGCACGGGTGCACCGTCGGGCGTCCCCAGCAGGGTGGCGATGTCGACGGGCGCCGCCCGCGCGGCCACGGTCTGGGTCGCCCGGGTCACCGGCTGGTCGTACTCGTCGGCCAGCAGGCGGTAGAGCGACAGGCTGAGGTCGCGGTCGAGCAGCCCCGGCAGCCGGGCGGAGGGGTACCAGGCGTCGTCGATGCTGACCGGCTCGCCGTCCGCGAGACGCAGGCGCTTGACGTGCAGGGCCGGTTCGCCCGGGCCGAGGCCGAGCGCCGCCGCGGTCTCGGGAGCGGGGACCCGCTCGTCACGCACGAGCACCACGGTGCTCGGACGGTGGCCGAGCGAGGTCATCTCGCTCGTGAACGAGTTGAGGCGCAGGGTCGACTGCACCGCGCGGTGGGCCACAAAGGTCCCCTTGCCGCGGACGCGCGTCAGCCAGCCCTCGGAGACGAGCTGACCGACCGCCTGGCGCACCGTGATGCGGCTGACGCCGTGGTCGACCATCAGCTGGCGTTCGCTGGGGATCGCGGCGCCGGCGGGCAGCTCGTCGGCGGCGAGGCGCTGCAGGATCGTCCGGAGCTGCTCGTGCTTGGGCACGGCCCCGTCGGTGATCTGCTGACCTGTCTCGTGCCTCGTCGCGTGCCCCATCACGTGCATCATCGCCTGTCCTCGTCGGGCCGGAGGCGGTGGTCCCGTCCGGTCATGACCTAGCTGTCTCCTCCTGAGAGTACGCACCCCTGCCCGGTCGGCGCTGGCCCGCGGCCGGGGCGTGGCCTCTGGTGCGTCGGACGACCCTGGCCTACACTCGACGGGACCCGTGGAGCGAGGAGGACCGTGATCGACAGCCCCGGCCCCTTCGTGACGGCCCCGTGAGCGCGTCCGACGCCGCCCCGGTCGAGCCTGCAGCCCCGGTCGAGCCTGGCGCTCCGCTGACCCGGCGCGAGGCCCTGGCGCGTGAGCGAGCTGCGCTCGCTGCGGCGTCCGGATCCTCGGCCCCGGCCCCGGCTCCGGCTCCGGCTCCGGCTCCGATCGCTCCGTCTGCGGCGACTGCTCCGTCGGCTGTCGCCGCGGCTGCGTCGTCCTCTTCTCGCGCGGTCGTGGCCGTGCGTCCTCGCCGCGTGCCCGTCCTCGTGTCGCCGGCCCGCGCCTCCTCGTCCTCTCACGCACCGTCCGCACCGCCCGTCGCCCGCGCGACCATGTCGAAGGCCGCCCGCCGTCTTCGCGCCGCCGCCGTGCCCGCCGTCGCCTTCCTGGCGAGCGGGCTCTTCTTCTCGTCCAACGTCACGCCCGCGACCGCGAGCGACCTCGGCGGCTCGGTCGTGCAGACCTCGGCCGCGGCTCCCGTCCCCGGCCAGACGCTCGCCGCGTCGCTCGTGGTGCTCACCGTCTCGGAGCGCGACGCGTTCGTCGTCAAGGACGCCCCGCCTCCGCCGCCCCCGCCCCCGGTCGTCGCGCCGACGCCCGAGGCCGGCACGTCGAACGCGCAGTCGACCCGCAACGGCGGCGTCGCGGCGGGCGGCGGCACCATCGTCAACTCCGGCACGGGCGACATCCGGTGGCCGTTCCCCGGCACGGTCGTGCTGAGCTCGGGCTTCGGCCCGCGCGCCGCGCCGTGCGCCGCGTGCTCGAGCATGCACATGGGCCTCGACATGACCCCGGGGAGCGGCACGCCCATCGGCGCCGTCGCCGCCGGGACGGTCCGCACGTCGGGCCTGCACGCGCAGTTCGGCCAGTACGCGGTGATCGACCACGTCATCGACGGACAGAAGATCAGCACCCTCTACGCGCACATGGTCGTGGGCTCGAGCCCGCTGGTCGTCGGCCAGCAGGTCGCCGTCGGCGAGCTCGTCGGCCTCGTCGGCCGCAGCGGCGTCGCCACCGGAGCGCACCTGCACTTCGAGGTGCTGATCGGCGGCTCGACCCAGGTCGATCCGCGCGCCTGGCTCGACGCCAACGCCGGCCGCACGCTCTAGCTCCCGCGCCCTGCGCCCCGCGCCCCGCGCCGCCACTCTGCGCGTCCAGGTCTCTCCTCATTCAGGACGATGAGTCCTGAGTTCGCACTGCGCAGGAGGCGCGGTCCTGAACCGTGCACGGTTCAGGAACTCAGACGCCTCGTTTCCCGAATCACGGTCGAGCGGCGCGCGACGAGGCGGCTCAGCGACCGTCCGTCAGCTCGCGCCCCGCGGCCCACACGCGCGACACGTGCCAGTCGTCCGTCCACGCGACCGCGTCGGCGACGTAGCCGGGAGCGAGCAGGCCGATCCGCTCCTCCTCGCCGATCGCCTTCGCGGGGACCGTCGTCAACGCCTCGACGGCGCACATCGGCGACTGTTGGGCACCGGTCAGGGCGAGCCGCAGGGCGGCGTCCTGAGTGAGGGTCGAGCCGGCGATGGTGTCGGTCCCGGCGAGCACCGCGACGCCGTCGCTGACGGTCACGGCGAGCTCGCCGAGCAGGTAGTCGCCGTCGGCCGAGCCCGCGGCGGACATCGCGTCCGTGATCAGCGCGACGCGGCCGGGGGCGGAGGCGAACACCATGCGGACGACCTCCGGGTGCACGTGCACGCCGTCGAGGATCAGCTCGATCGTCACCCGGTCGTCGCTGATCGCGGCCACGACGGGGCCGGGCTCGCGGTGGCCGATGCCCGCGATCGCGTTGAACGCGTGGGTCATCATGGTCGCGCCGCGGTCGAATGCCGCGACCGCGAGGTCGTGGTCCGCGTCGGTGTGGCCGACGGCGACGACGGCTCCGGCGGCGACGATCCGCTCGACGGCGTCGAGCCCGCCGGGCAGCTCGGGTGCCAGGGTCACCTGGCGCACGACGCCGGGGACGGCCCCGAGCAGGGCGTCGACGTTCTGTGGCGAGGGCACGGCGAGGTGCTGCTCGGCGTGCGCGCCCTTGCGGTGCGGCGCCAGGAACGGCCCCTCGAGGTGGGCGCCGAGCACGAGCGGATCGCGCCGTCGCAGCTCGGCGATCGTCTCGAGCGAGCCCCGGAGGCGGTCGATCGGGTTCGCGACGAGGCTCACCAGCGAGCGGGTCGTCCCGTGCGAGCGGTGCAGGGCCAGGCCGCGCTCGATCTCGTCCGCAGCTCCGTCGTGGCTGGCACCGCCTCCTCCGTGGGTGTGCAGGTCGACGAGTCCGGGGGTGAGGCGGGCGCCGTCGAGGTCGACCACGACGTCGGCGACCGGCAGCGCGCCTCCCAGTCCGTCTCGTCCGTCCCGGTGCCGACCAGGTGCCTCGAGGGGGAAGGCCTGCTCGGCCGTGCTGCCGGTCGCGACGATGACGTCGCCGTCGACGAGCATCCAGAAGCCCTCGGTCTCGCCCGTGGCGTCGACGGCGTGGGCGTTCGTGAAGAGGGTGGTGCTCATGCGCGGTCCTCCCGGCGGGCGGCGACGACACCGGTGACGGCGGCGACCAGGGCGAAGACGACCGCGACGACGGGGTGGCCGAGCTGGGCCCAGGCGATCGCAGCCGCGCCCATCACGGCGATCTCGACGAGGCTTCGGCCGACACGGTCGGTCGGCACCACGGCGCGGGGCGAGCGGAAGAGCGCCCAGACGACGACGGCGAAGCCGGGCGCGCCGATCATGAAGGCGAGGGCCGGCCACGGCCACGCCCAGGCCAGGTAGCCCCACAGCGCGAGGGAGAAGAGGGCGAAGAGCTCGACCGCGAAGCGGAGCAGCTCGAAGGGGGCCGGACGGCGACCTGCGGGCGGACGGTGGTCGGCGGTCGCGGCGTCGGTCGGGGTCACGGTGCCAGCGTACGACCGCGCGCCAGGTGCGTGGCGCCTCCTTGCACCCCGGAGTGGACGATGCACCCCGTCGTGTCGGGGCGCATCGTCCACTGCAGGGTGTTCGGCCGGAGACGGGGCGGGGACGGGGCGGAGGCGGGGCCGGGCGGCGGCTCAGCGGAAGACGATGGTGCGGGCGCCGTCGAGCAGCACCCGGTTCTCGGCGAACCAGCGGACCGCCTGGGTGAGCGTGCGGCTCTCCTCGTCCTGGCCGATCGCCATCAGCTCCGGCGCGCTGCGGGTGTGGTCGACCCGGACGACGTTCTGCTCGATGATCGGCCCCTCGTCGAGGTCGCTCGTGACGAAGTGCGCCGTCGCCCCGATCAGCTTCACGCCGCGTGCGTGCGCCTGTCGGTAGGGGTTCGCGCCCTTGAACCCGGGCAGGAACGAGTGGTGGATGTTGATCGCCCGCCCCTCCAGCGCCGCACACAGCTCGGGGCTGAGGATCTGCATGTAGCGGGCGAGCACCACCAGCTCGATGTCGTACCGGTCGACGACCTGCAGTACACGGGCCTCGAAGGCGGCCTTGCTCTCGGCGTCCGAGACGGCGTGGTGCTCGAAGCGGGTGCCGTAGAACTCCGCGAGCTCGCCGAGGTCGGGGTGGTTGGCCAGCACGAGCGGGATCTCGACCGGCAGCTGGCCGGCGCGCTGGCGGAACAGCAGGTCGTTCAGGCAGTGCGCCGCCTTGCTCGCGAGCACGAGCGTGCGGATCGGCCGGCCGACGACGTCGAGCTCGTGCTGCATCCCGTAGCGCTCGACGACGGGGGCGAGCCGGGCCTCGAACGCAGCGCGCTCGCCGGGCGCCTCGACCTGCAGCCGCATGAAGAAGGTGCCGGTGTCGTGGCTCGAGAACTGGGCCGACTCGGTGATGTTGCCCCCCGCCTCCACCACCGCTCCGCTGATCGCGTGCACGATGCCGGGGGCGTCGTCGCAGACGAGCGTCAGGGTCCAGTGGGTCGTCGGCGCGGCGGGGGCGGCAGCCGAGGAGGCGGTGGTCGGGTCGGTCACCAGCCCAGGGTAGTGCGCGGGTCGGGTCGGCTACGCGACGGCCGACACCAGGAGCGCGAGCAGCGCGACGAGCGGGAACAGCCCCTGAGTCGCGGCGGCGCGCGCCTTGCTGCGGTCGGTGACGACGAGCACGAGGGCGGCGGCGAGCATCGACCCCGTGCCGGCGAGGAGGAGGGCGAGGCCGGCGGGGGAGGCCTCGGGGGCCGGGCCGACGCCTCCTGCGATCACCAGCACGACGCCGACGATCGTCACGATCGCGAGGAACAGGTTGTAGAAGCCCTGGTTCAGGGCGAGCGGCTTCGTGTGCTCGGCCTGGGCGTCGCTCGTGATGCCGAAGGTGGCGCGCACGCGCGGGGTCGTCCAGAGCACGGACTCCATCACGAAGATGTACACGTGCAGCAGGGCCGCGAGGGAGGCGGCGACGAGGGCGACGATCATGTGCCGACTCTAGGCCCGCGGGTGCGCTGGCCGGGAGGCGAGTGGGCGGCGGCGACGCGACGGGCGCAGTTGACAGTCGGGGCGGTCGCGGCTACCGTCATGGAATCGGTTCCATGGAATCGGTTCCATGGAATCGATTCCATGGACCAGTGCCACCACCGCAGGGCTACCTGCCGCACCACCCGAGCTCACGACGGAGTAGCTGATGACCGCTGTCACGATCAAGGACGTCGCCCAGCGCGCCGGGGTCTCCCCGGCGACGGTGTCGCGGGTCCTGTCGGGCAACCCGGCCACGTCGGCCGAGTCGCGGCAGCAGGTCGAGCAGGCGGTCCGCGAGCTCGACTTCCGCCCCAACGCCCAGGCCAGGGCGCTGCGCTCGACGAGGTCCGACACCGTCGGGCTGCTCGTCTCCGACGTCCGCAACCCGTTCTTCGCCGACCTCGCGCACACGATCGAGCAGGGCCTGCTCGAGCTCGGCTACGTGACGCTGCTCGGCAACGCCAACGAGAACCGCGAGCAGCAGGACCGCTACCTCGACACGCTCATCTCGCGCCGCGTCGACGGCGTGATCGTGGCCCCGCAGGGCGGCGACTCCGCGAGCATCGACGCGCTGCTGACTCGCGACGTGCCCACCGTCTTCGTCGACCGCACCATCCCTGGCGTCGACGTGCCGAGCGTCACCACCGACAGCGGCCCCGGCATCCGGGCGGCCGTGCGGCACCTCGCCGAGCTCGGCCACGTGCGCGTCGGCTACATCGCCGGCCCGCAGAGCGTCTCGACCGGCCGCGAGCGGCTCGAGTCGTGGACGAGCGCGGTGGCCGAGAGCGGCCTCAGCGACGACGCGGCCCTCGTGCACCTCGGCGACTTCCAGAGCGCCAGCGGCTCGGAGGGCGTGCACGCGCTCTTCAGCCTCGACGAGCCGCCGACCGCGATCCTCGCCGCGGACAGCCTGATGGCCGTCGGCGCGATCGCGATGTTGCACCGCCTCGACCTCCGCATCGGCGAGGACGTCGCCGTCGTCGCCTTCGACGACGTCGAGTGGTTCTCGCTGCTGGACCCGGCCCTCACCGTCATCGCGCACAGCGTCGACGAGATGGGGCGCCGCGCCGTCGAGCTGCTGCAGGAGGTCATCGCGGGACGGCGTCCCGACTCGGTGACGCTGCCGAGCGAGCTCGTCGTCCGCGCCTCCTCGTCCTCTCCCGTCCCCACCCCGTCCCGACCACTCGGCAGGAACTGACCATGACCACCTCGATCAGCGACGATCGTCCCCTCCTCACCCTCGACCGCGTGAGCAAGTCGTTCGGGCCCGTCCGGGTCATCGACGACGTCACGGTGCACGTGCGCGCCGGTCAGGTGCAGGTGCTGCTCGGCGAGAACGGCGCAGGCAAGTCGACCCTCATCAAGATGATGTCGGGCGTCTACCAGCCCGACGGCGGCCGCGTGCTCGTCGACGGCGATCCCGTCTCGCTGCCCGGCGCCCTCGCGGCCGAGAAGCTCGGCATCGCCACCATCCACCAGGAGCTCAACCTCGTGCCGTCGCTCAGCGTCGCCGAGAACGTGATGATGGGCCGGTTCCCGACCCGCTTCGGCATGGTCGACCGACGCGAGCTGAAGCGTCGGGCGCGCGCCGCGCTCGAGCTGATCGGGCTCGACGTCGACGTCGACACGAAGGTCGCCGAGCTCGGCATCGCGCGACAGCAGCTGGTCGAGATCGCGAAGGCGCTGAGCATCGACGCGCGCATCCTCATCCTGGACGAGCCGACGGCGGCGCTCACCCGGCACGAGACCGAGCAGCTCTTCGCCGTCGTCGCGCAGCTGCGGGCCCGCGGCGTCGGCATGCTCTTCATCAGCCACCACCTCGACGAGATCGCGGAGATCGGCGACACGGTCGCGGTGCTGCGCGACGGACGGTTCGTCGCCGAGGTGCCCGCGTCGACGCCCGAGCCCGAGCTCGTGCGCCTGATGGTCGGCCGCGACATCGACCAGCAGTACCCCCGGGGACCCGGCGCCGAGAACGGCGCGGGCGACGTGCTCGTCGTCTCGGGCCTGACCGGCGATCGGTTCCGGGACGTGTCGTTCACGGTCAGGGCGGGGGAGGTGCTGGGCATCGCCGGTCTTGTCGGCGCGGGCCGCACCGAGGTCGTCCGCGCGATCGCCGGCGTCGACCGGTACTCGTCAGGCACGGTGAGCGTCCGAGGTCGGGCTCTGAGGAAGGGCGACGTCGCCGGCGCGATCGCCGCGGGCATCGGGCACGTCCCGGAGGACAGGAAGGGCCAGGGCCTCGTGCTCGGCGCCTCCGTCAACGACAACCTCGGGTACGCGACCCTCGCCTCCAGCGCCAGGGGCGGACTCGTCGACTTCACGGGACAGCGCGAGCGTGCCCAGGCGGTCGCCGCCCGGCTGCGCATCCGGATGCGCGACATCGACCAGCCGATCGGCGCCCTCTCGGGCGGCAACCAGCAGAAGGCCGTCTTCGGCCGGTGGATCATCGCCGGCTCGACGGTGCTGCTGCTCGACGAGCCGACCCGCGGCGTCGACGTCGGCGCCAAGGTCGAGATCTACGAGCTGATCAACACCATCACGGCGGCAGGCGGAGCCGTCGTCATGGTCAGCAGCGAGCTGCCCGAGGTGATGGGCATGAGCGACCGGATCATCGTCATGCGCGACGGCGTCGTGGCCGGCGAGCTCGCCGCGGCCGACGCCACCCAGGACGCGCTGATGACGCTCGCCGCCCGCGACGTCCCGGACTCCGACGCCGCCTGACGCGCCCGCGCGCCGCTTCCCCACCACGACCCGACGAACCAGACCCGAGCAGGAAGACACCCATGACCACCACCACCGTGAAGGCGCAGCGACGCTCCTTCGACATCAAGGCGTTCCTCGCCGCCAACGGCGCCCTCGTCGGGCTCGTCGTGCTCTGCCTCGCCCTCTTCATCGCGACGCCCGACTTCCTGACCGGCCGCAACCTCCTCAACATCGGCATCCAGGTGTCGACCGTCGCGGTGCTCGCGTTCGGCATGACCTTCGTCATCGTCGCGGGCGGCATCGACCTCTCGGTCGGTTCGGTCGCCGCCCTGTCGGCGATGGTGTCGAGCTGGACCTTCGCGACGGCGGGCCTGCCCGGCGGGCTCGCCCTCGTCGTCGGCCTCGCCACCGGTCTCGTGGCCGGTCTCGTCAACGGCTTCGCCAGCGCCTACGGCAAGCTGCCCTCGTTCATCGCGACGCTGGCGATGCTCAGCGTCGCCCGCGGCCTGACGCTCGTCGTCAGCGACGGCCGCCCGATCTCGACGCCCGCCGCGGTGTCGTTCCTCGGCGGCAACGTCGGGCCCGTGCCCGTGCCGGTCATCGTGCTGGTCGTGGCGGCCGCGATCGCGTCGTTCATCCTCAACCGCACCGTCATCGGCCGGACCATGTACGCGGTCGGCGGCAACGCGGAGGCGGCCCGCCTGTCGGGCCTGCCCGTCAAGCGGATCGTCGTCACCGTCTTCGGCCTGGCGGGCCTGTTCGCCGCGCTGGCCGGCCTGCTGCTCGCCGGCCGCCTCGACTCCGCCCAGCCCCAGGCCGCGGCGGGCTACGAGCTCGACGCGATCGCCGCCGTCGTCATCGGCGGGGCCAGCCTCGCCGGCGGGGTCGGCCGCATCTCGGGCACCGTCATCGGCGCCCTCGTGCTCGTCGTGATCCGCAACGGGCTGAACCTGCTCAACGTCACGTCGTTCTGGCAGCAGGTCGTCATCGGCCTCGTCATCGCGCTCGCCGTGGGCGTCGACGTGCTGCGCCGCAAGACGCGCAGCGCGTGACGCCCACTTCCCCTGAACCCCACTTCCCCTGAACCCCACCCGCACCACCAGAACCCCACCGAAGGACACACGATGAAGTCTTCCTCGTTCCGCAAGGCCGCCACCGTCGCCGCCGTCGTCGCAGTGGTCGTCACCGGCACCGCCGGCTGCAACCGCACCCCCGCAGGGGAGGCAGAGCGCCCCACGGTCGTCCTGTCGCTGTCGACGCTCAACAACCCGTTCTTCGTCGAGCTGCGCGACGGCGCGCAGGCCGAGGCCGACGAGAAGGGCGTCGACCTGCAGGTCGTCGACGCGCAGAACGACTCGGCGACGCAGAGCAACCAGCTGGCCACCGCGGCGTCGAACGCCGACGCCGTCATCCTCAACGCGGTCGACAGCGACGCTGCCGGCCCCGCCGCCTCGCAGCTCAACGACGCCGGCGTGCCCATCGTCGCGGTCGACCGTGCGGTCAACGGCGCCGACGTGGCGTCGTTCGTCGCGAGCGACAACGTCGCCGGCGGCGAGCAGGCCGCCAAGGCGCTGGCCGAGGCGATCGGCGAGCAGGGCGAGGTCATCGTGCTGCAGGGCGTCGCCGGCACCTCCGCCAGCCGCGACCGCGGCGAGGGCTTCACGAAGGGCATCGCCGAGTTCCCCGGCATCACCGTCGTCGCGCAGCAGACCGCCAACTTCGACCGCGCCACCGCGCTCGACGTCACGACCAACCTGCTGCAGGCGCACCCCGACGCGGTCGGCGTCTTCGCCGAGAACGACGAGATGGGCCTCGGCGCGATCCAGGCGCTCGGCTCGCGTGCCGGCACTGACGTGAAGGTCGCCGCGTTCGACGGCACCGAGGACGGGCTGAAGGCCATCGAGGCCGGCACGATGTCGAGCACCATCGCCCAGCAGCCGGGCGAGCTCGGCGCGCTGGCCGTCGACCAGGCCGTCAAGGCGATCGACGGAGGCGAGGGCGACGACGGCCCCTCCGACCAGGCCGTCGAGGTCATCACGGTCACGAAGGAGAACGTGGGTGACTTCTCCTGATGCACGGCTCTGCTGAGGTGGCCGGCGCCGGCGTGGTCGTCGTCGGGTCGATCAACGTCGACCAGGTCGTGACCGTCGACCGCCTCCCCCTCCCCGGCGAGACGCTGATCGGCACGTCGATGACGCTGCTGCCCGGCGGCAAGGGCGCCAACCAGGCCGTCGCCGCGGCCCGTCGAGGTGCCGCCACGACCATGATCGGCGCGGTCGGCGACGACGTGCACGCGTCGGCGGCGCTGCCGCTGCTGGTCGGGAGCGGCGTGGACGTCGAACGGGTCGCGGTCACGGAGGGCCCCACCGGGCTCGCCGTGGTGAGCGTCGGCTCCGACTCCGAGAACACGATCGTCGTCGTGCCCGGCGCCAACGCGTCGGTCGACGAGGAGGCGGTGGCGCGGCACGCCGACGTCGTCTCCCGCGCTGCCGTGGTCGTGCTGCAGGGCGAGATCCCCGTCTCGGGAATCGAGCGCGCTGCACGGCTCGCCACGGGGCGCCTGGTGCTCAACCTCGCACCCGTCGTGGCGGTCTCGGCCGAGGTCGTCCGCCTCGCGGACCCGCTCGTGCTCAACGAGCACGAGGGGCGCCTGCTGCTCGAGCTCGTCGCGCCGGAGGCTGCCGAGCGCCTCGCGGGGCGGGACGCGTCGGACGACTCGACGGGCGCCTCCCCGGCTGCTGCCTCGTCGGGTGCGTCTGCTGCCTCGTCGGACTCCTCGTCTGGCGCTGACGCGGCCGTCGTCGGCGAGCTGCGTGCGCTGGGCGTCGCCTCCGTCGTGCTCACGCGCGGTGCGGCCGGCGCGCTCGTCTCGGACGCCTCCGGCTCGTGGTCGGTGCCGTCCCCGCAGGTGCGGGCCGTCGACTCGTCGGGAGCCGGCGACGCGTTCGTCGGCGCCCTGAGCGCCGCGCTCGCCGCCGGGTCGTCGCTGCTCGAGGCCGCGCAGGAGGCGGTGCGCGTCGGCGCCTACTCGGTCACGACCGCGGGCACCCAGCCCTCGTACCCGGGCGTCGACGACGAGCTGCCGTCGACGGACGAGCAGGTCACGGCGCTGGAGGTGCGGGCGTGAAGCGCGGCGGGATCCTCAACGCCCAGCTGAACGCCGCGATCAGCGGCCTCGGCCACGGCGACCTCGTGGTCGTCGCGGACTGCGGCCTGCCGCTGCCGGCCGGCGTGCCGGTGGTCGACCTCGCGGTCGTGCACGGCCTGCCGTCGTTCGCCGGGGTGCTCGACGCGCTGCTGGCCGATGCGGTCTTCGAGGCGTGCACGGCGGCGGACGAGAGCGTCGGCACTGCCGCAGGCGAGCAGATCGCGGCGCGGTTCGACGACGTCTCGCACGTCTCGCACGACGAGCTGAAGGCGCTCAGCGGGCGGGCGCGGCTGCTCGTGCGCACGGGCGAGGCGACGCCGTACGCCAACGTGGTGCTGCGCTGCGGGGTGCCGTTCTGAGCTGCGCTGAGCTGAGCTGCGCCGCGCTGCGGTGTGGTCAGGGGTGGTCGGCCAAAGCGAGAGTGATCCCGTCTCAGCGGCCCGTGGTTCCCGGGCCGGAGGGCTCGGCCCCGGCGGATCGCGCGCAAATCACGGGGACGGTGCCGGGGGTGCGCGGTGCGGGGGGCCAGGGCTCGGCTCATCACTGGTCCCGTCGTCGCCCCTCTCGACTTCAGAACGTGATCGGAATACGATGTCCGCATGAGCGTCACCTCTGCCCCCCTCGTCCCGAGTTCGCACGTCGTGCGGTCGTCGGACCTGTCCCGGCACTCGGCGGCCGTCTTCGCCGCGGCCGAGGACGGCCCCGTCGAGGTGACGCGTCGCGACGGCGAGGCCCTGCTGCTGGTCACGAAGCGCGAGGCGCTCGTGCACCGTCGTGTGCTCGAGGTCGCAGCCCAGCTCATCGCCGTCTCCCTGGACGACGACGGCTCGCTGGCCGACCGCCTGTCACGTCAGCTGCCGTGGATCAAGTTGCTGAGCCCCGCTGACCAAGAGGTCTGTGCCCGGACGATCATCGAGACGGCCAGGGGGGCGTTCGTCGTCAACGAGCCCGTTCGGATCCTGACCGAGATCACGGCGTGGATGAACACCGCGAAGGCAGTCGCGGCAGGCCGCGGGGCTGTCGACGACTGGCTGCCCGACGCGCCGGTCGTGGCCGACCCGCGCGGCTGATGGCGAAGAAGGCCGCCGGGGTCCCGAGGCCTGTCAAGACGACGGAGCACGTCCTGCGATTCGGCACCCGCTCAGCTGAGACCGGGTGGCGGGACGTCGTCGCGACCCAGAAGAACGCGGCCGTCGACGCGTGGGATCGGTTGACCACGGCGCCGTGCACATCTGATCCTCGATGCCACCAGCTCCGAGGCGAGTTGGCGACGATCGTCCGTGACGGCGTCGAGCACGACCGGTGGCAGTACGAGCTGACTGGCGGTGCGCGCATCTGGTACTACGTCGAGCAGAGGACGGTCGTCGTCATCGTCGTCATCGACGTCTTCACGGCACACCCGAACCAGACGAAGTGAAGCGCGACGGCGTCAGGCGCCCGCGGGCGGGGCGCCGTCGACGGCGAGCGGGCCCTCGCGCCGCGCCTTCCAGCGGCCCGAGGCGACGTACTTGACCATGACGTTGACCGTCGCGGCGGTGGGGACGGCGAAGAGGGCTCCGGGGATGCCGGCCACGAGCGAGCCCGCCGCCACGGCGAAGACCACGGCGAGGGGGTGCACCTTGACCGCGCCTCCCATGACGAGGGGCTGCAGCACGTGCGCCTCGAGCAGGTGCACGAGCAGCACGCCGCCGAGCATCACCAGCGCCTGGACGGGCCCGGCGACGACGAGTGCGAGCACGACGGCGAGGGCACCCGTCACGATCGCGCCGAGCACGGGGATGAACGACGCGAGGAACACGAGGATCGCGATCGGCACCGCCAGGGGCAGCCCGAGGAAGAACGCGAACAGGCCGATCCCGATGCCGTTCGCCGCGGCGACCACGACCTGCACCTTCACGAACGAGGTGAGCGTCTGCCAGCCCGCCTGGCCGGCTCCGTCGACGGCCGGACGTGCCGCCCGCGGGAAGAGGCGGACGACCCAGTGCCAGACGCCCCGACCGTCGATCAGCAGGAAGATCGTCGCGAAGAGCGTCAGCAGCCCGCCCGCGACAAGGTGCCCCGCCGCCGAGCCGATCGCCGCGACTCCGCTGAGGATCTGCTGGCTCGCGTCCTGCAGCGCCTGCCCCGCCTGGCCGACGTACTGGTCGAACTCTCCGTCCGTGAGCTTCAGCGGCGACGTCCGCAGGAACTGCCGCAGGCTGTCGTACGCCGCCATGCCCTTGTCGCTGAGGTCGCCCGCACCGGCACGCACCTGGGTCACGACGAGCACGAGCAGGCCGCCGACCACGACGACGAGCGCGAGCAGGGCGACCACGATCGCGAGCCAGTGCGGCACCCGTCGCCGGGTGAGCAGCCGGACCACCGGCTGCAGCAGCGCACAGATCAGGATCGCGATCAGCAGGGGCACCACGATCTCCTCGAGGCGCGAGATCACCCAGCCGAGCACCGCGAGGCACGCCGCGACGACCAGCAGACGCCAGCCCCAGGCGCCGGCCACGAGCATGCCCGGCGGGACCGCGCCGGGTGCGAGGGCGCGGCCGGGGGAGCCGGCAAGCGCCTCCTCGGCTGCGGTCGTCGTGAGGACACGAGGAGGCGCGCCGGGCTCGCCGGGAGCGGCCCAGGTCGTCGAGGTGGTCGGGTCGGTCGTCGCGCTGCGGCGGCGCCAGGGGAGGTCCATGGTCGGAGTCTCCGGTCGGTCGGCTATCAGTGGGCTGTGACTCTGCCGATCCGGGCGTGGACGTGCGCTGTGCGGCCGAGCGAGGAGGCGAGCGTGCTGCCGAGCGAGGTGGGCGCGACGGGGCTGCCGTAGCATCGACGGGTCCCGACGGATGTCGAGGACGCGAGCGACAGGCCGACCGACGGCGAGGCCGACGACGAGGAGGCGCGACGTGACGGACAGGGTCACCATCGTCGAGGTCGCCGCCAGGGCAGGTGTCGCGATCAGCTCCGTCTCCAGCGCGCTCAACGACCGCCCCGGCGTCTCGGAGCAGACGCGCGCGCGGATCAAGCAGGCCGCCTCCGACCTCGGGTTCGTCCCCAGCGTCCGAGGGCGCTCGCTCAGCGCGAAGCGGGCCTTCAGCGTCGGGCTCGTCGTGCACCGCGACCCGTTCGTGCTCGAGTCCGACCCGTTCTTCGGCAGCTTCATCGGCGGTCTCGAGTCGGTGCTCGACCCGCGCGGCTACGCGCTCATCCTGCAGATGGGCTCGGCCGCCGACGAGACCCTCGACCGCTACCGGCGTCTCGCGGCCGGTCGTCGGGTGGACGGGGTGTTCCTCAACGAGCTCGTCGTCGACGACCCGCGCGTCGCCCTCGTGCAGCAGCTCGGGCTGCCGGCGGTCGGGGTCAACCCCGCCCCCGGGTTCCCGTTGCCCGCGGTGCACCAGGACGTCTCGGCGGGCGTCCACGAGCTCGTCGCCCACCTCGTGTCGCTCGGGCACCGACGGTTCGCGCACGTCGCGGGGCCGGCGCGCTTCGTCCACGCGGTGCACCGGGTCGAGGCCTGGAGCGAGGCGCTCGTCGCCGCGGGATGCGACCCCGGTGTGCTCGTCGAGGCGGACTTCACGTACGAGGGCGGACGGCGTGCCGCGGCGGAGCTGCTGGGCGGCGGCGCTGCTCGCGACGTGGGCGCCGGCGACGGCGCTGCCGGCCGCCGCGACCGGCCGACTGCCGTGTTCTGCGCCAACGACCTCGCCGCGATCGGGTTCATGGCGGAGGCGGACGCCCGCGGCGTGCGCGTGCCCGAGGACATCAGCGTCGCCGGGTTCGACGGCATCGAGCTCGGCACCTACGTGCGACCGGCGCTCACCACGCTGACGACGGCGCCGCGCCTGCTCGGGGCGGAGGCCGCGCGGCTGCTGCTCGCCGCCGTCGAGGGCCCCGACGCAGTGCCCGCGGCCTCGCCCGGTGCCGGCTCCGCGGTGCCCGCTGTCGCGCAGGCGGACATCGAGCCGGCGCGCCTCCTGGTCCGCGCCTCCACCGGTCCCGCCCCGCGCTGACGCCGTCTCGCCGCCGCCGCTCCGCGGAGCTGCTCGCCGAACCTCGTTCCGTTCAAAGAACCTCGAAGCAACGCGGTTCTTTGAACGGAACGAGGTTCTCCAGCCCGCGCGGTTCGTGAAGGGGCGGGGTTACGCTCCGCGCGGCTCCGTGCTAGCTTCACTTTTACCGAAACGTTTCGGTAGATGTAGACAGCCACCCGACGACGAAGTTGGTGCCCATGGACCCCGCGACGACCACCGCCGCCCGCGACCTCGCCCGAGCCGCCGCCGTGCCAGCAGGCAGCGCGGACCGCGACGCGACCGGGGCGACCGCCCTTGAGGCGCACCTCGTCCCGTTGACGCGCGACCGCCTCCGGCAGGTGCTCGACGACGCGCTCGCGCACCGCAACGCACTCACGAGCGCGCTCGCCCAGCTCACCTTCTCGGGCGAGGCGGCGTACGGTGCTGACCGCCCCGACTGGGCCGTCGGCCCCTTCGCCGCCGACCCTGCCCTGACGTTCACCCTCGACCAGCAGTGGGACGACCCCGACGGCATCGGCTGGACCAGCTCGTCGCTCTACAACCCGACGATGATCGAGCACGAGGGCGTCCTGCACCTCTTCTACCGCGCCTCGCCCGTCAAGGAGAGCCTCGGCAGCCGCATCGGCCACGCCACCCGCACACTGGCCGACTCCGGCACCGACACCGGCGCCGCCTGGGTCGACGACCCGGCGAACCCGGTCGTCCGCCCGACCCGTGACCTCGAGCTGCTCGGCACCGAGGACCCGAAGGTCTACCGTGCCGAGGGCCGCTTCTGGTTGTTCTACAACGGCATCTGGCCGATCACCGAGGAGGCGCGGGCCGCGTTCCCGAGCGCCGGCTACCCCGTCGAGGCGGTCGGCTGCGACATGATGCTCGCCGTCAGCGACGACCTCGTCACCTGGGAGCGCCTCGGCCCGATCGCCGACCCCGAGCAGACGCGCCTGTGGGCGAAGGGCGCCGTCATCCCGCGCGACGAGCACGGCGACGCCGTCCGCGTCGGGGGCGAGTACCTGATGTTCGTCAGCGAGGGCTTCGACGGGGTGCTGCACGTCGGCCGGTCGGACGACATGCGCACCTGGCGCTTCGAGCCGACCCCGTACCTCGACCTGTCGAGCGTCGGCGGGCACCTGCACGAGGTCGCCGCCGCGATCGTCACCGGCGACGGGCGTCTCGTGCTCGACGTGTTCCACGACGACGCCGAGGGCCGCTTCGCCGCGAGCCAGGCGCTCTACGACGTCGAGCGCCCGTTCGAGCAGCTCGCCCTGACGCCCGGCGGCTCGCTCTGCTGGGGCGGCCTCGGCCGGGTCGACGGCCGCTGGACCTTCACTCAGGGCTGGGACGCGCCTCCTGGCCGCCGCGACCTGTACGTCTACCGCGAGGCGTCGACGACCGACGCCCCCACCACCTGACCCGCACGACACCCTCACCCGCACGACCCCTGCACCGCAGCGCACCACCCGAACCCAAGGAGAACACCGTGCAACGACGCACAGCACTCATCGGAGCCACCGTCCTGCTCGCCGGCCTCGGCCTGACCGCCTGCTCGGGCGGCGGGGGAGGCGGCGGAGGCGACGCCCTCACCGCGAAGGGCCCCATCACCATCTGGTACTCGAACAACGAGTCCGAGGTCGAGTGGGGCAAGGCCACGGTCGCGTCCTGGAACGCCGACCACCCCGACGAGCAGGTCAAGGGCCAGGAGATCCCGGCCGGCAAGTCGAGCGAAGAAGTGATCGGCGCCGCCATCACGGCAGGCAACGCGCCCTGCCTCGTCTACAACACGGCCCCGAGCGCTGTCGGCCAGTTCCAGAAGCAGGGCGGCCTCGTCGACCTGTCGAGCTTCGACGACGGCGCGAAGTACATCGAGGACCGCAGCGGCGACCTCGCCGAGCAGTACCAGGACGCCGACGGCAAGTACTACCAGCTGCCCTGGAAGTCGAACCCCGTGATGATCTTCTACAACAAGGACCTCTTCACCAAGGCCGGGCTCGACGCCGAGAACCCCGAGCTGTCGACCTACGACGACTTCCTCGCGACGAGCAAGACGCTCGTCGACGCCGGCGTCTCCGACTACGCGATCCACCCCGCGCCGACCAGCGAGTTCTTCCAGTCGCAGTTCGACTTCATGCCGCTCTACGCGGCCGAGACCGGCGGCACGGGCCTCGTCGAGGACGGCAAGGCCACCTTCGCCGACGGGGCCGGCGAGGACGTCGCCGGCTTCTGGCGCGACCTCTACGACCAGGGCCTGGCCGGCCAGGAGCAGTACACGGGCGACAGCTTCGCCGACGGCGAGGCCGCGATGTCGATCGTCGGGCCGTGGGCCGTCAACGTGTACGAGGACGTCAACTGGGGCGCCGTTCCGGTGCCGACGAAGGACGGCACCAGCCCGGAGGACACCTACACGTTCAGCGACGCCAAGAACGTCGGCATGTACACGGCGTGCGAGAACCAGGGCACGGCGTGGGAGTTCCTGAAGTACTCGACCAGCGAGGACTCCGACCGCGCCCTGCTCGAGACCACGGGCCAGATGCCGATCCGCACCGACCTCGCCTCGACCTACTCCGACTACTTCGACGCCAACCCGTCGTACGCGCTCTTCGGCGACCAGGCTGCCCGCACCATCGAGGTGCCGGCTGGCCCGAACACCGTGGCCGAGCTGCAGGCGTTCCGTGACGCGTGGTCAAAGAGCGTGATCTTCGGCGAGGGCGACGTCGGATCGTCGCTGAAGGACGCGGCCGACAAGGTCGACGAGCTCGCGGCCCAGGGCTGAGACCCGTGTCCTCCCTCCGTGCCGGGGCGACCGCCCCGGTCACCGGCAGCCGACCCGAGGAGGCGCCCCCCGCCTCCTCGGGTCGGAAGGCCCGCGGGCGAGGCTCGCTGCTGGGCAAGAACCCGCTCGGCCTGCTCCTCAGCGCGCCGTACCTGATATTCGTGCTCGCGGTCTTCGCGTACCCGCTGGTGTACGCGGTCTACATCGCGTTCCACGACTACTTCTTCACGGCGCCGGGCGCAGTCGTCGACCGGCCCTTCGTCGGGCTGGCGAACTTCGTCACGGCGTTCACCGACCCGGCCGTCCTCCGGTCGTTCGGCAACGTCGGGATCTTCCTGGTCATCAACGTGCCGCTCACGGTCGTGCTGAGCATGGTGCTGGCGTCGGCGCTCGACAAGGTGTCGCACTTCAAGGGCTTCCTCCGCGTCGCCTTCTACGTGCCGTACCTCGCGGCCAGCGTCGCCGTCGTGGCCGTCTGGCTGTTCCTCTTCAACGGGAGCGGCCTGGTCAACCAGGTGCTGGGGCCGCTGGCGCCGTCGCCGTCGTGGCTGATCAACTCGGCCTGGGCGATGCCCTCGATCGCGCTGTTCGTCACGTGGAAGCAGCTCGGGTTCTACATCCTGCTGTACCTCGCGGCGCTGCAGAACGTGCCGAAGGAGCTCTACGAGGCGGCGTCGAGCGACGGTGCAGGGCCGATCCGCTCGTTCTTCACCGTCACCGTGCCCGGGGTGCGCCCCGCGACCGTGCTGGTGCTGCTCGTGTCGACGGTGACCGGGGCGAACCTGTTCACCGAGCCGTACCTGCTCACCGGCGGAGGCGGCCCGAACGGCGCCTCCACCTCGCCCGTGCTGCTGATGTACCAGAAGGGCATCGAGCAGGGGAACCCCGACCAGGCGGCCGCGATCGGCGTCGTGCTCGTCGTGCTCGTGCTGATCATCGCGCTGCTGCAGAACCGGTTCGCCGGCGGCAAGGAGGACTGAGATGTCCAGGACCCAGACCACGCTGCGAGGCGTCGTGCTCGCGCTCGGGGCGCTCGCGTTCCTCTTCCCGTTCTACTACATGGTGATCGGCTCGTTGCAGGCCCGGCCCGACCCGACCGTCGCGGGCGCGTTCCCGCACCCGTCGAACCTCACCCTCGAGAACTACGCCGCGATCGACAGCCGCATCGGGCTGCTCACGGGGCTCGTCAACTCGGGCATCTTCACCGCAGGGGTGCTGATCTGCACCGTCGTGTTCGGGGTGCTCGTCGGCTACGCGCTCGCCGTGCTGCAGTGGCGGGGACGCGGGGTGACCTTCGCGCTCGCGCTGCTCGTGCAGGTGGTGCCGTTCCAGCTGCTGGTCATCCCGCTGTACGTGCTCATCGCGCGGAACTACGGGCTGAGCGACAACTACCTCGGCATGATCCTGCCGTTCGCCATCAACTCGACGGCGGTGATCATCTTCAGGCAGTACTTCCTGCAGCTGCCCCGCGAGCTGTTCGAGGCGGCACGGATCGACGGCACCGGCGAGTTCCGGCTGCTGTGGAACATCGCCCTGCCGCTCGTCCGCCCCGCGCTCGTCACGGCCCTGCTGCTGACGTTCATCGGGCCGTGGAACGAGTTCCTCTGGCCGTTCCTGATCACCAAGGAGGCGTCGATGCAGCCGCTCGCCGTCTCGCTGGCGAACTACATCTCGAACGTCGCCGCCACCGCCGCCAACCCCTTCGGCGCGACCCTGGCCGGAGCCGTCGTGCTCGCCGCCCCCGTCGTGCTGCTGTTCATCGTGTTCCAGCGCTACTTCATCTCGACCGACGTCGGCTCGAGCGTGAAGGGCTGACAGGAGATCCCCCGTGACCGACACCGCACCTCCTCCGTTCCCCTACCGCCTGACGCGCCTCGGCGTCGTCATGGTGCCCGACCCCGACGAGCCGCTCGAGGCCGAGGGCGTGCTCAACCCCGGCTCGGGCCGCGGGCCCGACGGCGAGCTGTACCTGCTGCCGCGGCTCGTCGCCGCCGGCAACGTCTCGCGCGTCGGCCTCGCCCGCGTGCTCGTCGACGACGGCGTGCCCGTCGGCGTCGAGCGCCAGGGCGTCGTCCTCGCCCCCGACCGCGGCTGGGAGCGCGGCGCCACGCACTCGGGCGTCGAGGACCCGCGCGTCACCTGGGTCGACGAGCTCGGCCTGCACGTGATGACCTACGTCGCGTACGGCCCGCTCGGCCCCCGCACGGCCGTCGCCGTCAGCGACGACCTGCGCGAGTGGCGCCGCCTCGGGCCCGTGACCTTCGACTACGTCGACGAGCTCGACACCGACCTCGGCCTGTTCCACAACAAGGACACGACGTTCTTCCCGTCGCCGGTCACCGCGCCCGACGGCGTGCGGAGCTTCGCCGTGCTGCACCGGCCGATGTGGCACATCGGCGCCACCGTGCCGGGCGAGGGCAGCCCGCTGCCGGCCGGCGTGACCGACGGCCGACACTCGATCTGGATCAGCTACGTGCCCGTCGACGCGGTCGCGGCCGACGAGCGTGCCCTGGCCCGCTGGGGGCAGCACCGCCCCGTGGCCGGGCCGGAGTTCCCTTTCGAGGAGCTCAAGATCGGCGGCGGCCCGCCCCCGCGCCGCGTGCCGGAGGGCTGGCTGCTGCTGCACCACGGCGTCACGGGCGTCATCGACGACGTGTTCGCCCAGCAGCAGAACGTCAACTACGCCGCGGGCGGCATGATCCTCGACGCGGACGACCCGTCCCGCGTCGTGACCCGCTCGGCCGTGCCCCTGCTCGAGGCCGAGACCGCCGACGAGCGCGACGGCATCGTGCCGAACGTGGTGTTCCCCACCGCGATCGAGGAGGTGGACGGGGTGCCGTTCGTCTTCTACGGCATGGCCGACTCGAAGATCGGCGTCGCCCGGCTCGACCGCGCCTGACGCACACGCTTGCGCTTGCGCCTGCGGGCGAGTTGCCCCGAAACGTCACCTGAAACGAGTCGACCCGACATCCCGGGGCAACTCGACGACCATGCACGACGAGACAGAAGGAGGCGGTCGACGATGACCGCACGCACCTCACGATGGGCCGGGCTCGCCCTGGCCGCCACGACCGCGATCGCGCTGGGGGTGACGGGGGCGCTGCCGGCGTCCGCCGCGCCTCCTGCGGCACCTGCGGCACCTGCGCCGGCTGCGCCGAGCGCTGCCGCGCCGACGGCCGCCGCGGCGCCCGCGCCGCTGACGAACCTCGCGCACCTCGACTTCCTCCTCGACCAGACGACGCCCGCGGCCGAGGAGGGGCACACGTCGTACCGCCTCGACAGCGAGCCGACGCTGACCCTGCCGTGGACCTACGCCGACGCCCGTGACGGCGGCACGTTCGCCCGCGTGGGCGGCGGTCCGCTCGACACCGCGACGGGCTACTGGGGGCAGGGCGCATACAACTCGGACGACGTGTCGCGGGCCGCGGTCGTCTACCTGCGCGACTGGCAGCAGACCGGCGCTGAGGCGAGCCGCGACAAGGCGTACGAGCTGCTGCGCGCGACGGCGTACTTCCAGACCACGACCGGCCCCGCCTCGGGCAACGTCGTGCTGTGGATGCAGCCGGACGGCACGTTCAACCGCAGCCCCGTCCCGGTCGAGCTGCCCGACCCCTCCGACAGCGGCAACAGCTACTGGCTCGCCCGCAGCATCTGGGCGTTCGGCGAGGGCTACGCGGCGTTCCGCGACGAGGACCCGGAGTTCGCCGCGTTCCTGCAGCAGCGCCTCCAGCTCGGCGTGACCGCGCTGCAGCGCGACACGCTCTCGCGCTACGGGCAGTACGACGTCGCCGACGGCACGAAGGTGCCCGCGTGGCTGATCGTCGACGGCGCCGACGCCACGGCCGAGGCCGTGCTCGGCCTCAGCTCGTACGTGGCCGTCGCCCCCGACGACGCGGTCGTGCGCACCGCGACGACTCAGCTCGCCGAGGGCGTGGCACGCATGGCGTCGGGCGACCCGCAGACCTGGCCCTACGGCGCCGTGCTGCCGTGGACGAACTCGCGCTCGATGTGGCACTCGTGGGCGTCGCAGATGCCCGCGGCCCTGGCTCGCGCGTCGACTGTGCTGGGGCGCAGCGACCTGCTGGCTCCTGCGGTCGTCGACACCGCCTCCTTCACGACGACCCTGCTGACCGCCAGCGGGCCGGACAACGCGTGGTACCCGACTCCCGTCGACCAGACGCAGATCGCCTACGGCGCCGACTCGCGCCTGCAGTCGGCGCTCGCCGTGGCGGACGCCTCGGGCGGGGCGGGCTTCCGGCAGGTGGCCGCCGTCGCGGCCAGCTGGTACTTCGGCACGAACCGCTCGGGCAAGCCGGTCTACGACCCGGCGACCGGCGTGACGAACGACGGGGTGCAGGCCGACGGCTCGGTCAACCGCAACAGCGGGGCCGAGAGCACGATCCACGGCCTGCTGTCGATGATCGCGCTGGACGGGGCCCCCGACGTGTCGGCGCTGGCACAGGCGTCGACCGCGGTCGCGTCACGCGACGGGCTGACGACGATCGAGGCCGAGGGCGCGTCGCCCACGACCGGCACCGTCGTCACCCCCGACTCGGCGTGGACGGGCGAGTCGCAGTACAGCGGCGGCGCCGCGCTGACGCTGCAGCCGGGACAGAGCGCCACGATCCCGGTGCCTGCCGGGTCGGGGCTCCGCCACGTGGAGCCGGTGCTGCTCGGTGCCGAGGGAGTCGTGTCGACCTCGACCTGGAAGGCCGGACGGGTGCCGCTCGGCACGCTGACGACACGCGTCGGCGCGCAGGGCGTGACCGCCGCCTCCGGGGCGCTGCTGCCGCAGACGCTGCCGATCCCGGTCGGGCCGGGTGCCACGTCCGTGACGGTGACGGCACGCGGGTCGCAGCCGGTGACGGTGGACGCGCTGATCGTACGGCCGCTCGTGCAGCGCCTCGCGCTGACCGGGGCCGGCGGACGGGCGACCGAGCTCGTCTCGTCGACCTCGAAGCTGCCGCTGCCCACCACGGTCGGCGTGCGCGGGGCGCGGTCGACCGTCGCGAGCTACGACTCGCGCGGGGCGCTCGTGTCGCAGCGGACGGTGTCGGGCCAGTCGGTGGTGCTGGTGCGCGGCGGCGGGTTCGTCGCCGTCACGCGCTAGCGGGGTCGCACGTCCCCGACCCGCACGCGCTGGATGCACGAAGAACCGCGTTCCGCACCATGAACCGCGTTTTATCGCGGTTGATGGTTCGGAACGCGGTTCGTGGCGTCCTGTCACACACGCATGAGGCGGTGCACCTGCAGGAGGTGCGGGGCGCCTCCTGCAGGTGAGCTGCGGCTACGCCTCGTCGGCGTGCGGCGCCGGCTCGTTCGTCGCCGTCGCGCGCGTGGCCTTGGCCAGGTTCTCGACGAGCTCGGAGCGGGTCTGCGACACGACGTAGGCGGGCTGGTCGCGCTCGACGCGCCAGCTGTCGCTCAGCGGGCCGACGTTCACGGTGTCGAAGCCGATCTCGTCGTAGAGGCGCTGCATGAGCTCGGCGGCCTCCTCGAAGTCGCTCGACGTGGCGAGCGCACGGCGGCCCTCGGTGCCAGCGGGCTTGCCGTCGGTGGTGATGTCCTTCGCCATGATGTGGTTGAAGCCCTTGGCGACCTTGCTCTCGGGCAGGTGGCGCTGCAGCATGCCCGACACCGTGTCGAGGCCGTTGTCGAGGGCGGCGATGTGGCCGTCGCGCTCGAAGTAGTAGTTGTTGGTGTCGATGACGACCTTGCCGGCGAGGGGGGCGACCGGCACCTGCTCGTAGTTCTTCAGCGGGACCGTGACGACGACGACCTCGCCAGCCTCCGCCGCCTCCTCGGACGTCGCGGCACGCGCCTTGTCACCCAGGTCGGCGATCAGGTCGGTCAGGGTCTCCGGCCCGCGCGAGTTGCTGATCACGACGTCGTGGCCGTGCTCGATGAGCGCCCTGGCGACCTGGCTGCCGATGTTGCCTGCTCCGATGATTCCGTACGTAGTCATGTCATCAGCCAACGCCCGCGAGGCGGTCAGGTGTTCCCGCTCCCAGGAGGCTCGGAGGCAGCGCCCAGCCGGGGGAGGGGCGGTCGGTGCAGTCACTGCAGGGACAGGGTGGAGGCATGACCGACGCGACCCACGCCTCCTCGACCGACGCCCCGACCACCGCCGTCCTCTTCGACATCGACGGGACGCTGGTCGACTCGAACTACGCCCACGTCGACGCCTGGTCGAAGGCGTTCACCGACATCGGGCACCCGGTCGACAGCTGGCGGATCCACGAGGCGATCGGCGAGGACTCCACGCTGCTGCTCGCGAGCCTGCTGGGCGACGAGATCGCGGAGGCGCGGGGCGACGAGGCGAAGGAGCGCCACTCCGCGCACTACCTGCCCCACGGCGACACCGACCTGCACGTGTTCGTCCGGGTGACCGAGCTGCTCGACGAGCTCACGCGCCGCGGCCACCGGGTCGTGCTCGCGACCAGCGCCCCCGAGGAGGAGCTGGCCGTGCTGCGCGACCTGCTCGACGTCGAGGGCGCGCTGTGGGCCGTGACCTCGTCCGAGGACGCCGAGACGGCGAAGCCGGACCCCGGCATCGTGCAGGGGGCTCTCGAGAAGGCCGGTGTCGACGCCGCCCACGCGGTGATGGTCGGAGACGCGGTCTGGGACGTGGAGGCGGCCGGTCGTGCCGGGGTCACCTGCGTCGGCGTCCGCTCGGGCGGGACGTCGCGCGCGTCGCTGACCGAGGCCGGCGCGGTCGAGGTGTGGGACGACGTGGCGGCGCTGCTCGACGGGCTCGACGAGAGCGTCGTCGGACGGCTGCGCTGAGCCGAGGACGGACGGGTCAGCGTCGGCCTAGCCGTGCGGCGAGTCGCGCCCACGCGCTGCGGCCGCGGACCGGGCACGGGACCGACCGGGTGCGCGGCTCCTGACGCGGCACGAACGTCGACGACGAGCAGGCCGTGCAGGTGAGCACCCACGGGTGCACGCTCAGTCCGGAGCCGTAGTACGGGTTGTCGACGAGTCGCGCCGGGCCGTGGCAGTCGGGGCAGGTGGGGGTCGCCGTGGGGCGCGTCTCGTCGTGCATCGTCGGGGCCTTCCGTGGAGGGAGCGCCCGGTCGTCCGTGCCCGAGCGTTGCGTCGTCGTCTCGGGTTCGGAGTGCCGCCTCCTCGTGACTGGCCCCGGCCTGGCCCCAGATCGGGGCTGCGCTGCGGCAGCACCCGGGCCCGTGCCAGGCCTGATCCGTCACGAGACGGATCAGGTACGCGACGGATCAGGTACGTGACGGATCAGCCACACGACGGGGCCCGCCCCCCGGCCGACCACGGTGATCCGTGTGCGGTCGCGGGGAGCGGGCCTGGTCGCTCGTACCGGCTGACGCCGGCGGGTGCTGCCTAGCCCTCGAACGTCGCGTCGAGCGTGATCTCGACGCCGGTCAGCGCCTTGCTCACGGGACAGGTCTCCTTGGCGTCCTTGGCGGCAGCCTGGAACTGCGCCTCGTCGATGCCCGAGACCTCGCCGCGCACGGTGAGGGCGATGCCGGTGAGCTTGAAGCCGCCGGCCGAGTCCGGGCCGAGCGAGACGTCGGCCTTGACGTCGAGCGCCTCGACCGTGCCGCCGGCCTGGCCGAGGACGGCGCTGAACTGCATGGCGTAGCAGGCGGAGTGGGCGGCCGCGAGCAGCTCTTCAGGGCTGGTCGAGCCGTTGGCGTCGTCGGCGGCGCGCTTCGGGAACGAGACGTCGTAGGTGCCGAGCTTCGAGCTCGAGAGCTCGACCTGGCCCTCGCCGGTCTCGAGGCTGCCGTTCCATGCGGTGCGGGAGGTGCGAGTGGGCATCGTGTCCTTCTTTCGTGTGGGGATGGGGGAGTCGGTGGAGTAGCGGGGGCTGCGGGCGGTCTAGGAGGCGGCGCGGACGCTGTCGCCCAGCTCGCCGACCTGGGCCGTGAGGGCCGCGATCGCCGCGGGGTCGAGGCCGGTCGCCGCACAGATGCTCGCGGGGATGCCGGCGGCCGAGGCCCGGAGCGCCTCGCCGTCGGCGGTGAGCTCGACGCGGACGCTGCGCTCGTCGTCGGGCACTCGCGTGCGGGTGACGAGCCCCTGCGCCTCGAGTCGCCGCAGCAGGGGGGACAGCGTGCCCGAGTCGAGGTGGAGGCGCTCGCCGAGTCCCGAGACGCCGGTCGGCCCCTGCTCCCACAGCACCAGCATCACGAGGTACTGCGGGTAGGTGATGCCGAGCGGCTCGAGCAGCTCGCGGTAGCGGGTGGTCAGCGCCCGCGACGCGGCGTAGAGCGCGAAGCAGATCTGCTCGTCGAGCAGGGGGGTGGTCGGGGCGGCCGCGGTCATGAGCTCGACGTTAGCACATTGCGCGCAACTTAGTTGTGGGCAATCAATCCGATGGCAGGCGCCTCCGGGGCCCCGCGTCGGTCATCGAGTTGCCCCGATCTTTCACTTCGACGGGGGGGAGGCAGCATCCCGGGGCAACTCGATGCCTGCGGGGTGCGCCGCGGCGGGGTGTGCTTCGGCGAGGTCGAGCGCGACGGCGGTGCGGCCCAGGGCCTCGAGGCTCACGACCGTCGTGAACGGCAGGCTGACGGCCGAGAGCAGGGCGCCGGCAAAACTGAGGCCCGGGAACCCCTCCACGATGGTGATCGCGATGACGCCGACGAGGCCGACCGCGAACGCGGCGGCCATGCCGAGGCCGATCGTGAGCATCCCGACGTGCCCGAGCCGCTGCTTCCGGGCCGAGGCGAGGAGGCGCGGGGCCAGGGTCGCGGAAAGCTCCGGCGCGCCCTCGCTCGAGTAGTCGACGACGAGCCGGTCGTCCCGCCACGACACCGGCGCCAGCGACCGACGCTCACGTCGCAGCCAGAGGCCGACGGCCACCGGGACGACGAAGGCGACGGCCATCGAGGCGAAGCTGAGCGCCGCGACCGCCCTGACCGCGCCCGACCAGCCGAGCGGGTCGACGCCCGAGAGGAGGCGGTCGATCCCCAGGGCGGCCGCCGAGCCGACGACGAGCGCCGCCGCAGCGAGCACGAGACTTCGACGCGGCGTGAGGAGCTGCCCGACGCCGGTCCGCCATTCGTCCCAGCCGCGGCGGCCTAGGTCCCGACGAGTGGGGAACGGCTCCGTGCGCAGCCCGGTCACGGGTGCTCGCCGACTGCAGGGCGGGTCGGTGCGGCGGGATCAGCGGGGCCAGCGGGCACGAGCAGGTTCGCCCGCGCGGCTGCCCATCGGCGCACGCGACGGATGCGGACGAGGAACACGGGGACGAACGCGATCATCCCGATCGCCATCACGACGACCAGGACGCGGGCGAAGGTCGAGAAGCCGTCGTCGTCGCCGAGGGCCTGGACCAGCTGCTGGCTGACGAGGCCGGCGAAGAGGAGCTCCGTCTGTGCGAACTGCACGGGCAGCGTCACGGCGCTCAGCGAGGCCCACTGCGCGGACAGCCGCTCCTCGTCGGGGCTCAGGTCGACGGCGCGACGGCTCAGCACAGCGCGTCCGATCCGCCGTGCCCTGTCCTGGTCGCGTCCGAGCAGGGCGACGAACTGGCGCTGCATCCTCAGCGAGATGACGACGCAGGCCACGGAGGCGGCGATGAAAGCGAGGCCGGCCGCGACGAGCAGGAAGGTGGTGTCGTCGTCGTCCGTCGGCACGAACGACAGGCCCACCGCGACCGGCACGAAAGTCAGTGCGAACGTGAGCGCCACCGTCCGGCCGGCGCGCCGGATCTCGGCCGGAGCCACGCTGCTCCAGGTCGACGGGCCGTCCAGTTCGCCAGCTCGTCGGCGGGCGCGCTCGCCGAGGGCGGGACCCGCCACGAGTGCGACGACCATGAGGACGGCACCGATCGCGATCAAGGAGGCGACGAGCCAGACAGGCGACCCCGTCGCCGTCGCGGATCCCACCACCAGGCCGGCTCCGACCACCTGGGCGCCGAGGACCGACCAGAGGAACCTGCGGTGTCGCCGCTGTCCGTCGTCCGTGGTCGACAGGTCCCACGCGGCGAGCACGGCGCCGAGCACGAGGGGCGGCACGGCGAGGAGGAGGAGGCCGAGGCACGCGACGAGGAGGGAGCCGATGCCGTCGCCCCGCCCCAGGACGACCAGCAGGACGGTGCCGCCGATCTGGACGCCCGTCGTGACGAGCACGGCGAGCACGAAGGCGACGACGCCCACGTGGTCGGGGCGCGGGCCGTGAGGCTCGGTGCGGAGGGTCTGCTCCGCCGTCACACCGGCAGGCGTGGGTGCGGGCGGGGCGGACGCGGGGCGGTGGTCGTCGTCGGTCACGGTCCTAGTGTGGACGGCCCGCGTTCGGGGGGCACGGCGGCCGCCGGGTGGGTGCGGGTGAGCTGCGGGCGAGGTGCGCGCGTCGTGTCGCATCAGGTCGCGAGCGCCGCGTCTCGTCGCAGCGCGACGGGATGCTCGGAACCCGATGCGGCGGCGGCGTAGCCTCGTCCGCATGAGCAGCGACGCGACCGAGCACGACGACCCCACCGGCCACGACGACCCCACGGGCATGACGGCCGACGAGAAGCGGCACGACCAGCTGACGCGTGCGCCGAAGTCGGACGAGACCGACGCCGCCCCCCGCATCACCACCGAGGAGCGGGCCGACGGAGTGACCCGCATCGACGTCGCGGACACCGCGAAGGTGCGTCCCGGCGGGGGCGAGGCGCACACGCGGGACTGAGCCGCGACGTCGGCGACCCGCGGCGACACGTCGGCGACCAGCCCCGATGTCGGGGGCGGGACCTACGGTGACGACGTGAGCAGGTCGACGAACGCAGGAGGCGCCTCCTTCGTCTGCCTCGCGGGCGACTGCGGTCGTCCGGTCGCGTCCGATGCGCCGGTCCGGCTGTGCGCGCGGCACCTCGACGCCGCTGCGGACTGGTCGGAGCGCGAGCACGGCCTCACCGACCTGCTGCCGTCGCCGTGCGTCGCCTGCGGCTCGCGTCTCGGGGTGCACTGGCCGTCGGGCTGGCTCTGCGCGGTCTGCGAGTGGCGGCACGGCGACTCGCCTGACGGCGAGCTCCCGCCGCCGCGGGTCGACGTCGTCTACTACCTCCGCTTCGACGACCGGGTCAAGATCGGCACCTCGTCCGACCCGCGCCGTCGGCTGGCCCGCATCTGGCACGACGACCTGCTCGCGTTCGAACGGGGCGACCGGCTCGTCGAGCACCGCCGCCACGTGCAGTTCGCCGAGCACCGCTTCGCCCGCACGGAGTGGTTCGCGGCCGCGCCCGAGCTCCTCGCGCACGCGGCGTCGCTCCGGGCCGGCTCGGACGACCCGTGGCACACGTACGACCGCTGGCGCAGCGAGGCCCTCGCGCTCCGCGGCTGACGGCAGCCGCCGCCGCCGCAGGTGCAGCCGCGGGCGCGGGCACCGCTCAGCGCAGCCAGGCGTCGACGTAGAGGTCGCCGCGCACCGTGCGGAACACGTCGAGCAGCTGCGGCACCGTGCTCCGCGTCAGCCCGGGGACGACCAGGTCGTGCGGGCCGAGCGCCTCGAGGCCGCCGGTGCGGACGCGGACGACCTCCCACCCTGCGGAGCGGAGCGCACGGTCCTTGCGGCGGTCCGCCTCCTCGCGGTGGCCGACGTGCTCGAGCCCGTGTCGGCCCGTGGAGTCGTACTCGACCGCGACGCGCAGCTCGGGCAGCAGCACGTCGGGCCACGCCTCGACGTGCTCGAAGAACGGCCGCGCGAGGCGCACCGCGTTGACGCCCGCGGTGAACGTGATGGCTGCGGAGAGGTCGGCTCGCAGCTGCTCCTCGACGGCGGACGCAGGAGGCGGTGCGCACGCACTCGAGAACGCCTCGCCGACCGGCAGGTCGGGGGTGCGGTCGCAGACCTGGTCGCGCCTCCTCGGGGCACGGGCTGTGCGGGGTGCCCGCGGGGCCGGCGGCGCGGAAGGCGACGACATCCCGACGCGTCGCAGCAGGGCAGCTCGTTCGCCGCCGTCGACGACCGGTCCGGGCCGCGGAGCGGCGACCTCACGTGGACGCTTCGGCGCGGGATCCATCGGGACGGCGGGCAGCCGCCTGGGCGACGCGAGCTCGGCGCAGGTCGGGCACCACGACGAGCGCCGTCGCTCGCGCCCCGGCCGGTGCCGCTGCTCGTCGGGAGTCGCGACGAAGAGGTGCCCGACGTCGCAGAGCCAGGTCAGCCAGACGTCGGCCGCGGGAGGCACCTGGCTGAGCAACAGCCCCCGGTTGTGTTCTGGCCGGTACTGCCGCACGAGCACGGGGTAGCGCGCCCACGCGTCGCGGTAGGCGCCGGGCGCGTAGGGCACCTCGGCGGCGCGGGACCGCTGACGGCGGGCCCACCAGCTCTCGATCGGCTCGGCCATGCCGTGACGCTACGACGCGCCACCGACACCAGGAGGCGCCCCCTCGACCCGGCGCCCGTCACGACGCATGATGGGGACATGACCTCCGCCTCCGTCGTCTCCGTCAGCCGCGATCCCGAGCACCGGTTCTCGAAGCCGGTGGTCGACGAGATCGTGCTGGTCGCCGGGCTCGGCGTCGAGGGCGACGCCCACGCCGGCGCCACCGTGCAGCACCGGTCGCGGGTCGTCCGCGACCCCTCGCAGCCGAACCTGCGCCAGGTGCACCTCGTCCACGCCGAGCTGTTCGACGAGGTGGGCGGCTCCGGCTTCGAGGTCGCCCCCGGCGAGCTCGGCGAGAACGTGACGACGCGCGGGGTCGACCTGCTCGGGCTGCCGCGCGGCACGGGGCTGCGGCTCGGGTCCGACGCCGTCGTCGAGGTCACCGGGCTGCGCAACCCGTGCGTCCAGATCGACGGGCTCGAGGCCGGGCTGATGCGCGAGCTCGTCGCCAAGGCCGACGACGGCCGTGTCGTGCGCAAGGCCGGCGTCATGGCCGTGGTGCGCGTCGGCGGGCGGGTCGCCCCCGGCGACGAGATCGGCGTCGAGCTGCCCGAGGGCGAGCACGAGGCCCTGCAGCCGGTCTGAGGTCGGAGAGGGGGTCGTCCTCGGGGACGAACTCCGCGCCTCCTCGTGTCGTCCGCCGTCGAGCGGACGAGTCGGCGGCCAAGCTGTCCGAGTCGTCTCCGCCCGGTCGCGACCGCGGTCGGGGCGGAGGGCACATCAGGAGGAGCCCCATGAGGACCAGGACAACCACCCGTACCCGGAACCACGTCGTCACGACCACGGCGGCGCTGGCCACGGCCGTGCTCGTCGGCGCCGTCGTCAGCGGCTGCAGCCAGCCGACCGTGCCGTCCGACGGCGTGTCCGGGCCCCCGATGACGACGCCCGGCCCGTCGTCGACGGCGACGCCCACGGCCGTCGACGTCTCCGGGGACGTCGCCGACGACCTCGCCGCGCTCGAGGCCGAGTTCGACGCACGCGTCGGCATCAGCGTCGTCGACACGGGCAACGGCGCGACGGTCTCGCACCGCGCCGACGAGCGCTTCGGCTACGCCTCGTCGCTGAAGGCCCTCGCGGCCGCCCAGTTCCTGCACGACGTCCCCGTCGACCAGCGCGACGAGGTCGTCACCTGGACCGCGGCCGACGTCGAGGCGGCCGGCTACTCGCCCCTGACGAGCGAGCACGTCGCCGACGGCCTGCCTCTCTCGCAGCTCGCCGAGGCGGCCGTGCGGCAGAGCGACAACACGGCGCTGAACGTCGTCCTCGACCGGATCGGCGGGCCGGCCGGCCTCGACCAGGGGCTGCAGGACCTCGGCGACACGACCACCGAGGTCGTCGACCGGGAGCCCGAGCTCAACACGATCGAGCCCGGCAGCACCGACGACACGAGCACGCCCGCCGCCTTCGCCGCCGACCTCGTGGCGCTGCTCGACGGCGGCTGGCTCGACGACTCGGACCGGGCGCTGCTGCTCGACTGGATGAGCGGCAACGCGACCGGCGACACCCTGATCCGCGCCGGTGCGCCCGACGGCTGGGTGGTGGCCGACAAGTCAGGAGGCGCTGGCGGCATCCGCAACGACGTCGCGGTGGTCACCCCTCCCGGCCGGGCGCCGGTCGTGGTCACCGTGCTCACGACGCGGAACGACCCCGCCGCCCGCTACGACGACGCGCTCGTCGCCCGCGCTGCCGCGATCGTGCTGGGGGCCCTGCCTACGCCGTCCTGACCGGACGTGCTGGGCCCGGACCCGTGCTCGTGCCCGTCGAGTGGTCGGTTCCGGTCGCCGACGGGCCTCGGGAGGACCCGAACTGACCACTCGGCCGGCCAGCCCCCTAGAGGCTGTCCGGGTCGAGCAGCAGCGTCGTGCCCTCGTAGAGGTGCTGCTCGGCGTCGAGCACCTGCAGGCCCTGGTTGAGGTAGATGAGCGCCGCGACGGAGATGCCGAACCGCTGGGCGACCACGTCGGTCAGGTCGCCGGGGGCCACGAGGTAGCGCTTCGGCGCGCCGCTCGGCGTGGTCGCGGTGACCGTCCCCTCCGCGAACGTCGCGACGCCCGAGTCGGCCGGGGCGATGTTGGTCGACTTGGCGGGAACGGACCAGCGCACCGGGGCCACGGCGAGCACCTTGCCGGTGGCGATCTCGACGGGCACGTCGGCCGATGCCTCCGCCGTCGACACGACCAGGGTGCCGAGGTACGAGGGCTGGCCGATCGGCAGGAGAGCCGAGCCCGACGTCGGCGAGGTGGTGGCCCCGCCGAGCAGCGCGACGCCGTCGCCGGACGAGGTCAGGCCGTCGCCGACGGAGGGCGCGATCTCGAAGAACGCGGCCTGCACCGTGACCGGAAGGGTCGAGGTGTAGCCCGACCACTCGGTCGAGAAGGTGCCGTCGCCGACCGCCACGACCCGGTAGTGGAACGAGATGCTGCCCTTGGGCGACCGGACGTCGGCCTCGGCGACGACCGTCCCCGCCGCGACCGAGGTGACGTACGGCGCCTCGACCGCCTCCTGCGGGGGAGGCGTCGCGGCGCGAGGCGTCTCGGACGGCGTCGCCGTCGGAGTGGGTGTGGCGCTGACGGTCGGGGTGCTCGGACGTGCGCTCGTCGAGGTGGTGGAGGCAGGCTCGGTCGTCGTCGCCGGGGCTCCTGACGCCAGGGGGCTGCCGTCGGTGAAGGCGAGGACCGTGCCGAGCACCACGGCGACCACCGCAGCTCCGCCCACGACGGCCAGGACCACCGCGGGGCGCATCCGGCGCCGCTCGGGCTCGTCGTCGTCGTCGCCTGCGTCGGCAGTCGCGGCTGCAGCACCAGCACCAGTACCGGTGCCTGCACCGGTCGCGCCAGCGTGCCCCGAGGAGGCGGCGGTCGACCCGGCTGCGCCCTCGGACGTCGTGGGGCGGTGCGTCCACGGCACCAGGCGCGGGCCCGCGCCTGGGCTCGCGCTCGTCGAGGACGACGGTTCGTCGTCCGCAGGAGCGGCCGCGGGCTGCACCTCGGTCGGCCGAGTCGTCGGCCGCGCCGGCACCTCGGCGTCGTTCCCCGTGCCGTCGCGCTCGTCGCGCCCCGCGGCGTCACCCTGGACGTCGTCGTCGTGCGGCCCCGGTGTCTGATCGTTCGTCATCTTCCCCCCTCGGGCGATCCTAGGACAGGCCGCCGACACGGTCGAGCCGGCCGGCCTCCTGCGCTCGCCCGCCCGTCCCGTCCCACCGTGGCGCTCGCTCGACGCAGGTCGGCAGGATCTCCGTCGCGCGCCTCCTCGGCGGGTGGCTACGGTCGGGGGATGCCGATCGTCCCCGACACGAAGAACTGGACCTGGGTGCTCGACGAGCCCTGCAGCGAGTGCGGCTACGACGCCGCGGAGGTGGAGCTGCGCGACGTCCCCGGGCTGGTCCGCACGAACGCCGCCGCGTGGCCCGCCGAGCTCGCCCGCGACGACGTGCGCGTGCGCCCCGACGACGCGACCTGGTCGCCGCTCGAGTACGGCGCGCACGTGCGAGACGTGTTCCGGGTCTTCGACGGCCGCCTCCTGCGCATGCTCGGCGAGGACGCCCCCGCCTTCGCGAACTGGGACCAGGACACCACGGCGCTCGACGACGACTACGCCGGGCAGGACCCCGCAGTCGTCGCCGAGCAGCTGCTCGCCGCCGCCGAGGTCGTCGCCCGCCGCTTCGAGGAGGTGCCCGCCGACCAGGTGCACCGCACCGGGCTCCGCAGCGACGGTGCCGCGTTCACGGTCGAGACGCTCGGCCTGTACTTCGTGCACGACCCGCTGCACCACCTGCACGACGTCCGCCGCGCCGGCTGATCCCCGGCTGTCGCATCACGTCCTGAGCGTCACGTCCCGTCGCGGCGTGACGCGACGCTCGGGACCCGATGCGACACGGCGACCGCAGGAGGCGGCGGTCGCGTCCGGTCAGCGGGTCCCGGCCCCGAGCGCCACGACGAGCGCGCCGAGGCCGGCCGCCAGCGCGAGAACGGCGGTCGCTGCGGGCAGCGCGCCCCCGGTCGTCGGCACCCTGTCGGGCGAGCTGGCCGTGTCCCGACGGCCGTCGTCGCGGTCGTCGTCGTCGGGGCCCCTGGCGTCACGGGCGGCGGCCAGCAGGAGGCGGTGCACCCGTCGGTACCGCCGGTGTGCCGCCGCGAGCACGGCGAGCGACGCGACCACCCCGAGCCCGGCCAGCACGTACGCCGCCGGGCCGAGCAGGGGCGGCAGCACCCGCAGCCCGATCAGCGACCCGACGGTGAGCGCCAGGCCGGTGCGGCGCCAGGCGAGCGCGGTGCGCTCGGGCTGCAGGCCCTGGTCCCACGGTCCGTCGGGCACGTTCGGTGCGTCGCTCATGCCCGCACGTCGCTCACGCCAGCACGACCCCGAGCAGCACGAGCACCCCGGCGACCGCGACCGCGACGCCGAGCGGCAGCGCCAGCGGCGCCGACGGCAGCGGCCGGTCGGCCCGCAGGGCACGTTCGGTGCGGGCCCAGCCGACCCACGCCTGCACGGGGGCGGCGATCCCTGCGACGATCAGCACGAGCGACGCCGCGAGCCGCAGCCCCGGCTGCAGGCCGAGGCCGAGCGCCTCGAGGGCGACGCCGCCCGCCACGAGGGCGAGCGAGGTGCGCACCCAGGCGAGGAACGTGCGCTCGTTGGCGAGGCTGAACCGGACGTCGGGCTCCTGCCCCGTGCCGTAGACGCGACGGGGGAACCGGCGGTCGTCGTCCCGTGAGCTCACCGACCGCCTCCTGCGCGACGTCGGCGGATGCGGATCGGGCCCTTCGCGGTCGACGGGTCGACCACCGAGCCGCCCTGCGTGATGTCGACCTCGCCGGCGGCGACGAGTCGTCGGGCGGCCCGTCGGACGGGCTCCATCAGGTCGCGCCAGGCGGCCTCGTCGTCGGGGGCGATCGACCGGGCGACGTCGGACGGGCAGATCGTCGACGTCGCGGCGCGGGCGGCCAGGAGCTCGCGGATGCGCTCCTCGAGCTGGCGGTCGAGCGCCGTGACCTTGCGGCGGCGGCAGGCGTCGCTGCAGTACGCGACCTCGTCCCAGTTCGACTCCCACTTCTTGCGCCACTCGATGCGGCGGCCGCACGAGCGGCAGGTCTTCTCGTCGGGCGTGCTCACCCCGCCATGCTGCGCCTCGCGGCTGACGCGTGGCTGACGAACCGACGCGATGGCGACGAACCGACGCGATCTTCCGCGGAGGTTCGTCGCTAACGCGTCGTGACACGGCCGTGCAGGGTGCCGTCCGACGGTCGCCCTCGACAGAGCGGTCTGCTCTCGGTAGCGTCGAGTGGGCGACGGCGCCGACCGGGCCGCCGCACGACCACGACGGCCACGGCCGTCCGACTCGAGGAGGCGCGCGCATCCGACTGCCCGACTCGCTGACCGTCACCGGCCCCGTCCTCGGCGCGAGGCCCTGGATCGCCTGCGCCCGGGCCGTCACCCGGCTGACCACCACGGGGCGAGCCAGCCGCTCGGAGTTCTGGTGGACGTGGCTGCTGCAGACCGTCGTCGCGGCCGTGCTGCTGCTCGCCGTGCCGCTCCTGCAGGGCCGGACCCGTGACCTCCAGCTGCCATCAGGCCCCTTCGGCCCGGGGCTCCTCGGCACGGTGCCGCTGTTCTCGTGGAACGACACCTCCGGCGCCCCGGCGGGCGGCGCCTCCGTCGTGATCTGGACGGTGTGGTCGCTCCTCACCCTCGCGCCGATGGTCGCCCTCGCGATCCGGCGGCTCCACGACGCGGACCACTCCGCGTGGTGGGCGCTCGGCGCCGTGCTGGTGCCGGTGCTGTCGTTCGTCGTGCTCGTGCTGCTGGCGCAGCGCTCGAAGCCGGTGGGCGTGCGCTTCGACCGGGCGCACCTCGACAGGCCAGGTGCCGACCGGCCGGGTGCGGAGGGGGCTCTGGCGCCGTCCGAGGGCGGCCGGTAGGATCAACGACGGTCGCGCGTCACGTGCGGCCCCGGGCGTGCACGACAGCGCGCAGTCGGGATCACCATCCTCCCCGCCGAGCCGGCCCCCAGCGCCGCTGAACTGCATCAGCGCCACGGGAGCCACGGCACCTCGGGTCGAGGGAACGGCGCCCGCCGACTGACCGAGACCCTCCCATGACACCTGCTGCCCAGGGTCGTCCCTCGACGACCTCGACCTCTTCTTCTCCCGCGACCCGCGCCTCCTCGACGGGTCGCCCCTCCACCCCCGCGAAGTTCCCCCTCGCCGGGCTGCTCGCGCTCGCCGTGGCGACGTTCCTCAGCATCTCCGGCGAGATGCTGCCCACGGGCCTGCTGCCCGAGATGAGCGGCGAGCTCGGCGTGAGCGAGTCGAGCATCGGCCTGCTCGTCAGCGTGTTCGCGTTCACCGTGGTGCTCACCAGCACCGGGCTGACGCACCTGACCCGCAAGCTGCCCCGCCACCTCATCGTGGTCGGCCTCATCACGGTGCTGGCGATCAGCGCGGCGCTGACGGCGATCGCGCCGACCTACGAGCTCGTCGTCGCGACGCGGATCCTCGGCGGGCTGGCGCACGGCATGTTCTGGGCGATCGGCGGCGCGTACGCCGCGCACCTCGTGCCGCGGGAGCAGGTCGGGCGTGCGCTCGCCGTCGCGATGAGCGGTGGCACCCTCGCGTTCGTGCTCGGCGTGCCGCTCGGCACGGCGCTCGGCCAGGCGCTCGGCTGGCGTGCCGCGTTCGGCATCCTCGCCGGGGCGATGGCACTCGGCGCGCTGCTGGTGTGGCGGCTGCTGCCGCCGGTCCCGTCGACGCACACGGCCCGGCCTGCGGGCGACTCCGAGGAGGCGCTGGCCGCCTCGACCGCGACGGGCAGCGTCCCGACGCTCACGGGCTCGACCCCGACCGCGTCGCGGCACCTGCCGCCGCCCTCGGTCATGGGCATCGTCTTCAGCTGCCTGATCACGGCCGTGTTCATGGTCGGCCACTACTCGTTCTTCACCTACATCGCGCCGTACCTGCTGCGCTCGACGGGCATCGCGGAGTCGAGCCTCAGCGTCGCGCTCTTCGCCTTCGGCATCGCCGGCGGCGTGGGGCTGCTGATGGTCGGCTGGTTCCTCGGCAAGCGGCCGCGGGTCAGCATCCCGGTCGGGGTGGGCATCGTGGTGGTGTCCGTGCTGGCACTGGTGCTGCTCGAGGGGCAGCCGGGCCCCTCCTTGGTGGCCTTCGTGATCTGGGGCGTGACGTTCGGCGCCCTGCCGCCCCTGTTCCAGACGAAGATGCTGCAGGTCAGCCCCGAGGAGCACCGCGACATCGCCAGTGCCTTCTACACGACCGCGTTCAACACCGGCATCGGCGGAGGCGCGCTGATCGGCGCCCTCGTGCTCGACGGGTCGGGGCTCGACACGCTGCCGCTGCTCTACGTCGGGATCGCCGCCGTGGTGCTCGTGGCCGTCGTCGTCACCGACCGCGTGCTGGTCGCCCGCGCGCGCCGCTAGTTCGCGGCGGCGGCCCGCGCGCAGCGGACCGCGCGTGACGTCGCCGAGCACGAAGAACCCCGTTCCGAACCATGAACTGCGAATGTTCGCGGTTCATGGTTCGGAACGGGGTTCATGGTGCGGCGGCGACCTGCGGACGTCGCCGACGCGAGTGCGCGCCTAGCGGCGGCGACCGGTGCCGGAGCCGGTCTGGCCGCCTCCGCCGCCCTTCCGGTTCTGGAACTTGCGGATGATGATGGGGATGAGCAGGGGCGCGAGCCTGCGGAGCAGCGAGGCCATGGGTGACTCCGTATCGTCGGTGGACGCTCGACGGTACCCGCTGGTCGCCGTGAGGGCGCGTGAGCAGGCGCACACGCCTCCGGGCCTGCGCCCAGCGGCCAGAGCAGCGTCGTGGGCAGGGCGCCCAGGGCGGCCCAGGGCGGGCACGAGGAGGTGCGGTCCGGTCCCCGGAGCAGCTGTCGGAGGCCGTCGATAGGGTGGCACGACCCGTCGGCGCAGGGAGCCGGCGGCGAGTCCCCGGGGGAGACACCCATGACACCGACCATCTCGACGACGCGCTCGCGCAGGGCCGTGGCGACCGCCGCCTCCGGTGCGCTGGCGCTCGCGTTGCTCCTGACCGGCTGCACGGGCGGCGGCGACCCCGACGACGAGGCGAGCCAGGGCGCGACGAACGCGACGGGTGACGGCGAGCCCGGCACCATGGTCGCCTTCGACTCGTGCGAGGCCGTGGGCGAGACGCTCGGCTCGGCCGTCGAGGGCCTCGAGCTCCGTGACGAGAGCACCGCCACCGACGAGGGGTTCCAGTGCTCGTGGGCCTCGTCGACCGAGGACACCACGGACGCGAGCGCCGTGCAGGCGGTCATCGCGGTCGCCCAGGTGCAGGAGTTCGACGCCGACACCATCGCCGAGCAGGCCGACACCGTCGCCGCGACCGAGGGCGTCACGGCTGTCGACGACAGCCGTGCCGCGGACCTCGACGGCAGGGCCTTCACGCAGACCGGCGAGAGCACGGGCATCCTCGTGAACGGGGGCACGGTCATCACGACGCACGGCCTGTTCAACGTCACCGCGACGGCGACGACCGAGACCTCGCTGGACGCCGACCAGGCCCTCGACGCCGCGTTCTCGCTGATCAACTAGCGCCTGACGGCCAGCACGGTCAGCGCGCGAGCACGCCCGTCATGAAACCGGCGATCGTGCGCTGGCCGGCGTCGTTCGGGTGCAGCCCGTCCGACGACAGCAGGGTGCGCAGGTCCGTGACGCCCGTGCTGGCGAGTGCGTCGCCGAGCGACACCGACACGACGCCGGTCTCGTCGACGACCTCGTCGAGCGCGGCGGCGTAGTCGGCGATCGGCGCCTGCCCGGTGTCGGCCAGCCCGGCCGCGACGGGGAACTCGTCCACGACCACGATCGAGGGAGCCGCGTCCAGCGCCTGCAGGCCCTCGACGACGTCGCGGTAGCCGTCCGCGAACTCCTCGGGGCTGCTGCCGCGCAGGTCGTTGGCGCCGAGCGTGATCGTGACGACGTCGGGCTCGGCCGCGGCCACCGCCTCGAGCCAGCCCGCCAGGTCGTCGGTGAAGGTGCCGGTCGTGGCGCCCGACCGTGCGGAGTCGTACAGGGTCACGCCGCGGTCCCGGTCGCCGTCGAAGGTCGCGAGGCCGTGCAGCACGACCGGCTCGTCGGAGCGCTCGTCGCTCGCCGCCGTCACCGTGACGGTGTGCGGCCCGGCGTCGAGTCCCTCGACGGGCGTCACCGACGACGACGCGGCCGAGTCGCCCGTGTCGACCCTGCCCTGCCGGGTGCCGTCGACGTCCCAGGTGAACGAGCCGCCGCCTCCTGCCCACCAGAGGTCGACGTCGGTGCCCGTCACCGGCCAGGTCACCTCGGCGCCGGGCTCGAGCTCGAGGCTGCGGAAGCCGAGCGCGGGCGAGGTGCCGTCGAGGTCGACGCCGCCCTGCCGGTCGGTCGCCCAGTCGCCCCAGGGGGAGTCGGGGCCGTAGGTCGCGAAGACCGCCGGACGGTAGCCGACTCCGCCCGGGACCCCGTCCACAGGGTGGGCCGCACGCAGCGCGTCGCGGGTCAGGTCGATCCAGCGGGAGCCGACCGAGGAGGCGCCCTGCCCCTCCGTGAGGGAGTCGCCGACCGCGAGCCACCGGGCGGGCGACCCGTCGACGTCGGCGAGGGCGGCGTCCCAGGCGGCCCAGGCGTCGTCCGACCCGGTGCTCGTGCCGGTGCCCCCGTCGGGAGACGTCGCGGCGCCGCCCGTCGAGGTGGGCGTCGACCCGTCGTCAGGTCCTGGCCCGCCGCCGGTGCAGCCCGTCAGCAGCAGGGCGACCGCGAGCAGCCCGGCGACGGGGAGGCCGCGCCGCGACAGGGGCGACGTCGAGGAGGCGCGGGTCACGACTCCGTCACCCGGCCGCCCTCGACGCGCCACTGACGGTCGAGCCGCACGGTCTGCAGCATCCGGCGGTCGTGCGTGACCAGCAGCAGGGTGCCCTCGTACGACTCGAGCGCCTGCTCGAGCTGCTCGATCGCGGCGAGGTCGAGGTGGTTGGTGGGCTCGTCGAGCACGAGCACGTTGACGCCACGCGCCTGCAGCAGGGCGAGGCCGGCGCGGGTGCGCTCACCGGGCGACAGCTCGTCGACGGGGCGCGAGACGTGGTCGGCCTTCAGCCCGAATTTGGCGAGCAGGGTGCGCACCTCGGCCTGGGGCAGCTCGGGCACGAGCGCCTCGAAGGCGTCGGCCAGGGGCACGGCGCCCGCGAGCAGTGCGCGGGCCTGGTCGATCTCGCCGACGGCGATGCTCGCGCCCTGGCTGGCGCCTCCTTCGCTCGGGGCCTGGCGCCCCAGCAGGCCGCGCAGCAGCGTGGACTTGCCCGCGCCGTTCGGGCCGGTGATGCCGATGCGGTCGCCGCCGTCGACCTGCAGCGAGACGGGACCGAGCACGAACTCGTCGCCCGGCTCGCCCTGGCGGAACACCGCGCCGCTGAGCGTCGCGACGACGGCGCTCGACCGCGGTGCCGAGCCGATGGTGAACTCGAGCTGCCATTCCTTGCGGGGCTCGTCGACCTCCTCCATGCGGGCGATGCGGCTCTCCATCTGGCGGACCTTCTGGCCCTGCTTCTCGCTCGACTCGGCCGACGCCTTGCGGCGGATCTTGTCGTTGTCGGGAGCCTTCTTCATCGCGTTGCGGACGCCCTGGCTCGACCACTCGCGCTGCGTGCGGGCTCGGCCGACGAGGTCGGCCTTCTTGTCCGCGAACTCGTCGTAGGCCTCGCGGGCGTGACGCCTGGCCGTCTCGCGCTCCTCGAGGTAGGAGTCGTAGCCGCCGCCGAACACGCGGTTCGACGACTGGGCGAGGTCGAGCTCGAGCACCTTCGTGACGCAGCGCGCGAGGAACTCGCGGTCGTGGCTGACCAGCACGACGCCGCCGCGCTGGCCCTGCACGAAGCGCTCGAGCCGCTCGAGGCCGTCGAGGTCGAGGTCGTTCGTGGGCTCGTCGAGCAGGGCGACGTCGAAGCGGCTGAGCAGCAGGGCGGCGAGGCCGACCCTCGCCGCCTGGCCGCCGCTGAGCGAGGTCATGGGGCTGTCGGGGCCGACGGCGGCCGTGCCGGGCTCGCCGGTCGCCGTCGCCAGGCCGAGCTCGGCCAGCACCTGCGGGAGGCGGTCGTCGAGGTCGGCCGCACCGCTCGCGAGCCAGCGCTCGAGCGCCGTCGAGTAGACGTCGGCGGGGTCGAGCCCGTCGGCGCGCGGGGGCGCGTCGACCTCGCCGAGGGCCGCGGCGGCGGCGTCCATCTCGGCGGCGGCCTGCGTACAGCCGGTGCGGCGGCCGATGTAGCCGGCGACGGTCTCGCCGGGCACGCGCTCGTGCTCCTGCGGCAGCCAGCCGACGAAGGCGTCGCCGGGGCTCAGCGTGACGCTGCCGCCCTGCGGCTCGTCCACCCCCGCGAGGAGGCGCAGCAACGTCGACTTGCCGGCCCCGTTCACGCCCACCACGCCCACGACGTCGCCCGGGGCGACGGTCAGGTCGAGGTCGTCGAAGAGGGTGCGGTGCCCGTGGCCGCCGGCCAGGCCCTTGGCCACGAGTGAAGCGCTCATCGGGCCATCTTCCCAGCCCGCCGTCGCCCCGGCGATCGCGTGTGCCGCCTCCTCCCCTCCTCATTCAGGAAGATCTGTCCTGATCCGCGCACCGGGGGGATGACGAGTCCTGAACGGTGCACCGTGCAGGAACGACGCCGCCCGACTTCCTGAATCCGGCCGAAGTCGGGTCTTCCACGTCGAGGGCGGTAGCCAGCGACCCGCCCTCGGCCCGGAACACCCGCCCTCGACCAGTTCGGCTCGGCTCAGCGCGGGCGCACGGGGCCCCACGGCAGCTCGGGCGTCCGCTCGCCCGTCTCCGCGAAGTGCACGGCCGCCGCCAGCGAGCGCCGTCGTAGCTCACGAGCCCCGAGGAGGCGCGGGTGGGGCTGCCCCTCGACGGGCTCGGTCTCCGTGTCCAGGGTCTCGTGCCACTGCCCCTCCGCCGCGTCGTCCGCCTGCAGCGCGAAGTACGGCGTGGCGCGCTCCCGCAGGAGGAACATGCCCGCCGGCCCTCGCCGCAGTTCCACCTGGTGGGCCTGCTGGTCGCGGAGCCTCCGGACGGCCTTCTCGAGCATCCGCCGGGACGGGTCGACCACCTCCCACCGGAGGCGGTCCGTCTCGAGACGGAGCACGGTCCGGCCCGGCACGTCCTCAGGCCGGGTCGGCGGAGGGAGCTCGCGGACGGCGCGGGCGTCGGCCCGCGCGCGCAGCACGCTGCCGAGCGTCGCGCCGCAGAACACCCCGGCGGAGGTGGTGAGCACGTTCCACGCCTCAGGCAGGCCAGGCGAGACGGTCGGCACGACGAGCAGCACGCCGACCGTGATCGAGAGACGCACGGCGTCGGGGCGGTGCGGACGGCTGCCGGTCACCACGCCGGCGAACACGGCGACCACCGCCCAGAAGATGACGAGGCCGGGCGTGACGCCGCCGAAGAGGGATGCGGCCACGCCGACGGGCAGCGCGGCGACGGCGAGCACCAGCCGGTCGACCGAGGGCGGCGCGAGCGGCGGCGACGGAGCAAGCCGGCGGAGCACGTCGGCCGGCGGCTGCGCGCGAGGCTCCCGGTGCCACTCCTCCTGCCGATCGTGCGGCATCGGTGGCTGATGCTGGTCCGGCGTGCTCCCCACGAATTCCCCCTAGTCGTCCGCCGCGGGTGACGTCCTCGGCGCCTCGATCCTGGCAGTGGTGCTCCTCCTGCGCTCGTGTGCCGCACCTCCTCGTTCGTCGAGGGCGGGTGTTCCGGCTCGAGGGCGGGCAGCCAGCGACCCGCCCTCAGCCCGGAACACCCGCCCTCGACGGAGGCCCGCGGCGAGCCCAGCCCGCGGCGAGCCCGGGCTGGCAGGGTGGGGCCATGGCTACCCTCACTCGTCCCCGCCGCGGCAAGGTGATCGCCGGAGTCTGCGCCGCACTCGCGAACCGCTTCGGCCTCAGCCCGTTCCTGTTGCGGCTGCTGTTCGTGCTGTCGCTGCTGCTGCCCGGCCCGCAGGTGCTGCTGTACCTCGTGCTCTGGGTGGTGTTCCCGAAGGAGGGGCGCTAGCCGCTCACAGGACCGGTCGCAGCCCAGGGCGGATCGGGTCTCGCACCACCCTCCGCGAAGGGCTCAGCCCAGCGTCTGCACCAGGCTCTCCTGCAGGTAGCCGAGCCAGTCGAACACGTCGTGCATGACGACCACGTGCGGGTCGTCGCTCGGTGACGGGCCGTCTGCCGTGACGCCGAGGCGGCTGCCGAGCACGAGCCGCAGGTCGGTCAGCGTCCGCAGCCACGACTGCTGCCCGGCGACGTCGAGCCGCTCGGCGGTCGGCGCTGCGACGTCGTCGAGCACCCGTCGCGCGTTGGCCAGCTTGCGGGCGGTGAGGTCGTCGGCGGTGAACCTGCGGAACTCGGCCGCCGCCTCCTCGTCGTCGGGGTAGGCGGAGGGAAGGAGGCGCGCCACGGCCGGGTCGTCGGCGTCGCCGCTCTCGAGCACGGTCACGAGCTGGGCGACGAGGTCGCCGAGCAGCCTCGCCTCGTGCTCGGGCAGGTCGAGCAGCAGGTCGTCGCCGCGGCGCCGGAACGGGATCACTCGTCGGCCTTCGCGACGGTCGCCCAGAGGCCGAAGTCGTGCAGCGCCTCGACGTGCCGCTCCATCGCCTCGCGGGGCCCGGTGGCCACGACGGCTCGGCCGGTCGTGTGCACCTGCATCATGAGGCGCTCGGACTCGGCGGCCGCATAGCCGAAGTAGCTGCGGAACACCCAGCTCACGTACGACATCAGGTTGACGGGGTCGTCCCAGACGAGCACGACCCAGGGGACGTCGGGCGCGACGAGGAGGCGCTCACCGGTCTCGGTCCCGGTGAGCGTGTCGTCGAGGGTCTGCGTCACCCCACCAGCGTGCCACGGCTCGCCCGACAGAACGAACCGTCTGGTCTGCCGGCGCCTGCAGGCGCGTCCCAGTCTCGCATCCGCCCAGCCGCCCGAGTTATGATCGACCCGTCGCGACTGGCGTTCAGATGGTCACCATCGGGGAGCGACGCACACACGGTACGTGGCCGTACGCCTGGGCCACCTCACCACCTGAAGAACCGGCACCTCGTGCCGCCCTCGTCCCGTGACCGTGTAGAGAGAGACCCGCCATGACGATCCAGTCAGAGTCCACCGCCAGCGCCGCCGAGGCCAGCTCCGCCGGCCAGAAGCTGCCCTCGACCTTCAACGCCCCGCTGAGCGAGGTCGACCCCGAGATCGCGGCCGTCCTCGAGCAGGAGCTCGGACGTCAGCGCGACTACCTCGAGATGATCGCGTCCGAGAACTTCGTGCCGCGTGCCGTGCTCGAGTCGCAGGGTTCCGTGCTCACCAACAAGTACGCCGAGGGCTACCCGGGTCGCCGCTACTACGGCGGCTGCGAGTTCGTCGACGTCGCCGAGAACCTCGCCATCGAGCGTGCCAAGTCGCTCTTCGGCGCCGACTTCGCCAACGTGCAGCCCCACTCGGGCGCCCAGGCCAACGCCGCCGTGCTGGCGGCGCTCGCCGACATCGGCGACACCATCCTCGGCCTCGAGCTGTCGCACGGCGGTCACCTGACCCACGGCATGAAGCTCAACTTCAGCGGCAAGATGTACAAGGCCGTCGCCTACGAGGTCGACCCCGAGACGTACCTGATCGACATGGACGTCGTGCGCCGCCAGGCCATCGAGCACAAGCCCAAGGTGATCATCGCCGGCTGGTCGGCCTACCCCCGCCAGCTCGACTTCGAGGCCTTCCGCGCCATCGCGGACGAGGTCGGCGCGTACCTCTGGGTCGACATGGCGCACTTCGCCGGGCTCGTCGCCGCCGGCCTGCACCCGTCGCCCGTGCCGCACGCGCACGTCGTCTCGTCGACCGTGCACAAGACCCTCGCCGGCCCTCGGTCGGGCGTGATCCTCTCGAACCACGAGCCGCTCTTCAAGAAGCTCAACTCGGCGGTGTTCCCCGGGCAGCAGGGCGGCCCGCTGATGCACGTCATCGCCGCCAAGGCGACCGCGTTCAAGCTCGCGGCCGAGCCCGAGTTCAAGGACCGCCAGGAGCGCACCATCCGCGGCGCCCAGGCCCTCGCCGCCCGCCTCATGCAGGCCGATGCCGAGGCGGCAGGCGTCGACGTGCTCACCGGGGGCACCGACGTGCACCTCGTGCTCGTCGACCTGCGCGCCAGCGAGGTCGACGGCAAGCAGGCAGAGAACCTCCTGCACGAGGTCGGCATCACCGTGAACCGCAACTCGGTCCCGTGGGATCCTCGCCCGCCGATGGTCACCTCCGGGGTCCGCATCGGCACGTCCGCCCTCGCGACCCGCGGTTTCGCCGACGCCGAGTTCGCCGAGGTCGCCGACATCATCGCCGCGACGCTGATGCCCGAGCCCGACATCGCAGCGCTGGCCGCGCGGGTCAAGGCGCTGACCGACGCGTTCCCGCTCTACGCGTGAGCGCGGGCGTGGTCGACGCGACCAGCGCCTCCTCGTCCTCTGAGCCGGCCGGCGCAGTGTCGCCGGCCGGCCCTGAGGCCGACGCGCAGGGACGGCCCCTGATCGCCGGGCCGGGCAGTGCCGTGAAGATCGACGGCACCGCGCTGGCGGCGACGGTCAAGGCCGACCTGCGCGAGCGCGTCGACGCCCTCAAGGCGCGCGGCACGGCGCCGGGGCTCGGAACGATCCTCGTCGGGGCGAACCCCGGCTCGCTGTCGTACGTCGCGGGCAAGCACCGCGACTGCGCGGAGGTGGGGATCGAGTCGATCCGCATCGACCTGCCCGACACGGCCTCCGAGGCCGAGATCCGCGCCGCGATCGAGACGATGAACGCGGACGAGGCCGTGACGGCCTTCATCATCCAGCTGCCGCTGCCCGAGGGCATCGACCCGACAGCCATGCTCGAGCTGATGGACCCCGCCAAGGACGCCGACGGCCTGCACCCCGTCAACCTCGGCGAGCTCGTGCTCGCCGTGCCCGGGGGCAAGGGGTCCATCGACACGCCCCTGCCCTGCACGCCGCGTGGCATCGTCGCGATGCTGCGGGCCTACGACGTGCCGATCGCCGGCGCGCACGTGACGATCGTCGGCCAGGGGCTGACAGTCGGACGCCCCCTCGGGCTGCTGCTGACGCGGCTGGAGGCGACGGCCACGCTGACGCACTCGCGCACGGCCGACGTCGCCGCGGAGGTGCGCAGGGCCGACATCGTCGTGGCCGCCGCGGGGGTGGCCGGCCTGGTGAAGCCGGACTGGGTGCAGCCCGGAGCGACCGTGATCGACGTGGGCATCACCCGCGTCCTGAACGAGGAGACCGGCAAGTACAAGCTGCGCGGCGACGTCGACCCTGACGTGGCCATGGTCGCGGGGGCGCTGTCGCCGGTGCCCGGGGGAGTCGGCCCCATGACGCGCGCGATGCTGCTCGCCAACGTGGTGGAGGCCGCCGAGCGCGTCGCCTGAGCTGCGTTGCACCCCGGCGCCCGGCGCCCGCCGCGAAACACGCTCCAAGGGACGAAACGCGCCCGGGCCCGGCAGTGTTCTGTCCCTCCAAGGGTGTTTCGCGGTCGCGGTCGCGGTCGCGGTCCCGGCGGCGGCGGCGCGTGGCTCTCGCGGTCCGCAGCGCACGGGAAGTGCCTGAGAAGGGTCGACGTGCGCTCGGGACCGGCCGCACTTCGTCCCTTGTCGCGTAGGTCGCGCTTGCGCTCGCGCGACCCGGGCGAGTTCGTCGCCGCCGGGCTGTCGCTGTCGACCGCCCGCGACGAACCCGCCCGCCGGGCGTGATGCTGACACAGGTGCGCAGGTCGGGCTGGCTCCGCGCACGACGAACCCGCCCGCCCCAGAGGGGACGAGCGGGCCAGGTCGAGCGTGCGGGTCGCGCTACGCGTCGCGGCGCGCGCCCTCTGCGGGGTGCACCGTGAACACGGTCGGAGCCGTGAAGCCGGCCTCGGCGAATGCCGCGGTGACGGCGGCCGCGACGGTGTCGCGGTCGGCCGATCGGACGAGCGCGATCGCCGAGCCGCCGAAGCCGCCCCCGGTCATGCGCGCGCCGACGGCACCGGCCGCCTGCGCGGTCGAGACGGCGAGGTCGAGCTCGGGCACCGAGATCTCGAAGTCGTCGCGCATCGACACGTGCGAGGCGTCGAGCAGCGCGCCGATGCCGACGGCGCCCTCGGTGCGGAGGGTGCGCACGGTGTCGAGCACGCGCTGGTTCTCGGTGACCACGTGGCGCACGCGCCGGAAGGTCTCGTCGTCGAGCACGTCGGAGGCGCGGGTCAGGTCGTCGACGTCGAGGTCGCGCAGCGAGCTGACGCCGAGCGCCTCGGCGCCGCGCTCGCACGAGGTGCGGCGGTCGACGTAGCCGCCCGTCGCGTGGGCGTGCTCGACGTGCGTGTCGACGACGAGGATCTCGAGGCCGGCCGCGTCGAAGCCCAGGTCGACGACGTCGGCGTCGAGGCTGCGACAGTCGAGGAACACGGCCGAGTCGGCCTGGCCGAGGAGTGACGCGGACTGGTCCATGATGCCCGTGGGCGCGCCCACGGCCTCGTTCTCGGACAGCTGGCCGACGGCGGCGAGGGCTGCGCGGTTGATGTCGAGGCCCCAGAGCTCGGTCATCGCGACGGCGACCGAGCACTCGAGCGCGGCGGACGACGACAGCCCCGCGCCGACCGGCACGTCGGAGGTGACGAAGAGGTCGAGCCCCGGCACCGCCGAGAGGTCGATGGTCGACAGGTCGCCGCCGGCCGCCGCGAACGACGGCGACGCGGCACGTGACGGAGCCACCGACAGTGCCCAGGCGATGCCGAAGACGTAGGCCGACCAGCCGTCCATGCGGGCAGGGTCGAGCTCGTCGAGCGAGATCTCGTGGACTCCCTCGTCGAAGGTGCTGGCGACGCGCAGGAGGCGGTCGTCACGGACGCCCACGGTCACGACCGTGCGGCGGTCGATCGCGAAGGGCAGCACGAAGCCGTCGTTGTAGTCGGTGTGCTCGCCGATCAGGTTCGCCCGTCCCGGCGCTGACCACCGACCAGCGACGGGGGTGTCGAAGACCGAGCCGAAGTCTCGGGCCGGACCGGCGGTCTCGGAGGCGGAGCCGGTGTCGGCGGCGCGACCCGCGCCTCCTGCGGCGTCGGGGGTGGGGGTGCTCATCAGCGCGTCATCGCCTCTCTCAGTCGGTCGGCCTGGACCTCGGGCACGAGGTCGCCCACCCAGGCTCCCATCGCGGCCTCGGAGCCTGCCAGGAACTTCAGCTTCGTCTCGGCACGTCGCGGCGAGGTGATCTGCAGCATCAGGCGGACGGTGTCTCGTCCGACGTTGACGGGGGCTTGGTGCCAGGCGCCGATGTAGGGCGTCTCGTCGCCGTAGAGGGCGTCGAGGCCCGTGAGGAGGCGCTTGTACATGACCGCGAGCTCGTCGCGCTCGTCGCTGGTCAGGCCCGCGAAGTCAGGCACGTGGCGGTGGGGGAGCAGGTGGATCTCGATGGGCCAGCGTGCGGCGAACGGCACGAAGGCCGTGAAGTGCTCGCCGGCGAGGACGACGCGCGGGCCGCTGCGCTCGCTCTCGAGCAGGTCGGCGAAGAGGTCGGGGCCGTACGCCTCGATGCTCCGCAGCAGCGCCGAGGTGCGCGGCGTGACGTAGGGGTAGGCGTAGATCTGCCCGTGCGGGTGGTGCAGGGTCACGCCGATGGCCTGGCCGCGGTTCTCGAACGGGAACACCTGCTCGACGCCGGGCAGGGCCGAGAGGGCCTCGGTGCGGTGCGCCCACGCCTCGACGACGGTGCGCGCACGGGAGTCGCTGAGCCCCGCGAACGAGCCGTGGGTCTCGGGGCTGAAGCAGACGACCTCGCATCGGCCGACGCTGCGGCGGGTGCGCCCGAGGCCGACCTCGGCCAGGTCGGCGAGGCCCGCGGGGGCGTCGGGCCCGTCGAGGGTCGGGCCGAACGACGGGGAGCGGTTCTCGAAGACGGCCACGTCGTACAGGTCGGGGATCTCGGAGGGGTTCGTCGAGGAGGCGGGGGCCAGGGGATCGAGCTCGGCCGGCGGCAGGAACACGCGGTTCTGACGGGAGGCGGCGATCGAGACCCACTCGCCGGTGAGCGGATCTTGCCGCATCGAGGCGGTCTCGGGGCGCGGGTCGAGCACGCGGGCATCGGCGCGGCGCTCGGCGCCGAGGGTCGTGTCCGCGTCGTCGAAGTAGATGAGCTCGCGCCCGTCGGCCAGGGTCGTCGGGCGGATGGCGATGGACGCCATGGTGCCTCCTAGAGGGGCGGGGTGGGACCTGCGGGGCGGGGTGGGACCTGCGGGGCGGGGGTGGGACCTGCGGGGCGGGGTGGGACCTGCGGGGCGGGGGTGGGACCTGCGGACGCCCCCGCGACTTGCGCTTGCGAAAGCAGGTGAAAGCATACGAAGATCAGGGGGTGACCCGCAACCCCGTCGACGCCCCGCTGCCCGGCGAGCGTCGTCGCGACCGCATCGCGGACATCGTGGGCCGCCGCGGGTTCGTCTCGACCGCCGAGCTGGCGCGTGAGTTCCGCCTCTCCGAGGTGACGATCCGCACCGACCTCGAGAGCCTCGCCGCCGAGGGCCTGCTGTCGCGGGTGCACGGCGGCGCCCTCTCCGTCGAGCGCCCGGTCGAGCGCCCCTTCGAGGAGGAGAGCGCGGTCGGCACCGACGCCAAGAAGGCGATCGGCGACCGAGCCGCCGCGCTCGTGCGCTCGGGCGACTGCGTCGTGATCGACGTCGGCACGACCACGACGCAGATCGCGCTGGCGCTGCTCGACCGGCACGACCTCGAGGGGGTCGTCGTCGTGACGAACGGGCTGACGATCGCGCTCGCCCTCGAGCAGGCGGTGCCGCGCTTCACGGTGATCGTCTCGGGCGGCACGCTCCGCCCGCTGCAGCACTCCCTCGTCAACCCGCTCGCGACCAGCGTGTTCAGCTCGATCACCGCCGACCTCGCGTTCATCGGCTGCACCGGCGTGCACGCCGAGCACGGCGCGACCAACGTCAACCTGCCAGAGACCGATCTCAAGCGCCTGATGACCACCACCGCGCGGCGCTCGTACATCGTGGCCGACGGCAGCAAGCTCGGCGAGGCGCACCTCGGCGTGATCGGCCCGCTCGACCGGTTCGAGGCGCTGATCACCGCGGACGCCGACGCCGGACAGGTCGATGCCCTTCGACGAGCCGGGCTCGAGGTCGTCGAGGCCGAGCTGCCCGCCGAGCCCGAGGGCGGGCCGGCCATCGGTCCGGACACGGGTGCCGCAGCCGACCCGGACGGGGCCGACGACGACCTGGCAGGCTGACGCAGGAGGCGCGGTGCCGGCCACCGGCACGGCCGTGCCTCCTGCAGTCCGCACCCGCACCTCCTGCGACGACGCTCATGCCGGTCGCGACGTTCACGACGAAGGGACGACCATGCCGACTCCACCCTCCGGACACCAGCACGAGCTGCGGCTCGAGGCGGACGGTCGCGTCGTCACCGCGACGGTGACCGAGGTCGCCGCCGGGCTGCGCGCGCTCGCCGTCGACGGCGAGGCGCTCACCGAGACGTTCGCCGAGCACGAGACGCCGCCGTCGGCGTGCGGCATCACGTTGTTCCCCTGGCCGAACCGCGTCGACGGCGGCCGCTGGACCCTCGACGGCCGCGAGCTGCAGCTCGACCTCACCGAGCCGGCCAAGGGCAACGCGAGCCACGGTCTGCTCCGCTGGACGGCGTACCGGGCGGTCGACGTGCAGCCGCACGCGGTGACGCTCGCGGCGACGGTGTTCCCGCAGCACGGCTGGCCCTCCACGCTCGAGACGACGGTGCGCCACGAGCTCGTCGCCGACGGGATGCGGGTGGTGCACACCGTCTCGAACGTCGGTGCGTCGCGGGCGCCGTTCGCCGTCGGCTCGCACCCGTTCCTGCGCGTCGGCGAGCACGACCCGGCGACCCTGACGATCACGCTGGAGGCGGCGACCCGGTACGAGGTCAGCGAACGCGGCATCCCGACCGGCACGTCGCCCGTGGCAGGCACGTCGGCCGACCTCCGTGGCGGGCCCCGGCTCGGCGACCTCGACCTCGACGCGCCATTCCGTGACGTGCAGCCCGGTGCTGACGGCGTGCGACGCACGCGGCTGACCGCGCCCGACGGCACGGCGACGGAGCTGTGGCAGGACGAGGCGTTCCCGTACGTGCAGGTGTTCACGCCGCGGAACTTCCCGCGAGCGGGGGTCGAGGGGCTCGCCGTCGCGGTCGAGCCGATGACTGCGCCGCCGAACGCGCTCGCGACCGGCGAGGGGCTCGTCTGGCTCGAGCCGGGCGAGACGTGGACGGCCGCGTGGGGCATCCGTCGGGTCGAGGCTGCCGCGGGGGCCGCGGGCGCCTCTGGCGGCTCGGCTCGGGCCTAGGCGACGCGACGACGACGAAGCGACGTGGTGTTCCGCGTCGTCTTGTCGTCATCGCGTGGCTTGCTGCTTCGGAGGCGTCGACGGGGGCGCCGCTGCGGTTGCGCAACACGTGCCGTCCGGTGAAACCGACCCGCTGACCTGTTGTCCAGTATGCGCAAGCGGTCCTGCCACACGTCCGCATCTGCCAGTTCGGGCGCTAACGTGTATCCGTTCGGCTGGTTACCGGACACAAGTCGCCGAGAGGTCCGTGCGCCGATCCCCACCTGATCCGGGGACCGGAGCCGCTCCTGGTGCACCGTGCCCCCGCTGGCTCCGCCGGTCGGGGGCACGCTCGTCTCCCGCGTCGGCGCTGCAGCCACGTCCGCGCTCGTCCCGACGACGAAGGAGGCGGCGCACCGGCCGTGCCGGACGCCGCCTCCCGAGGTCGTGGGCCCCATGGGGCTCGAACCCATGACCCGCGGATTAAAAGTCCGATGCTCTACCAACTGAGCTAGAGGCCCTCGAGCGTCAACGATACGGGATCGGGGGAGTCCTCGCGGGCCGGCAGCGCGCCTCCTTCGCGGCTGTGGGCGACGCAGCCGGACGAGGCCCGGCGCACACGCCGCTGTCGGTGCACGCGCGTATCGTCGAGGCGATGCCCAGAGACTTCCACCGCCCGACCCAGTTCCCCAGCGCCGCCTTCGAGGCGTTCCAGGGAGGCGACGACCCGGCGACCGTGAACCGGATCGCGCACGAGTCGGCCGCCGCCCTCGTCGCGAGGGTGAAGCACGACCCGCAGCCCGAGATCCTCGACCGGCTCGTCTCGTTCAGCGACGAGCACGGCATCGACGTCGTCGCCGAGCTGTGGGCCCGGGCTGCTCCGCACACCCTGCCGGGCGCGCTGTGGCGGATCTACCTCGTGCGCGCGGTCATCCGTCAGGCGCCGGAGGAGGTCACGTACCTCTTCGACCGCGGCGTCGAGACGTCGACCACCATCGACCCGATCGTCGCCGGGGCCCCGACGCCCGCGACCCCGGCCGAGGTGCTCGCGCTGGCCGACCTCATCCTCCGCGGGGTGTTCGACGGCGACTTCGCGGTCGCGCTCGAGCGCGGCGCGGCCTTCTGCCGCCTGGCGGCGGCCGGCGCCACGACGGTGGCCGACGAGCAGGACACGATCGGCTCGGACCTCGCCTCGACGCTGACCCGGCGTGCGCTCCGCCTCTCAGAGCTCGGCGTCGACCTCACCGCCTGCGCTGCGCTCTGGCGCGACGGCAGCCTCGACTGACGCTCCGCGTTCGCACCCGGCGAACGCCCGTGCGAGGCTCGGCGACGGCGGTTAGACTCGATCACTGTCGGGCCGTAGAAACCCCGGGCTCCAAATTTAGCCGCTTCGAGCGGCCTCGCGCCGAGAGGCGTTCCTGCGGCTCGACACCCTCTTCCCCGCACCGAGCGTGACCATCCCCGCTCGGGCCAGCCGGGGCCGTGCACTTCATCGATGCACTCCGTCGACGGCCGCCGCCGAGTGGTCCGAAGAGGTGCTCTCCGGTACCGAGGCCGACCGTTCGTGACCACTCGGCCACCGTGCAGGCGCAGCCCGTGCCGGAGGCTCCTTGCACCTGAGGCAAAGTCGCCCAAACCGGCAGCCCCCCGGTGCCGAACCATGAGCGTGAGGGATCGAGAGATCCTCCGCTGACTTCCCGCCGCCCTGACTGGCGGGACGACGCGGTCGTTCCCTCCGCTCGGCCCGGGCCTGAACGCCATCCCAGACGGTCACCGGGCGGGGGGAGCGACTCACACCAGCGAGGACCAGCTCGACCAGAACGACTTCGCACCACCAGCAACGACCGAGACACCAGCACGAACCCGTCACGATCCTGTGACGGTCAACCCGACACGAGCGGATCGAGGTGAACCCTGACATGCTGAAGCTCGTGACCCATGACATCGAGACTCCCCAGGAAGAGGCGCGTGCGTCGACACCTGACGAGCTCCTCGTGAAGGTCGCCCAGGCCGATCGAGTGGCCTTCGCCGAGCTGTACGACCAGACCGCACCCCGTGTGATGGGCCTGATCAAGCGGCTCCTGAAAGACCACTCGCAGTCAGAGGAGGTCACCCAGGAGGTGTTCCTCGAGATCTGGCAGAACGCCGCTCGCTTCGACACCACCCGGGGCAGCGCCTCCAGCTGGATGTTGACGATGGCCCACCGCCGGGCCGTCGACCGTGTCCGCGCCTCGCAGGCCGGCCGCGACCGAGACCTCAAGATCGGCGTGCGCGACCTGGAGCCCGGCTACGACTCGGTCACCGAGTCCGTCGAGATCCGGATCGAGCACGAGCGCGTCGAGCGTGCACTGGGACGACTCACGGAGCTCCAGAGCCAGGCCGTCAGGCTGGCGTACTACGGCGGCTACAGCCACAGCGAGGTGGCCGCGATGCTGGGGGTGCCGATCGGCACCGTCAAGACGAGGTTGCGCGACGGCATGATCCGCCTGCGCGACGAGATGGGAGTGGCATCGTGACCTACCGCGACGACTCCACCACTGGCGGCAACCCGCCCCACGACTCGCTCGAGGCGATGTCGGGTGCCTACGCACTCGACGCCCTGAGCGACGACGAACGACACGACTTCGAGACTCTGCTGGAGGAGTCCGAGAGCACCAGAAGGGAAGTGACCGAATTGAGAGAGACCGCATTGCTGCTCGCCCACGCGGCACCGCCCGTGATGCCTTCGGCCGCCCTCCGCGCGAGCATCATGGACGCCATCGTCGGGCTGCCTCAGCTGCCCGCCCAGACCACCTCCGACTCTGCCTCGCAGACGCCGGCAGCGGCCCAGGTCGCAGGAGGCGCGGGTGACGACCACGAGATCGCCCGCCCCGGCCGCCACGCCGTCCCCGAGATGGAGCCGAGCGAGTCCGAGACCGCTGCCAGGGTGATCGAGCCGACGGGTGCCGCCCGTGCCCGCTGGTTCACCCGTCCCGTCGCGATGCTCGGCGTCGCCGCGGCAGCCGCTGCGCTCTTCTTCGGAGGAGGCGCGCTGCTGTCCGAGGTCACCGGCCCGAGCCAGCAGCAGGGGCCCACGGCCTCTTCGATAGACGAGATCTACGCGGCGGGCGACTTCCAGCGCACGGTCACCGACGTCAGCACCGGCGGCACCGCGACGCTGGTCTGGTCGAACGAGCTCAAGCGCTCGGCGGTCGTCCTCGACGGCCTCACGTCGCTGCCCGGCGACCAGACGTACGAGCTCTGGTACATCGGCGCCGACGGTGCCGTCCCCGCCGGCACGTTCGACACCGACACCGACTCGACGGTCACCAAGGTGCTCAAGGGCGAGATGAAGCCCGGCGACACCATCGGCCTGACGGTCGAGCCCGCCGGCGGCTCCGAGCAGCCCACGAGCGACCCGATCATGGCCGTGCAGGCCGCGTAGCCGAGACAGCGCCACCGCACCACACGACGAAGGAGGCGGCCCACCAGCAGGTGGGCCGCCTCCTTCACGTCGTGCCGGGCTCAGCCGAAGCGGCCGGAGACGTAGTCCTCGGTCGCCTGGACGCTGGGCTTCGAGAACATCGTGGCGGTGTCGTCGTACTCGATGAGCTTGCCGGGCTTGCCGGTGCCGGCGATGTTGAAGAAGGCCGTCTTGTCGCTGACGCGGCTGGCCTGCTGCATGTTGTGGGTCACGATGACGATCGTGTACTGCTGCTTGAGCTCCTCGATCAGGTCCTCGATGGCCAGCGTCGAGATCGGGTCGAGGGCCGAGCAGGGCTCGTCCATCAGGATCACGTCGGGGGAGACGGCGACGGCGCGCGCGATGCAGAGACGCTGCTGCTGGCCGCCCGAGAGACCGGAGCCGGGCTTGTCGAGGCGGTCCTTGACCTCGTTCCAGAGGTTGGCGCCCTGCAGCGAGCTCTCGACCAGGTCGTCCTGCTCGCCCTTGCCCATGCGGCGGTTGTTGAGCTTCACGCCGGCGAGCACGTTGTCGCGGATGCTCATGGTGGGGAACGGGTTCGGGCGCTGGAACACCATGCCGACCTGACGGCGGACGAGCACGGGGTCGACACCGGGGCTGTACAGGTCGTTGCCGTCGATCAGCACCTCGCCGTCGACGTAGGCGCCGGGGATGACCTCGTGCATGCGGTTCAGAGTGCGGAGGAACGTCGACTTGCCGCAGCCGGACGGGCCGATGAAGGCCGTGACGGTGCGGGGCTCGATGGTGATGTTGACGTCCTCGACGGCCTTGAACTTGCTGTAGTAGACGTTGAGGTCCTTGACCTCGATGCGCTTGGACATTCAGGTTCCTTCGGTGAGGTGCGGCGTCGTGCTGCGTGTCGGGTGCGGAGACGCGGGGGGAAGAGGGACGAGGAGGCGCGTGGCCGTCAGCGGCCGAGCTTGGGGGCGAAGAGGCGCGCGATGAGGCGGGCCAGCAGGTTCAGCGCCATGACGATGAGGATCAGCGTCAGGGCCGAGGTCCACGCGCGGTCGATGTAGGCGGTGGCGTCGGTGCCCTGGCTGACGTACGAGCTGTAGGCGAAGACCGGCAGCGACTGCATGCGGCCGTCGAACAGGTCGTAGTTCATGCTCGCCGTGAAGCCGGCGGTGATGAGCAGCGGGGCCGTCTCGCCGATGACGCGGGCGATCGAGAGCATGACGCCGGTGGTGATGCCCGCGATGGAGGTGGGGAGCACGACCTTGAGGATCGTCAGCCACTTCGGCACGCCGAGCGCGTAGGCGGCCTCGCGCAGCTCGTTCGGGACGAGCTTGAGCATCTCCTCCGTGCTGCGCACGACGACGGGGATCATCAGCACGGCCAGGGCCACCGAGCCGGCGGCGCCCATGCGGACGCCCTCGCCGAAGAAGATCACGAACAGGGCGTAGGCGAACAGGCCGGCGACGATCGACGGGATGCCCGTCATGACGTCGACGAAGAAGGTGATCGCGCGCGCCAGGCGGCCGCGGCCGTACTCGACGAGGTAGATGGCCGTGAGCAGACCGATCGGCACCGAGATCACGGCGGCCAGGGCCGTGATCAGCAGGGTGCCGGTGAGGGCGTGCAGCCCGCCGCCGCCCGCGCCGACCACGTTGCGCATCGACATGGCGAAGAAGTCGCCGTCGAAGCGAGCCGCGCCGGAGGTCACGACGGTGAAGAGGACCGAGATGAGCGGGATCAGCGCGAGGATGAACGCGGCGCTGACCAGGGTCGTGACGACGCGGTCCTTCGCGCGGCGGATGCCCTCGACCTGCATCGAGATGACGAACACGAGCGCGGCGTAGAGGATCGTGCCGAGCACGATCGCGGCGACCCAGTTGAAGGTCTCGGTGACGCCGCCGGCCTGGAGCAGGCCGAAGACGACGAGCATGATCGCCCAGCTGCCGGCGAGGATGACCAGCGGCGCGCCCTTGGGCAGGCGTCCGGTGGTGAGGGTGTTGACGGTGCGGCTGGCCGTGCGGGGACGGTCCTGGGTGGTGGTGGCCATCAGTTCGCTCCGGAGAAGGCCTTGCGGCGGTTGATGACGATGCGGGCGATCGAGTTGACGACCAGCGTGATGACGAACAGGACGAGACCGGTCGCGATGAGGGTGTTGATGCCGATGTCGTGCGCCTCGGGGAACCTCAGGGCGATGTTGGCGGCGATCGTCGACGAGTTCGTCGAGGTGAGGATCGCCGGGTTGATGACGAGCGCCGGCGACAGCACGAGCGCGACGGCCATGGTCTCGCCGAGGGCCCGGCCGAGGCCGAGCATCGAGGCCGAGATGATGCCGGGGCGGCCGAAGGGCAGGACCGCCACCTGGATCATCTCCCAACGGGTGGCACCCAGCGCGAGGGCCGCCTCCTCGTGCAGGGTCGGCGTCTGCAGGAACACCTCGCGGCTCAGCGCGGTGATGATCGGCAGGATCATCACCGCGAGCACGATGGAGGCGGTCAGCAGCGTGCGGCCGGTGCCCGACACGGGACCGGCGAAGAGCGGGAACCAGCCGAGGTTGTCGGTCATCCACGAGTAGACGGGCTGGACCGCGGGCGCGAGGACGATGCCTCCCCACAGGCCGAAGACCACCGACGGCACGGCGGCCAGAAGGTCGATGACGTAGCCGAGGCCCGCGGCCAGGCGGCGGGGCGCGTAGTGCGAGATGAAGAGCGCGATGCCGATGGCCACGGGGAGGGCCATGACGAGGGCGAGCGCCGCTGCGTAGACCGTGCCGAAGGCGAGCGGTCCGACGTACTGCCAGAACGAGTCGGGGAAGCCCGAGAGGGAGATGTCCGACGGGTCTGCGGTGAGGGCGGGGACGCTCTGGACGATCAGGAACAGCGCGACGGCGGCGAGTATGGCGAGGATGAGACCGCCGGCGACGATCGTGCTGCCCGAGAAGATCCTGTCTGCGGGGCGACGCGGCGCACGAGGTGCTCTGACCTTCGTGGCGGTCGATGCGGGGGCGGTCATCGGACGAGGTCCTCCGGGTGGGTCATCGGTGCTCGGGTGGCTGTGCGGGTGCTGCCGGTGGTGCGGATGCTGCAGTGTCCTGTCAGGGAGACGGCCCGGGACCGCACGGCGTGCGGTCCCGGGCCCGGTGTGGCGGGTGCTACTTGATGAGCGCGATCGCGTCGGCGACCTGGCCCGAGAGGGTGCTCGAGATGGGAGCCGAGCCGGCGGCGTCGGCCGCGACCTGCTGGCCCTCGTCGCTCGTGACGTACTCGAAGTACGACTTCACGAGCGCGCCCTGCTCGGCGTCTTCGTACGACTCGCAGCCGATCAGGTAGCTCACGAGGACGATCGGGTAGACGCCTTCCTCGGTCGAGGTGCGGTCGAGCTCGATGGCGATGTCGCCCTCGGTCCGGCCCTCCTCCTCAGGGGAGGCATCGACGATGGCGGCGGCGGCCTCGGCCGAGTACTCGACGAACTCCTCGCCGACCTTGATCTTCGCGACGCCGAGGTCTCCGGCGCGCGAGGCGTCCGCGTAGCCGATGGTGCCGGTGCCGTTGGTCACGGCGTCGATCATGCCCGACGTCTGGTTCGCGCCCTCGCCGGTCTCGAAGGGCCACACGCCGTCCGCCTCGGCGGTCCACACGTCGGGAGCCGTCTTGTTGAGGTAGTCGGTGAAGTTCTCGGTGGTGCCCGAGTCGTCCGAGCGGTGCACGGCCGTGATGGGCGTGCTGGGGAGGTCGGCGTCGGGGTTGTCCGCCGCGATCTCCGGGGCGTCCCACGAGGTGATCGTCCCGGCGAAGATGCCGGCGATGGTGGCGGGGGCGAGGTTGAGCTCGTCGACACCGTCGAGGTTGTAGACGACCGCGATGGGCGAGACGTAGGCGGGCAGCTCGACGATGCCGGTGTCGGGCGTGCAGCCCGCGAAGGTGCTCGACGAGATCTCGTCGGTCTTGAACGCGCGGTCCGAGCCGGCGAAGGCCGCGGCGCCGGAGATGAAGCTCTCACGGCCGCCGCCGGAGCCCTGCGGGTCGTAGTTGACGGTCACGTCGGGGTTGGCGGTCTGGAAGCCGGCGACCCAGGCCTCCTGGGCTGCCTGCTGCGACGAGGCGCCGATGCCGGCGATCGTGCCGGAGAGGTCGGAGGAGGCGCCCTCGGTCGAGGTGCCGGAGCCGGCCTCGTTGGAGGCGCAGGACGCGAGGAGCATGGTGCCGACCGCGGCGATCGCCACGATGCTGCCGGTGCGCTTGAAGTTCACAGAGGTTCCTTTTCGGGATGTGGTGCTGTGGGGTGCTGGGGGGCCGGTGCTGGCCCGTTGCGAGACGCTACGTCGGGCGGTTAACCACGGTCGTCTGCGATGGTGAACGGGAGGTTAACGCGGGGGGAACATCGGCCGGGCGTGCCCGCCGCTGCCCGCCGGTCGGGCCAGGATCACCCGCCGCGCACCCGGGCCCACCGTGTCCACATCGATCGCGGCACAGCTCGCGCCCCGCGGCAGGGCCACGGGGCGCTAGGGCTGACCGGCGTCCGGCCTAGAGCACGGGGCCGTGCGTCTCGACGGCCACGAGGGCGGCGTCGGAGCACGACACGTGCAGCACGGTGTACTCGCCGGGGCTCAGCGAGGAGGCGCGGCGCAGGTCGAGCCGGTGCCCGCCCACGGTCGCGGCGGCGATCTGGCGCACGAGCTCGGGCAGCACCGGGGCGTGCGTGCAGAACACGGCCGGGACCCGCTTCTTCAGGCGCTTCGCGACGACGCCGGGCACGTCGTCGTCGTGGCGGTCGAACGCGTCCTGGCTGATCGAGTCCGTCTGCTTCACCCCGACGCGCGTGAGCGCCGACAGGGGCTCGAGGGTGGCGAGGCAACGAGCGGCCGTGCTGCTGATCAGTCGCTGCGGGGCCCAGGCCGCGATGCCGGGCGCGATCGACTTCGCCTGGCGGCGGCCCTGCGGCAGCAGCGGGCGGGTCGCGTCCGAGCCGGTCCACTCGCCCGGCGACGTCGTCTTGGCGTGGCGCAGCGCCACGAGGGCGAAGGTGCGCGCGGCGCCCGACGCGACCCGGTCGGCGAACCGGTCGAGCACCTCCGCGTCTCGTTCGTAGGTCAGCTTCGCGCGCGCCTTCTCGACCGAGACCCACTCGATCGCCGCGACCTCGCTGTTGGGCGTGAAGCGCCCGGCGGCCGCGAACGACTCGTCGGTGACCTCGGCGGCCCAGTAGTGCACGATCTTGTCGCGGCCGCCGGGCATCACGTACTCGGCCGTGCCGAGGGGAGCGCCGAGGGCCACGCGGTAGCCCGTCTCCTCCCGGATCTCGCGGACGGCGGTCTGCGGCGTCGACTCGCCGGGGTCGACCTTGCCCTTGGGCAGCGAGACGTCACCGTGGTGCTCACGGTGGATGAGCAGCACGCGCGCCTTGCCGTCGACCAGGCGGAAGCAGACCGCGCCGGCGGCGACGATCGTCGTGGGGGCGACCGTGCTCACCGGCTGGCCCGGCGGCGCTGCGTGATCTGCTTCATCAGCACGTTCTGCATGTCGGCGAGCGGGGCGTCGGAGGCGTCGCGCGCGTGGCGTGTCCAGGTGCCGTCGCTCTCGAGCCACCACGACGCCGTCTCGTCGGACATCGCGCGGTCGAACAGCTCGGCGACCTGGTCGAGGTGGTCCTGCTGCGTGAGGCGCACCAGGGCCTCGATGCGGCGGTCGAGGTTGCGGTGCATCATGTCGGCGCTGCCGATGAAGACCTGCGGGTCGCCGTCGTTCGCGAACCAGAAGAGGCGCGAGTGCTCGAGGTAGCGGCCGAGGACGGAGCGCACCCGGATCGTGTCGCTCAGGCCGGGCTTGCCCGGCTTGATGGTGCAGATGCCGCGCACCCAGACGTCGACCGGCACGCCGGCCTGGCTGGCCTTGTAGAGCGCGTCGATGATCTGCTCGTCGACGATCGAGTTGATCTTGATCTTGATGCCCGAGGGGCGACCGGCCTGCGCGGCCTCGATCTCGCCCTGGATCTGCTTGAGCAGGCCGCGGCGCAGGTAGCGCGGCGCGACGAGCAGGCGCTTGAACTTCTTCTCGATCGCGTAGCCCGACAGCTCGTTGAAGAGGCGCGTCAGGTCCTTGCCGACCTGGTCGTCGGCGGTGAAGAGGCCCATGTCCTCGTAGATGCGGCTGGTCTTCGGGTTGTAGTTGCCCGTGCCGATGTGCGTGTAGTGCCGCAGCCGACCCTTCTCCTGGCGGATGACGAGCGCGAGCTTGCAGTGGGTCTTGAGCCCGACGAGGCCGTAGACGACGTGCACGCCGGCCTTCTCGAGCTTGCGGGCCCAGGTGATGTTGTTCTGCTCGTCGAAGCGCGCCTTGACCTCGACGAGGGCGAGCACCTGCTTGCCCGACTCGGCGGCGTCGATCAGCGCCTCGATGATGGGGCTGTCGCCGCTCGTGCGGTAGAGCGTCTGCTTGATGGCGAGGACGTTGGGGTCGGCCGCCGCCTGCTCGAGGAACGCCTGCACGCTCGTCGCGAACGACTCGTACGGGTGGTGCACCAGGATGTCCTGCCGGGCGATGCTCGCGAACATGTCGGGCTTCATGTTCGGCTCGGTCGGCTGCAGCTGCAGCGCCGTCTGGGGCAGGTGCTTGGGGTACTTCAGGTCGGAACGCGGCATCTTCGTGATCTCGAAGAGGCCCGCGAGGTCGAGGGGCGCCGGCAGCCGGTACACCTCCTGGTCGGTGACGTCGAGCTCGCGGACGAGCAGCTCGAGCGTGACCGGGTCCATGTCGTCCGTGATCTCGAGGCGGATGGGCGGGCCGAAGCGCCGACGGAGCAGCTCGCGCTCGAGCGCCTGGATCAGGTTCTCCGACTCGTCCTCGTCGACCTCGACGTCCTCGTTGCGGGTGACGCGGAACACGTGGTGCTCGACGACCTCCATGCCGGGGAACAGGTCTTGCAGGTGGTTCGCGATGAGGTCCTCGAGCGGGATGAAGCGCACGCGCCCGCTGTCGTTGTCGGGCAGCTGCACGAAGCGCGGCAGCATCTGCGGCACCTTGAGCCGCGCGAACTCCTGGCGCATCGTCTTCGGGTTGCGGACGCGCACCGACAGGTTCAGCGAAAGGCCGGAGATGTAGGGGAAGGGGTGCGCGGGGTCGACGGCTAGGGGCATCAGCACGGGGAAGATCTGCTCCGTGAAGATCTCGCGCATGCGGACGCGGTCCGCCTCCTCGAGGTCGGACCACTTCTCGATGTGGATGCCCGCGTCGTCGAGGTCGGGCTTGACCAGGTCGAGGAACGCGCGTGCGTGCCTCTCTTGCAGGTCGTGCGCCTTGGCGTTGATGTCGGCGAGCACCTCGTTCGGGCCGCGGCCGACGTTCGTCGGCACGGCGAGCCCGGTGGCGATGCGCCGCTTCAGGCCGGCGACGCGCACCATGAAGAACTCGTCGAGGTTGCTGGCGAAGATCGCGAGGAAGTTCGCGCGCTCGAGCAGCGGCGTCGTCGGGTCCTCTGCGAGCTCGAGCACGCGCTGGTTGAACGCCAGCCAGCTGAGCTCTCGGTCGAGGTACCGCTCGGCGGGGAGGGTGCCCTCCTCGAAGCTGACGATCTCGTCGAAGTCGTCGAGGAAATCGGGGGTGACGCCGGCGCCGTCGACGCGTGGTTCGCTGTCCATCGCACCATCGTGCCACCCCTGGTGGCCGCCGACGTCCCCCTGACGTGAACGGCTGGTGACGAGGCCAGGCCCCGCGGCTGTGGAGGAGGCGCGGCGGAGGCGTCGCGGACGCGCGGAACAGGCCCCGGCAGGCGAGCGGCAGGGGCGCCTCAGGGGGTCGCGAGGGCCTCGCCGGCCGGTGCGCGCCTCCTTCGTCCGCTCGTCAGCACGAGGGCTGAACCGGCTCCGCTGAGCACGAAGCCCGCGAGGGTCCACGCCGTGAGCGGCTCGCCGAGGAGCAACGCGCCGGAGGCCGCGGTGGTCGGCGCGACCAGGAAGAGCAGCGCGTTCAGGGCGGTCACGCCCAGCCGGCGCAGCAGCCACCAGTACAGGCCGTACGCGGCGAGGGTCGGCACCAGTGCCGACAGCACGGTCGCGGCCCAGAACGACGGCGACGGAGGCGGCACGAGCGTCCCGGTCGCCGCCGCGAGCACCACGAGCGCCCCGGCCGTCACGCTCACGTGCACGGTCAGCGTCGTCAGCACGGGCAGCTCCGCCCCGCCGCGTCGCTCGACGAGCGTGCCGGCGATCAGGCTGGCCATGGCCAGCGCCGGGAGCGCCCACGCCCAGGCCGGTGCGTCGGACCCGCCGAGCTGCGAGCCGACGACGAGCACGACGCCGGCGGCCCCGACGCCGAGCCCCGCCCACTGCGCGCCCCGCACCCGCAGCCCGAGCAGCGGGCCGACGAGGGTGGCCACGACGAGAGGCTGCACCGCGTCGACCAGGGCCGTGCTGCCGGTCGCCACCCCGGCGCCGACGGCCGCGTAGACGAACACCACGTAGCCGAACTGCGCGAGCAGGCCGATCACGGCCTGGTGTCGGAGCTCGACGACGGGCACGCCGCGCAGCCGGCCCCTGGCGACGGCGACCACGACGAGCAGCGCCGCCAGCGGCAGGAACCGCCAGAGCAGCAGCGTCGTCGCGGGCGCGTCGACGGTCGCGACGGCCGCGATGGTGAAGCCCGAGCTCCACGCGAGGACGAAGGCGGCTGCGGCGAGCACCGTGAGGACGGCGGACGCACGTCTCGTCCGGCCCGGCCCGTCTGCGCGCTCCGGCCTGTCTGCGCGCTGCTCATCGAGTACACCGATCGGTTTAGTCATGCTCGTGACTATACAGATAGGTATAGTCGAGTGCATGGTCGATCTCACCGCACCCGAGCTGCCCCTCCTCACGCCCGGTGCGCGCCGCCTCCTCGACGCCGCCTCCGACCTCTTCTACGACCGCGGCGTGCACGCCGTCGGCGTCGACACGATCGCCGAGGCGGCCGGCGTCACGAAGAAGACCCTGTACGACCGCTTCGGCTCGAAGGAGGCGCTGGTCGTCTCGTACCTGCAGCACCGCGACGCGAGGTGGCGCGCCCACCTCGCCGCCGAGCTGGCGCGCACGCCCGAGCCCGGCCCCGAGCGGGTGCTCGCGGTCTTCGACGCGACGCTCACCTGGTCGGCCGACAACTCGCCGAAGGGCTGCGGCGTCATCAACGCGCGCGCCGAGGTCGGCGGCCCGGACGACGGCGGGCCGGTGCTGCCCGAGCTCACGCGGCAGAAACGCTGGATGCTCGAGCTGCTCGGCGGCCTCCTCGCGGAGGCGGGGCTCGGAGGCAACGACGAAGGCGCCCTCGCGCGGCAGCTGATGCTGCTGCACGAGGGCGCCCTGGTCACGCTCGGGATGGCGACGTTCCCCCGGCCGGTCGAGGCCGCCCGCGAGCTCGCCGCGGCACTGCTCGCCCGCGTCTCACGACCCGGGGCCGCCTCCTGAGCTGAGCGTGCCGCCCTGAGGGGAGCTGCCTACTTCTCTTCCTGCTTCAGGGCGATGCCGAGGGCGAAGAAGGTGGGCGCCCAGTGGCCGATGAAGATGCCCCAGCGGTCGGACTGCGCCTTGTCGTTGGAGTCCTTGCCCTGGGAGGCGAGCCACGCGACGAGCGCGATCACGATGGAGGCGAAGCCGCCCCAGTAGGCGTGGTCGCTCTTGACGCCGAGGTCCGAGATGAATTTGACGGGGTTCATGGTGTTCTCCTGCAGGTCGTGGACGATCCGATGACGACAATCCACTCCCTCAGGCTGTGAGCGGCGTGCCAGGTCGGGGTGCAGCTCCGAGTAGGCCTGCGGCGAGCCGCCACGTACCCCGGCACGTACCCCGGCGAGTGCCCCGAGGGCCCGGTGCGCCCGCCGCCGTCAGTACTGCAGCAGCGTCGAGGTGAAGGTCGCGCCCTCGGCCGTGACGTCCGAGATGACGCCCTGGATCGGCACGCGCACCGCGCCGACCGAGTTGAACGTGCCCGTGCCGCCCGCACCGTCGCTGAGCGACGACGTGAACGTCGCCGACCCCTCCGTCGTGGCGTCGACCCGCCAGCCCTGGCTCGACCACTCGCCGACCTCGTAGACCGGCGCCGTCTCGAGGGTCCACTTCTGCTCGGACAGCGTGTAGCCGGTCGGCTCGTTGACGATCTGGAAGCTGCAACCGGCGGGGGCGAGGTCGGGACTGGCGACGCACGCGGCGAGCCACCCGTCGACGGCGGCACGGGCGGCGGCCTGGCCCGAGTCGGTCAGCGACGCGACGAGCGTGGCGGGGCTGCCGGTCGAGGAGGCGCCGGTCGCGATGCCGACGACGTCGTCCGCCTCGTAGGCGCCCGCCCCGTCGAGCGTGGCGGGGTAGCTGCCGGGGAACGCGCGCAGCTCGACCGTGTCGCCCTCGGCGCCGGCGTGCGGCACCTCCACCCCGGCCGCCGTCACGACGGCGGCGTCGGGCGCGCCGACCTGCACGGTGAGGGTGCCGAGCTCGACGGGCGTGAGCGTCCACCGGTCGAAGAAGAGCAGGTCGGTGCCGTCCTTCTCGAGCGTGAACTGCTGGTCGTACACGGCGCCCGCCTCGCCGCCCTGCTGGACGACGGCGAACACGGCCGCCGAGTCGCCCTCGACGCGCGAGCCGGTCACGCGCCAGCCCGTCACGCCGTCCGTGGCGCCGGCGTAGGCGTCGTTCGTGAGGAGCACGTCGTCGTCGCCGACCTCGGTCCCGTCGAGCGACATCGCCTGCTCGACGTCGCCCTGCTGCACGGCGTCGAGGTACGCGACGACGGCGGCCTGCGGCTGGTGCGTGGCGGCGGTGCGGCCGACGACCACGGCGGCGACGATGCCGAGCGCGAAGAGCACGGCGGCCCCGCCGACCAGCAGCGTGCGGCGACGGCTCCAGCCGCGACGTCCACGCCCGCCCGGGGCGGGCGACGGTGAGGACGACGTCTCCTGACCGGGCTTCGACGCGGTCTGCTGCCGCGCCTCCGGAGAGGTCTGGCCCTCGGCCTGCGGCAGTGCGTCGTCGCTCATCTGGTCCCCCTGGTCAGTCGTGACCGGCCAACACTACCGCCGCCCTGGTCGGCGCCTGAGGCTCTCGCAGGGTGCGTGACCCGCCGGGGCGTCAGCGCGTGAGCGTGTACTGCACGTCGACGGCGTGGTCGACGAACCCGCGGGCCGCGTAGAGCCGCAGCGCGGCGGCGTTGTCGCCCTCGACGTAGAGGGCGGCGGTGGTGACGCCCCTGTCGAGGAGGCGGGCGAGGCCGGCGTCGACCACCGCGCCTCCCAGGTGCTCGCCCTGGTGCTCGGGGCTGACGGCGACGGCGTAGAACTCGCCCGGCTGGCCGGCCTCGAGCTTGAGCCAGCACGAGGCGAGCAGCTCGTCGCCCCGCCAGAGCAGCAGCAGGTCGCCGGCGTCGAACCAGTCGTCGGCCTCGCGGGCGTCGAGGTCGGCCTGCGTCAGGGAGCCCTGCTCGGGGTGGTCGGCGAAGGCGCGGGCGTTGAGGTCGAGCCAGGCCGCGTCGTCGACGCCGGGGCGGAAGGCGGCGATGCGGTCGCCGTCACGGAGGCGCGGCGTGCGTCGCTCGACCGGCGCGCGCTGCTGGAGCAGCCGGCGCGTCTCGACGAGGCCCAGCTGCGCGGCCAGGGCCCGTGCGCCGGGGTGGTCGCCGTGCGCCCAGAAGGCGAGCGGACCCGTCGTCTCGTCGACGACGCGTCGCGCGAGGGCCGCACCGAGCCCCTGTCGCCGGTGGTCGGGGTGCACCACGAGCTCGACCTCGCCGGGCCGGAGCACCGCGGCGGCGTGCTCGTCGCCGAGCAGGCGCGCCTCGCCCGTGCGGGCCTCGACGAGCGCCTGGTCGTTGACCGGCGGGCTGCCGTCGACGGCCTGCGCCGCCCGGGCCAGCGCCTCGAGGCCCGCGGCGTCCAGCTCGGCCGGCTCGCCCTCGGAGGTCATCGGACGACCGCGCCCGGCTCGTCGTCGTACACGTTGAAGCGGTAGCCGACGTTGCGGACCGTGCCGATCAGCGACTCGAGGTCGCCGAGCTTGGCGCGCAGGCGACGGACGTGCACGTCGACGGTGCGCGTGCCGCCGAAGTAGTCGTAGCCCCAGACCTCGCTCAGCAGCTGCTCGCGCGTGAAGACGCGGGAGGGGTGCGTGGCGAAGAAGCGGAGCAGCTCGAACTCCTTGAACGTGAGGTCGAGCGGCCGACCGTGCACCTTGGCCGAGTAGCTGGCCTCGTCGATGACCACGCCGGACGCGTGGATCTTCGAGCCCGTCTGCGACTGCGCGAGACGCCCGACGACCAGGCGGATGCGGGCGTCGACCTCGGCGGGGCCCGCGGTCTCGAGGACGACGTCGTCGGCGCCCCACTCGTGGTTGACGGCCGTCAGGCCGCCCTCGGTGAGCACCAGCACGAGCGGCACCGTCACGCCCGTCGTGCGCAGGATCTTGCAGAGCGACTTCGCGCTGGCCAGGTCGACGCGGGCGTCGACGAAGATCAGGTCGCTCGACGGTGCGTTGACGAGCTGGGCGGGCTCGGCCGGGATCTGCCGCGTACGGTGGCTCAGCAGGGCGAGCGCGGGGAGCACGTCGGAGGAGCCGGCAGAGGTCAGGACCAACAGCTGTGCCACACGGACCTCCAGTGAATGTACTGTCGAACAGCCTAGGACAAGCGCGACGACCGCCACGACCAGCCCGACCACCCCGATGCTAGGGCAGGAGGCGCAGGTCACGAACGAGGGACGACCCAGTGAGCACAGCACCCGACAGCACCCCGAGCCGTCTCGTGCGCCTCAAGCCGGTCACCATCGTCCCCGTCTGGCTGTTCGCGCTGGTCGCCGGCGTGGTCATCGCCGTGACGACGACGGGGGACGACCACTACACCTGGCTGTCCCTGGCCCTCGGCGGGTCGATCCTCCTCACCTTCGTCCTGCAGCTCGCGGCGAGCGAGAAGGACGGACTCGTCTCGCGGACGATGCTGGCGCTGTGCGGCAGCCTCGTGCTGCTGGCGGCGACCACCGGGGTCGTCGCGCTGCTGCGCTGACGCAGGCCGCTCGCCGACGCAGGTCGTTCGACGCTGCGGGCACCGCGCCTCCCCCGCCTGTCCATCTCGTCGCCCCCCGGGTAGGCTCGCGGCATGGATTCCTTGCTCGCCCTCGAGATCTTCTACATCGGGCTCCTCGGCCTCGCGTCGCTCGCCATCGCGTTCGTCTCGGTCGTCGTGCTGGTCAAGCTGTTCAAGGGACAGCGCTAGACCCGTGATCGACATCCCCACCGACCTGCCGGCCGAGCTCGTCCCGCTGTCGTGGCTGATCGGCGTCTGGGAGGGCACCGGCGTCGTCGACTACAAGATCGGCGAGGGCGACCCCGACGCTCCCGTCGACGGCAAGCCGCCCGCCGTGCGCCGCACCCACGAGTTCGGGCAGCGCGTCAGCTTCAGCCACGACGGCGCGCCCTGGCTGAACTACAGCTCGTTCTCGTGGGAGCTCGACGACGAGCGCACCCCGCTGGCGAGCGAGACCGGCTTCTGGCGCCTCGAGCGACCGGCCGAGGTCGGCGACCGCGGGCCCGGCATGCTGCCCGGCCAGGGCGTCGCGCCGTACTCGAGCGCACAGACCGTCGAGATCCTCCGCCGCCCCGACGACGGGTTCGGCCTCGAGGTCCAGCTCGTGCACCCCACCGGCGTCAACGAGCTCTATCTCGGCCGGGTCAAGGGGCCGCGCATCGACCTCTCGACCGACGCGGTGCTCCGGTCGAGCAACGCCAAGGAGTACTCGGCGGCGACCCGCATGTACGGCCTCGTCGAGAACGACCTCCTCTGGGCGTGGGACGTCGCGGCGCTCGGGCAAGAGCTGCGCACGCACGCGTCGGGTCGGCTGGCCCGCGTTGGCTGACGACGGCACGGTAACCGCCGCAGACGACTCTCCCGCCGCCGTCGTCTCGTCGTTCTCCGCCCGGGACGGCTTCGTCGACGACGGCACGGGCGTCGCCGCGCACTACGGCACCCCCGTCGCCGAGCAGCGCGCCCTGGCCGCCGGCCGCGCGGTCGTCGACCTGTCGAGCCGGGGAGTCCTCACCGTCACGGGCCCGGACCGGCTGACCTGGCTGCACTCGCTGACCAGCCAGAGCCTCACGGGCCTCGCCCCCGGCGACTCGACCGAGACGCTGCTGCTCGACGCCAACGGGCGCCTCGAGCACGCGGCCCGCGTCGTCGACGACGGCGAGACGACCTGGCTGCTCGTCGACCTCCCCGAGGCCGAGCCCCTTCGCGCCTGGCTCGACCGGATGCGCTTCATGCTCCGCGTCGAGGTGGCCGACCGCACCGCCGACGTCGCGACGATCGGCTCGCTCGGCGAGATCGACCTGCCCGTGCCCGTGCTCGCCCCCGCCGGGGTGCCGGTCGTCTGGGTCGACCCGTGGTCGGAGGTCGCCGTCGGCGGCCACTCGTACGCCGACGCCGAGGGCCACCCCGGCCGCGAGTGGACGGCCCGGGAGACGCTCGTCGCACGGTCCGACCTCGACGCGCTCGCCGCCTCCTCGGTGCCCGTCGCGGGCACGCTCGCGCTCGAGGCCCTGCGCATCGAGGCCTGGCGCCCGCGCCTCACGACCGAGGTCGACGAGCGCAGCATCCCGCACGAGCTCGACTGGATGCGCAGCGCCGTGCACCTCGCCAAGGGCTGCTACCGCGGCCAGGAGACGGTCGCCAAGGTGCACAACATCGGGCACCCGCCCCGCCGTCTCGTGATGCTGCACCTCGACGGCAGCGACTCGGTGCTGCCCGCGCACGGCGACCCGGTCGTGCTCGCCGCCGACACGACCCGCGAGGTCGGCCACGTCACCTCGTCGGCCGTGCACCACGAGCTCGGCCCGATCGCCCTCGCGCTGGTCAAGCGCACCACCGACGAGACCGCGCCGCTCGCGGTCCTCTCGGCCGACATCGTCGTCGCCGCCTCCCCGCAGACGATCGTGCCGGCCTCCGCGGGCGCCTCAGCCGGTGTGCCCCGGCTGCCGCGCCTGGGGGCCGTCCGCCGCTAGCCGACGTGGTGCGCGGGCCGCGCGAGCCGCGCGGTGCCCTGAGGCCCCTTGCGCTCGACGTCCGGGCCCTCGACGTCCGGACCTCCGCGCGGCGCACGCTGGCGGCGCTGCCCGCGATCGTCCAGATCGTCGTGGCCGTGACGGCGTCGTACTCGATCGCCCACTACGGCCTCGGGCACGCCGTGCCCCTCCTCGCCGTCACCATCACGATCTCGTCGCTCGGCCTCGCCAGGGACGCGCGTCCGAAGGTCGTGCTCGAGAACGCCGTCGGCATCCTGATCGGCATCGCGCTGAGCGAGGTGATGCTGCTCGTGCTCGGCAAGGGCCTCTGGCAGGTCGCAGTCGTGCTGCTGGTGGTGCTCGCCGTCGCGCGGTTCGCGTCGCCGAGCGCGGGCTTCGCCGCCGCTGCCGCGACCCAGGCGATGCTCGTCATGCTGCTGCCGGACCCCGACGGCGGCCCGTTCGTCCGCAGCATCGACGGTGCCGTCGGGGGAGCGGTCGCCCTCGCCGTCACCGCGATCGTGCCCCGTGACCCGATCCGCCTCGTCCGCCTCGACGCCCGGAGGCTCTTCGCCGAGCTCGCGGGCGCCTTCGCCGCGCTGGTCGAGGCCCTCCGCTCCGACGACGTCCGCCGGGCCGACGAGGCCCTCCGCCGCCTCCGTTCCACCCAGCCCCTGCTCGACGACTGGGCCTCGACGCTCGAGTCGGCCGTCTCGATCTCGCGGCTGTCCCCGTTCCTCCGCTCGCGCCTCCCGTACCTGCGGCAGCAGCAGGAGCTGCGGCAGGACGTCGACCTCGCCGTCCGCAACCTGCGCGTCATCGCCCGGCGGGTAGACACCGCGGTCGGCGACGGCCGCGACCGCCTGGGCCTCGCCGACGTCGTCGAGAGCACAGGACGGGCCGTGGCGGTGCTGGGCGAGTCCGTCGACGACGTCGAGCGGGTGCCGGTCGCCCGGGACGCCCTCAGCGCGGTGGCGGCCCGCCTCGACCCTTCGGTCGTCGCCCCCGGAGCGCCCGTCACCGAGTCGATGGTCGTGCTGATGATGCGGCCGCTCGTGATCGACCTGCTGATGGCGACGGGGCTCGACCACGCCGAGGCCCGGCGTCGGCTCGCGGACGTCTGAGGCTCAGGCCGTCCGAGCGTCAGGCGCGCGGTGCGACCGCGTCCCACGGCAGCGTCAGCTCGCCGAGCCGCCACCGTCTCCGGCCGTGCAGCACCGGCCAGCCGCCGGCACGGAGCCCCTCGACGGTCGCGACCCAGCGCTGCACCGGCCCGTAGACCGACAGCGGAGCCGCGACGGCCCACGCGCGGTCGAGGTCGACGAGCAGGTCGTGCACCCGCTCGCCCGCGACGTTGCGGTGGATCAGCGCCTTCGGCAGGCGCTCGGCCACGATCGAGGGCAGCTCGAGCGAGGCCAGCCGCAGCGAGATCGTGAACGTGCGGGGCCCCTCCTCGTCGACGTCGACCCAGCTCGAGACGCGGCCGATCTCGTCGCAGGTCCCCTCGACGAGCACGCCGCCGGGCTGCAGGCGCGACGTCATCAGCGCCCACGAGGCGGCGACCTGCGACTCGTCGTACTGGCGCAGCACGTTGAACGCGCGGATGACCGCAGGGCGACGGCCGCCGTCGAGCGGCACCTCGAAGCCCCCGAGCCGGAAGCTGACGCCGGGCCGTGCCGACAGCTGCGCCCGCCGGACTCGCTCCGGCTCGATCTCGATGCCCACGATCTCGACGTCGGGGCGGGCCAGGAGGAGGCGCTGGTGCAGCTCGAGGGGCGTGGTCGCGCTCGCCCCGTACCCCAGGTCGACGACGAGCGGGTCGCCGGCTCGGCGCAGCGCCGGGTGGGCGGCTATCCAGCGGTCGACCCGACGGAGGCGGTTGGTGCCGGTGGTGCCGCGGGTGACGGATCCGACGGGCATGGGCCAAGTCTCGCACCGGGGCGCAGCGATACGCTGGAGGCATGACTTCGACGCTCATCCTCCTGCGACACGGCAACAGCGAATGGAACGCCAAGAACCTCTTCACGGGATGGGTCGACGTGCGGCTCACCGAGCAGGGGCGCGCCGAGGCGAAGCGCGCGGGCGAGCTTCTGCGCGAGCACGACCTGCTGCCCGACATCCTCTACACGTCGCGCCTGACGCGCGCGATCCAGACCGCCGACATCGCCCTCGAAGAAGCCGACCGCCTCTGGATCGACGTGAAGCGCTCCTGGCGCCTCAACGAGCGCCACTACGGCGCGCTCCAGGGCAAGGACAAGGCGCAGACCCTTGAGCAGTACGGCCCCGAGCAGTTCCAGACCTGGCGCCGCTCGTTCGACGTGCCGCCGCCCCCGCTCGACGACGACAGCGAGTTCTCGCAGGCCCACGACAAGCGGTACGCCGAGCTCGGCGTCGACGCTCCGCGCACCGAGTCGCTCGCCCTGGTCATCGAGCGGATGATCCCGTACTGGGAGAGCGACATCACCCAGAGCCTCGCCGCCGGCGACGTGACGCTCGTGGTCGCGCACGGCAACTCGCTGCGCGCGCTCGTGAAGCACCTCGACGGCATCAGCGACGACGAGATCTCCGAGCTGAACATCCCGACGGGCATCCCGCTCGTCTACGAGCTCGACGACGACTTCCGCCCCACCGGGCCGGCGCGCTACCTCGACCCGGAGGCCGCCGCCGCCGGAGCCGCGGCCGTCGCGGCCCAGGGCAAGAAGTAGCCGTACCCAGCTGAGTCGTCGAGGCCGTCACGAGCGATCGTGGCGGCCTCGACTGCGTCGTGCCTAGACGAACTGCTCGCTGATCTTCATCACGAGGTCGTCGACGTCGACGGGTGTGCTCGTGTCGACCCGCAGCACGGGCCACTCGCCGAGCGGCGCGGCCGCCTCGGCCCACTCGGGCCACGACGCTCGGGTCGACTCGACCGTGCCGTGCGCGGGGTGACGCCCTCCGGCGGCGAGCCGGTCGACGACGCGCTGCAGCCCCACGTCGGGGTCGACGTCGCACCAGACCTCGAGGGTGCGCGGCGAACCGGCCCGCGACACCCCGGCGCGGGCGAGCTCGAGGTCGCGCGGCCGGTGCCAGAACGAGTCGACGACCACGCCGGCCTCGACCTCGGCCGCCATTGCCCAGACCGTGTCCATCGCGATGGTGCCGAGCGCCTCGGGGGCGATCATCGGCCCGGCCAGGTCGGCCAGCGCCTCCTTGATCGGGTCCTTCGCCAGCAGGGGGCAGCCGAGCACGCCGGCGAGCGTGGCCGAGAGGGTGGTCTTGCCCGATCCGGGAAGACCGTTGACGAGGATCGCGACGGAAGCCATGCCCACCATCCTCTCGTGCAATTCAGGAGGTGACGGCCGGCACCTCCTGAACTGTGCACGACTCAGGACTCTCGGCACCTGAGTTGCGCGACTCAGGACTGATCGTCCTGAATGAGGAGAGGCGAACGGCAGGTCAGGCCTCGGGGACGACCCAGTCACCGGTCGCGAGGTACTGGACCTTCTTGGCGATCGACACCGCGTGGTCGGCGAAGCGCTCGTGGTAGCGCGACGCGAGGGTCGAGTCGACGGTGTCGACGGCGGCGCCCTTCCAGGTCTCGCCGAGCACCTTGTCGAACACGCTGAGGTGCAGCTCGTCGATGCGGTCGTCGTCGTTGCGGATCTCCTCCGCGAGGCGGACGTCCTCCGTCGTGAGCAGCTCGGTCAGCTTGTGGGCGATCGCGACGTCGAGCTCGCCGAGCTCCTTGAAGGTGGGGCGCAGCGACTTCGGCACGACCTTCTCGGGGAACCGGTAGCGCGCCAGCTGGGCGATGTGCTCGGACATGTCGCCCATGCGCTCGAGCGACGAGCTGATGCGGAGGGCGCTCACGACGATGCGCAGGTCGCGGGCGACGGGGTTCTGACGGGCCAGGATGTCGATCGCGAGCTCGTCGAGCGCGATGGCGCGCTGGTCGATCTGGTCGTCGTCGGCGATGACCTTCTCGGCCAGCGTGACGTTCGACTCGTTGAAGGCGGTGGTGGCGTTGTCGATCGAGATCGCGACGAGGCCCGCGATCTCGACGAGGCGCTCCTGCACCTCTTGCAGCTCCTGCTGGAATACCTCGCGCATGTGGTGATGGGACCTCTCGTGGTGTCGGGGCGGGTGTGCGCCCGTGCCGCAGACGACGTCGCCCGCACATTCCAGACGACTCTCTCGGGTGGAGGTTAACGACTGGTGCCCAGCGACTGAACAGTCACCAAAGTACAGCGCTCGGGCAGGGGGCGGTCGATCCGGCCCCCTGCTGTTCACTAAAGTCGACCGCATGGACTCCGCCTGGCTGGTGCCGGCGTCGCTGCTCTTCGGCGCCGTCGTGGGTGCGGCGATCGTGCTCGTCGTCGTGGCGGCGCAGCACCGCGCCGCTCGCGTCGCGGCCCTCGTCGACAGCACGCTGCCCGACGGCATCGACGCCGTGCTCGACGCCCTCGAGTCCGCCGGCATGGTGGTCGACCCCTCCGGCAACGTCCTCAAGGCCTCGGCGGCGGCCACGCAGCTCGGCCTCGTCTCGGTGCAGCACCACCTCGTGCACCCCGAGATGGAGGCGATGGTCGGCCGCGTCCGCCACGAGGGCGAGCCGCAGGAGGCGCTGCTCACCCTCGCGCGCCTCCCCGGCTCCGAGGCCACCATCGAGCTCGGCGTGCGGGCGGCGGCCGTGGGCGGCCGCTACGTGCTCGTGCTCGCCGAGGACCACACCGAGGGCCGGCGACTGGACGACATGCGCCGTGACTTCGTCGCGAACATCAGCCACGAGCTGAAGACGCCGATCGGCGCGGTCGGGCTGCTCGCCGAGGCGCTCGACGCCGCGTCGGCCGACCCCGACCGGGTGCGCCACTTCGCGGGCCGCCTCACGCAGGAGGCCGACCGGCTCGGCCGTCTGACCCAGGACATCATCGAGCTGTCGCGGCTGCAGGCCGTCGACGCGCTCGGGTCGTCGCAGACCATCGACCTGCGGTCGGTCGTCGACACGGCCGTCGACCGCAACCGCGTCGTCGCCGAGGCGCGGTCCGTCGAGCTCATCGTCCGCGGCGGCAAGAGCGCGAAGGTGCTCGGCGACGAGGCCATGCTCGTCACCGCGGTCGACAACCTCGTCGCGAACGCCATCGCGTACTCGCCGGACGGCTCGCGGGTCGGCATCGGCCTGGCCTCTGGCGGTGACGGCTCGGTCGAGGTCGCGGTCACCGACCAGGGCTTCGGCATCCCCGAGGACGAGCTCGAGCGCGTCTTCGAGCGCTTCTACCGCGTCGACCCCGCACGCTCGCGACGCACAGGCGGCACCGGTCTCGGCCTCGCCATCGTCAAGCACGTGGTGCAGAACCACGGCGGCGACGTACGCGTCTGGTCCCAGGTCGGCAGCGGGTCGACCTTCACCGTCCGTCTGCCCCAGGTCGAGACCCGTCCTGAGACCCGCAGCGTCCCCATCCCGGTCACCACACGAGGAGACACCGATATCCGATGACCACCCACATCCTGATCGTCGAGGACGAGGAGTCGCTCAGCGAGCCCCTGGCGTTCATCCTCGAGCGCGAGGGCTACCGCGTCACGGTGGCCGACGACGGCCCCTCCGCGCTGGCCGCCTTCGACAAGACCGGCGCCGACCTGGTGCTGCTCGACCTGATGCTCCCCGGCATCCCCGGGACCGAGGTCTGCCGCGTGCTGCGGTCGAAGTCGCAGGTGCCGATCGTCATGCTGACCGCGAAGGACAGCGAGGTGGACATCGTCGTCGGGCTCGAGCTCGGGGCCGACGACTACGTCACGAAGCCGTACTCGACGCGTGAGCTGCTCGCGCGCATCCGCGCCGTGCTGCGCCGCAGGGTCGACGACGACGACGACCTCGCCGACGGCGTGCTCGAGGCAGGCGACATCCGGATGGACGTCGAGCGACACGTCGTCACCGTGCGCGGCGATGACGTCGCGATGCCGCTCAAGGAGTTCGAGCTGCTCGAGCTGCTGATGCGCAACGCCGGCCGGGTGCTCACCCGGGGGCAGCTGATCGACCGCGTCTGGGGCTCCGACTACTTCGGCGACACCAAGACCCTCGACGTGCACATCAAGCGGATCCGCTCGAAGATCGAGCCGGTGCCGTCCGAGCCGAAGGCGCTCGTGACCGTGCGCGGGCTCGGCTACCGCATCGAGGCCTAGAGCCCCGGTCGTCGCTGCGACACGAAGGCCCGGCCCCGCATCTGCAGGGGCCGGGCCTTCGTCGTGGTGCAGCTCTGGTGCTGCAGCCGGGGCTAGCGGTCGGCGGTGGCCGACGGGCTGGGCTCCGCCTCCTGGACGTCGCTCTCGGGCAGCGGGGTCGACGACTCGCCGGGCTCGGCCGTCGCGCCGCTCGGCGTGGGGGTGGGCAGCAGGGTCGCGTACTCGGGCAGGGCGCCGGTCAGCACGGGGACCTGGAGCATCTTGCCCGTCTCGGTGCCGTACTGGACGAAGACCGGCAGCAGCTGGCCGGGCGTGACGTCGAGGTCGCTCATCACGAGCTGGTCGACGTCGGTGCTCGTGCCGCGGTCGACCTGCGACCGGGCGTCGACCTCGACGGTCTGCGTCTCGTCGCCGGACTCGGTCTCGTACTGGAACGCGACCTGGACGGCGTCGTCGCTGTCGTTGATGACGGTCATCACGAGGCTCGCCTCGGCGCCGTCGTCGGTCAGGGCGATCGCGTTGCGGACCTTGACGTCGCCGACGGTGATGCTCGTGCCGTCGCTCGCGTCGTAGATCTTGGTGGTGCGCTGGGGGCTGATGAAGTTGCAGCCCGCGACCATGGTGACCACGGCCAGGGCGGTCGCGGTGACGGCGGCCCCGCGGGAGAAGCGTCGCGCACGGGCGACCGTCGAGTTCGTCTCGAGCACAGGTCCGACTCGCACGGGTGACCTCCAGGTTCCAGTTCACGGCAAGGGTTCTCGTCTAGCCTAGGCGATGCCGTGCACCCCGGCTTCTCAGGCATGCCTGGCCGAGGGACGCGCATGTTATCCTGGGTGCCGCAGAACGGAGCCTGATTCATGCAGTTCGAGGTCGGAGAGACCGTCGTCTACCCCCATCACGGGGCCGCGACCATATCTGAAGTCAAGAAGCGGATCATCAAGGGCGAAGAGAAGCTGTACCTCAAGCTTCGCGTCACCCAGGGTGATCTGACCATCGAAGTACCCGCGGACAACGTCGACCTGGTCGGCGTCCGCGACGTGATCGGCAAAGAAGGGCTCGACCGCGTCTTCGACGTGCTCCGTGCCCCCTTCACCGAAGAGCCCACCAACTGGTCCCGCCGCTACAAGGCGAACCTCGAGAAGCTCGCGTCCGGCGACGTCATCAAGGTGTCAGAGGTCGTCCGCGACCTGTGGCGCCGCGACCAGGATCGCGGGCTGTCCGCCGGCGAGAAGCGCATGCTCGCCAAGGCCCGCCAGATCCTGATCAGCGAGCTCGCGCTCGCCGAGAAGACGGACGAAGAGAAGGCGTCGAGCGTCCTCGACGAGGTTCTTGCCTCCTAGCACCACCGACGACCGCGCGGTCGGCGCCCCCGGGGTCTCACCCCTCGGCGGCACCGTCCGCGCGGTCGTCGTCGTAGCGGCGGGCAGCGGCACCCGCCTGGCGCAGGGCCGCCCCAAGGCGTTCGTCGAGGTCGCCGGCCGCAGCATCCTCGAGCGCTCGCTCGAGGCGGTCTTCGCCTCGTCCGTCCCGACGCACGTCGTCGTCGTCGCGCCGGCCGAGCTCGTCGACGAGGCCACCTCCCTGGTGCACGGCGTCGCCGGCGTCGCCGCCGACCACGTGACGGTCGTCGTCGGCGGCGACAGCCGCCAGCAGTCCGTCGCACTCGGCCTCGCCGTCGTCGCGCCCGGCGTCCGCACGGTGCTCGTGCACGACTGCGCGCGTCCGTTCACCCCCACCGCGCAGTTCGACCTCGTCGCCGAGACGGTCGAGTCCACCGGGTACGGCGTCGTGCCCGGCCTGCCAGTCACCGACACCATCAAGAAGGTCTCTGCAGGAGGCGCGGGTCGGGTCGTCGGCACCGTCGACCGTTCCGAGCTCGTGGCCGTCCAGACCCCGCAGGGCTTCCCGCGAGCCGAGCTCGACGCCGCCTACGCGGCGGCCGTCGGGAGCCCTGTCGCCGAGCGCGCCGTGCCCACCGAGGCTGCTGTGGTGACCGAGTTCACCGACGACGCTGCGCTCTTCGCCGCGGCCGGCCACGAGGTCGTCGTCGTCGCCGGCGATCCCGCCGCGTTCAAGATCACCACGACCTGGGACCTCCGCCGGGCCGAGACGCTGGTCGCGGAGCGCGCCGCCGATCGCGCCGCCTACCCGGCCGCCGCCGCACCTGTCGCTGGCTCCCGGGCCTCGGCAGACCGCCTCCGCACCGGACTCGGCGTCGACGTGCACGCCTTCGACGCTGCCGAGCCGCTGCACCTCGGCCTCCTGCACTTCCCGGGTGAGGCCGGCCTCGCCGGGCACAGCGACGGCGACGCCGTCGCGCACGCGATCGTCGACGCCCTGCTCTCGGCCGCCGGCCTCGGCGACATCGGCTCCGTCTTCGGCACCTCCGACCCGCGCTTCGCCGGCGCGGGCGGCGAGGTGTTCCTCACCGCGGCGCTCGAGCGCCTCACCCACGCGGGCTTCGACGTCGTGAACGTCGCGGTCCAGGTCATCGGCAACCGTCCCCGCGTCGGCGCCCGCCGCCTCGAGATGGAGGCGCGGCTCATCGAGGTCGTCGGCGCGCCGGTCAGCGTCTCCGCGACCACCACCGACGGGCTCGGCTTCACCGGACGCGGGGAGGGCGTGACGGCGATCGCGACCGCGCTGGTGTCGGTGGTCGAGCCTCGGGAGCGGACCGCGCCTCCTCGTGGCAACTCGACGACGGGCACCGACGTCCAGCGAGACCAGACAGACCAGACCGACCAGCCCGACACCACCGAAACGGACCGATCCGCGTGACCATCCGCCTCTACGACTCGCGCGAGCAGGCGCTCGTCGACTTCGTCCCCCTCGTCCCCGGCAAGGTCGGGCTGTACGTCTGCGGGCCGACGGTCCAGTCGTCGCCGCACATCGGCCACCTCCGGAGCGCCCTCGTCTACGACCTGTGGCGCCGGTGGTTCACCTACCGCGGGCTCGACGTGACGCTGGTGCGCAACGTCACCGACGTGGACGACAAGATCCTCGCGCTGGCGAGCGGCACCGATGAAGAATGGTGGGCGCGCGCGTACCGCTACGAGCTCGAGTTCACGGCCGGGTACCAGGCCCTGGGCGTGCTCGCCCCGACCTACGAGCCGCGGGCGACCGCGAGCGTCACCGAGATGCAGCAGCTCGTCACGACGCTGATCGAGAAGGGGCACGCGTACGTCGCACCCGACGACTCGGGAGACGTGTACTTCGACACGGCCAGCTGGCCGACCTACGGTGCCCTCACGAACCAGGGCCTCGACGACATGGCGCCGGCCGCGGACGCCGACCCCCGCGGCAAGCGCGACCCCCGCGACTTCGCCCTCTGGAAGGGCGCGAAGGCCGACGAGCCCGCGTCCGCCGCGTGGTCGTCGCCGTGGGGCGACGGTCGTCCCGGCTGGCACATCGAGTGCTCGGCGATGTCGCGCCGCTACCTCGGCAGCGCGTTCGACATCCACGGCGGGGGCCTCGACCTGAGGTTCCCGCACCACGAGAACGAGCTCGCGCAGTCGACGGCCGCCGGCGACGACTTCGCCTCGTACTGGCTGCACAACGGCCTCGTCGCCGTCGAGGGCCAGAAGATGTCGAAGTCGCTCGGCAACTCCATCTTCGCCAGCGAGTTCCTCGCCGCCGCGCGTCCCGTCGTCGTCCGCTGGTTCCTCAGCTCGGCGCACTACCGGTCGACGATCGACTACCACGACGGCGCGCTGCTCGAGGCGGAGGCCGCCCTCGACCGCATCGAGACGTTCCTCTCCCGTGCCGGGCGTCGCCTGGCGGGCACCCGCTTCGTCGGCGTCGGGGCGCGTGTCGTCCCCGACGACTTCGCCGAGGCGATGGACGACGACCTCAACGTGCCGCAGGCGCTGGCGGTGCTGCACGATGCCGTGCGCACCGGCAACTCCGCGCTCGACGACGGCGACCTCGACGCAGCCGCCCGCGAGTGGCAGCGCGTGCAGGCCATGGTCGCCGTCCTCGGCGTCGACCCGCTCGCGCCGGAGTGGCGCGGAGCCGACGAGGGCGACGCGCACCGCGCGCTCGGTACCATCGTCGAGACCCTCCTCGCACAGCGTCAGCAAGCCAGGGCCGCGCGCGACTTCGCGCAGGCCGACCGCGTACGCGAGATGCTGGCGTCCGCCGGCATCACCATCGAAGACACCCCCAGCGGGTCGCATTGGAGCCTCGAACAGTGAAGAACACCAGCGGAGCGAACAAGGGGCGGCCGAGCAGCAGCGCCGTCCGCAAGGGCAGCAAGGGCAAGCAGGTCGGCAGCGGCGGCCAGGGGCGCCAGGCGCTCGAGGGCAAGAAGCCCACGCCCGCGGCGGAGGACCGTCCTTACCACCCCGCAGGCAAGGCGAAGGCGGCGCGCGAGCGCCTCGACGCCGCCCGCGGCCGTGCCGGCAACGGCCCGCGCGCCGGGTCGGCCGTGGCCGGCCGGGGCGGGCAGGAGGCGCCCCGTCGTCGCCCGAAGACGGCGGACGACAGCGAGATGGTCACCGGCCGCAACTCGGTGCTCGAGGCCCTGCGCACACGCATCCCCGCCTCGACGCTGTACATCGCCGCGCGCATCGAGATGGACGACCGCACGAAGGAGATCCTCACGCTGGCGACCCGGCGCGGGCTGCCCGTGCTCGAGGTCATGCGTCCCGAGCTCGACCGCCTGACCGGGCCCGACTCCGTGCACCAGGGCGTGGCCCTCAAGGTGCCGCCGTACCAGTACGCGCACCCGATCGACCTGCTCGAGGCCTCCGTCAAGCGGCAGCAGACGCCTCTCTTCGTGGCTCTCGACGGCATCACCGACCCGCGCAACCTCGGGGCGATCATCCGCTCCGTCGGCGCGTTCGGCGGCCAGGGCGTCATCATCCCGCAGCGCCGCTCGGTCGGCCTCACCGCCTCCGCCTGGAAGACCTCGGCGGGCGCCGCCGCGCGCATCCCCGTGGCGATGGCGGCGAACCTGACTCAGACGCTCAAGTCGTTCAAGGAGCAGGGCGTGTTCGTGCTGGGCCTCGACGGCGGCGGCGACGTCATGCTGCCGGGCCTCGAGCTCGCCGACCGCCCGCTCGTCGTGGTCGTCGGCAGCGAGGGCAAGGGCCTCTCTCGCATCGTCGCCGAGACCTGCGACGCCGTGGTGTCGATCCCGATCACGACGGCCGTCGAGTCGCTCAACGCCGGCATGGCCGCGAGCGTGACGCTCTACGAGATCTCGAAGCTGCGCGCCGAGCGCAAGTAGCGCCGGCGATCCGCAGAGGAGGCGCGGTGCCGGTCAGACCGGCACCGCGCCTCCTTCGCGTCGCCTGTCACACGCGAACACCCCGCTACGGGGTGTTCGGCTGAAGGGGGCGGTCGTCAGACCTTCGCGCGCCAGTCCTCGAGCTCGTCGTCCTCGGCCTCGTCGTCGTCCCCGTCGAGGTCGGCGTCGGGCAGCCGGATCGACTCGGTGGCGGGGGCGATGACGGTGCGCTCGTCGCGACGGTGGCGCAGCACGTCGTTGATGTACGAGGTCAGCGCCTCGGCGATCGGCACGTCGCGGCCCTCCTGCTGCGACTGGTACCAGCGGTGCTCGAGCAGCTGGTGGAACACCTCGGCGGGCTCGAGGCGACCGCGCATCTCGCGCGGGATCGACCGCACGACGGGCTCGAAGACGCGGGCGGCCCACTCGTGCGCCACCATCTCCTCGTCGGCGTCGATCTGGCCGGTCCGCAGGCGGTAGGCGTCGAGGTCGTTCAGGAGGCGGCGGGCCTGGTTCTCCTCGACGTCGAGGCCGGTGAGGCGCAGCAGCCGCCGGGAGTGGTGCCCGGCGTCGACGACCTTGGGCTGGATGCGCACCTGCGTGCCGCCCTCGGTGGTCTTGATCGCCAGCTCCTCGATGTCGAAGCCGAGGTCGTTGAGGCGCTCGACGCGGTCGTTGATGCGCCAGCGCTCCGAGCTGTCGAAGGTCTCGCTGCCGGTGAGCTCCGTCCACAGGCTCCGGTACTTCGCGACGATGCCGTTGCTCACGTCGACGGCGTCGAGGTTGTCGTCGAGACGCCCGCCGGCCTCGAGGTCGAGCAGCTCGCCGGCGATGTTGACGCGGGCGACCTCGAGGTCGTTCTCGCGCTGTCCGTTCGAGAGGCCGCCCGGGTAGAGCTTGCCCGTCTCGGCGTCGACGAGGTACGCGGCGAAGGCGCCGGCGTCGCGGCGGAACAGCGTGTTCGAGAGCGAGACGTCGCCCCAGTAGAAGCCGATCACGTGCAGGCGCACGAGCAGCAGCGCGAGCGCGTCGACGAGGCGAGTCGCCGTCTCGGGCCGGAGGGTCTGAGAGTAGAGCGCGCGGTAGGGCAGCGAGAACTTGAGGTGCCGGGTGACGAGCACGGGGTTCAGCAGGCTGCCGTCGACGTCGTGCCGGTTCGTGATGACGGCGAGCGGGTCGACGCAGGGGATGTCCATCCGCTGCAGGGTGCGGAGCATCTCGTACTCGCCGCGGGCCATCTCGCCCGAGGTCTCCTTGATCGCGATGACGTAGCCGCTGAGGTGCGCGAAGCGGACCAGGTGCCGCGAGATGCCCTTCGGCAGGGTCGCGATCGCGTCGTCGGGCCACTCGTCGAGGGGCAGCGCCCAGGGCAGGTCGAGGAGGGCAGGGTCGGCCGTGGCGGACGTGATGTTGAGGGAGTCGCTCATGGTCGCTTTCGAGGGGGTGGCGGGACCGGGGGAGTGCGGGCGAAGAAGCCGGCGGTCTGACGAGAGACGGACGCACGGCTGGAGCCAGTGTCGCAGGAGGCGCGGGCCGAGTCACGCAGGAGCTGCGGCCGCGGACAGCCGAACGGCCCGCCGAGGCGTGCGGAGCGCTGCTCCGGACGGTCTCGACGGGCCGATCAGGGTGTCGCTAGGCGCTGACGACGGCCTTGTCGCCGAGGCGCTCGCCCGACTCGGTGTCGAAGACGTGCACGTGGTGCGCCTGGGGCGTGATGTGGATGGTCTCGCCCAGCTTGGGGTGGTTGCGACCGTCGACGCGCACGACGATGTCGACGCGCTGGCCGCTCACCTCGGTGTGGCCGTAGAGGTAGCCGTCCGCGCCGAGCTCTTCGACGACGTCGACGGTGACCGCGAGGCCCTCGCCGGCGGTGTTGACGACGACGTCCTCCGGACGGACGCCGATGGTGACGCTCGTGCCGTTGGCCTGGCCGACGGTGTCGCGGTCGACGGCGGTGACCGCCGTGCCGAACTGGATGCCGCCGGCGACGACGTCGGCGGGCAGCAGGTTCATCGCGGGGGAGCCGATGAAGCCGGCGACGAAGACGTTCTGCGGCTTCTCGTACAGGTCGCGGGGGGTGCCGACCTGCTGGAGGACGCCGTCCTTGAGGACCGCGATGCGGTCGCCCATGGTCAGGGCCTCGGTCTGGTCGTGCGTGACGTAGACCGTGGTGACGCCGAGACGACGCTGGAGCGAGGCGATCTGGGTGCGGGTCTGCACGCGCAGCTTGGCGTCGAGGTTCGACAGCGGCTCGTCCATGAGGAACACCTGCGGCTGGCGCACGATGGCGCGGCCCATGGCGACGCGCTGACGCTGACCACCGGAGAGGGCCTTGGGCTTGCGCGAGAGGTAGGGCTCGAGGTCGAGCAGCTTGGCCGCCTCGAGGACGCGGGTGGCACGCTCTTCCTTGCCGACGCCGGCGATCTTGAGCGCGAAGCCCATGTTCTCGGCGACGGTCATGTGCGGGTACAGCGCGTAGTTCTGGAACACCATCGCGATGTCCCGGTCCTTCGGGGGGACGTCGGTGACGTTGCGGTCGCCGATGAAGATGTCGCCGCTGTTGACCTCTTCGAGGCCGGCGAGCATGCGCAGGGTGGTCGACTTGCCGCAGCCAGAGGGGCCCACGAGGACGAGGAACTCGCCGTCGGCGACCTCGAGGTCGATCGCGTCGACCGCGGGACGGGTCGAGCCGGGGTAGAGACGGGTTGCCTTGCTGAACGTCACAGACGCCATGATTCATTTCTCCTTCACCGGCAGGTACGTGCCGGACGATCCTTCGTGAACGGATTGGTGATCACCCTGGGTCAGCAGTGACCACTCTGCACAGCATGCCACAGGAGGTGACTCATCCCCACCTCTCCGGGGGCCACGGAGTCACGATCCGGCCACGGGTTGTTTGGACTTTTCCCAGTCCGCGCTCGTACCATCGACCGGGCCCTCCACCTCCTCGGGCCCGTTCAGCCCCCTACGACGCGACCGCGACCTCGTCGCGCATCGGAGAACCGTTCCATGACTGACATCGGCCCCTCAGGCTCCGAGCCGCTGAGCAAGAACGCGACCAAGAACCAGCGCCGCGCAGCCGCCCGTGAGCGCGCCCAGCTCGCCCGCAAGAAGCAGAAGCGGCGCCAGAAGACGAGCCGGTGGCTGCTGCAGGGCGGCCTCGTCGTCGTGGTGCTCGCCATCGTCGTGGCCGTCGTCGTCGTGATCACCAACAGCATCCGTCCCGCGGGCCCGGGCCCCGCCAACATGGCCAGCGACGGCATCCGCATCGGCCAGGACTTCGTGGCCGAGACGACCCCTGCCCTCGGCGCCGACGACGAGCCCACGGCCACCGAGACGACCGCGTCGTCCGACACCGTCGACATCGTGATCTACCTCGACTACCTCTGCCCGATCTGCGGCGGCTTCGAAGAGGCGAACAACGAGTACATCGCCGGCCTCGTCTCGTCGGGCGCGGCCACGGTCGAGTACCACCCGGTGGCGATCCTCACGAACAGCTCGCTCGGCACGAAGTACTCGAACCGGGCCGCCAACGCCGCCGCGTGCGTCGCGAACTACTCGCCGGACTCGTTCTTCGACTTCAACACCGCGATGTTCGAGAACCAGCCGGAAGAGGGCACGCGCGGCCTCGACGACGCCCGCCTGGCCGAGATCGCGACCGGCGTCGACGGGGTCACCTCGGCCTCGCAGATCACGCAGTGCATCGACGACCAGGAGTTCGCGTCGTGGGTGGGCGCCGCCACCGAGCGCGCCCTCGACGGCCCGCTGCCCAACAGCAACGTCCAGTCGTTCCGCGGCACCCCGACGGTGCTCGTCAACGGCCAGCAGTACGAGTTCAGCCAGCCCTTCACCAACGAGGAGTTCCGCAACTTCGTCGTGACCGCCGCAGGCAACAGCTACGCGGACGCCGCCACGGCGACCCCGACGCCGTCGCCCGAGGCCCCCGCCGAGACGCCCGCCGAGCAGGCGCCGGCCGAGACGCCCGCCGGCTAGGTCGTCATGCGGGGGTGCGGCAGCACCCCGTCGAGCGCGTCGGCGCGCAGCGGCAGCTCGTGCAGGGCGACGTCGCGCACCGCGCCGGCGTCGAGCGTGAGCGTGAGGTACGTGGCCCGCGGCTGACGTCGGCGGTCGGTCGGCGAGCCGGGGTTGAGCAGCCGGAGGCCGGCCGGGGTGGTCGTGTCCCACGGGATGTGGCTGTGGCCGAAGACCAGCAGGTCCGTCTCGGGGAAGGCGCGGTCCATCCGGGTCTCGCGCCCCTCCTTCTGTCCGGTCTCGTGCACGACGGCGAGGCGGACCCCGTCGATCGTCGTGCGGGCCACCTCGGGCAGGCGGGCTCGCAGGTCGTCGCCGTCGTTGTTGCCCCAGACGGCCACGAGGAGGCGCGCCCTGGCCTCGAGCTCGTCGAGCAGCGGCACGCCGGTCCAGTCGCCCGCGTGGACGACGACGTCGGCCCTCTCGACCGCGCTCCACACGGCCGCGGGCACGGCCTTGGCCTTCTGCGGGACGTGGGTGTCGGACACGACGACGACGGAGGTGCTCATGGCGCCCAGGGTAGGCGGGCAGGATGGGGCCGTGCGTGTCTCCGTCGTGATCCCGGTCCGTGACGACGCACGTCACCTCGAGGTCTGCCTGCGGTCGCTGGCCCGCCAGACCGTGCTGCCCGACGAGGTCGTCGTCGTCGACAACGGCAGCTCGGACGACAGCGTCGCCGTCGCCCTGGCCGCCGGCGCCCGCGTGCTGCACCAGCCCGTCGTCGGCATCGCCGCCGCGGCGTCGACCGGCTACGACGGCGCGCTCGGCGACCTCGTGGGGCGCTGCGACGCCGACAGCGTGCTGCCGCGCACCTGGGTTGAAGAGCTCTCGCGCACCTTCGACGAGCATCCCGAGGCGGTCGCGGCGAGCACCGGCGCCCGCTTCTACGACGCCCCGATGGGCCTGCAGCGCATCCTGTCGCTGGGCTACGTCGGGGCATACCACGTGCTCGTCGGCGCAGGCCTCGCGCACTGGCCGCTCTTCGGCTCGACCATGATGATGCGGCGCTCGGCCTGGGAGGCGGTGCGGGCCGACGTGCACCGGCGCGACGTCGGGCTGCACGACGACATGGACCTCGCGGTGCACCTCGGCGACCTCGTGCTCGGGCAGCCCGGTCGCATCGTGTGGCGGCGCGACGTGGTCGCGTCGATCTCGGCCCGCCCGTTCGCCCGCGGCGGCCGACAGTGGCTGCGCAGCACGCGCGCCGTGCGGTCGTTCGCCGTGCACGGGCGGGACGGCGTGCCGTTCGTCCGCTGGTGGCGCCGCGACCCGTTCTCGCTCCGCGCGAGCATGGCGGGCGGGCACCCTGCGGGGGCACGCCGGGCGAGATCCGGCCCCCGGGCACGCTGACGCGGTTCGATGGGTGCGGTCGACCGCTGGGGTCGACGACCCGTGCCGCCGAGACCGGCGCACCGAGACGAAGAGGACACCACGTGGCCATATTCCGCAGCCGCGAGGGCGACGCGACGGCCGACGCCGCGCAGGCAGTCGCCACCCAGGCCAACCAGTGGGGCGACCCGTTCGGCCGCCTCGCGACGCGATCGATCCAGATCATCGTCGTCGTGGTGGTCGCCGCAGGCCTCATCTACTCGTTCAAGACCCTGAGCCTCGTCACCATCCCGGTGCTGCTCGCCCTCATCTTCGCGTCCGCGATGCACCCGGTGGTGTCGTGGCTGCGGCACCGACGCGTGCCCTCGCTGCTCGCCACGCTGATCGCCCTCGTCGGCATCCTCGGCGTCCTGGGCCTCGTCGGCTGGCTGGTCGTCTGGGCCGTCGAGAACCAGGCCTCGTCGCTCGTCTCGTCCGCGCAGAAGGGCATCGGCCAGCTGCAGGACTTCATCACGACGCTGCCGTTCTCGATCACCGACCAGCAGATCGAGGACGTCCGCGACACCGTCGTGAACTTCGTGACCAGCGCCTCCTTCGGCTCGGGCGCCCTCGCCGGCGCGAGCGCGGTCGGCAGCTTCGCCACCGGCCTCGTGCTGATGATCGTGGTGCTGTTCTTCTTCCTCAAGGACGGGCCCGCGATCTGGGAGTTCATGCTCCGCCCGTTCCGCGGCCAGCAGTACGCCCGCGCCCGTCGCATCGGCGACAAGACCGTCCAGACGCTCGGCGGCTACGTGCGCGGCACGGCCACCGTCGCCGCCGTCGACGCGATCGGGATCGGCATCGGCCTCTGGATCATCGGCGTGCCCCTCGCGCTGCCGCTGGCCGTCGTCGTGTTCCTCACCGCGTTCATCCCGCTCGTCGGCGCGACCGCGGCCGGCATCCTCGCCGCGCTCGTCGCCCTGGTCGCCAACGGCCCGATCGACGCCATCTGGGTCATCGCGGTGGTCGTGCTCGTCAACCAGCTCGAGGGCAACCTGCTGCAGCCCGTGCTGATGGGCCACACGCTGCGCCTGCACGGTCTCGTCATCCTGGTCGCGCTGACCGCGGGCACCGTGCTCGGCGGCATCGTCGGCGCCGTGATCGCCGTGCCGCTGACCGCCGTCGCCTGGGGCATCGTCGGCGTCTGGAAGGGCCCGGACCAGCCGGCCGAGATGTTCCGGCAGAAGAGACCCGAAGAGGTCCGCTAGCTCGCCGCTGGTGCGCGCAGGAGGCGCGGTGTCCGTTCGACGGGCACCGCGCCTCCTGCGTGCGCTCGGTCAAAAAAACATGCGCGATCTGCACGAAAGTGGTTGCAGATCGTCAACTGAGGCGTATGGTTGTGGTTCTACAACTACCTGGCCGACGACGTCCGGGCCCCCACATCTCAGAGTCACCACGGAGCCGACCTTGTCGCAGACCACCACCACCGCATCGGCGGGCGCGGGCACGAAGCCCGCGGCGCCGCACGAACCGGGCGAGGCGCCCGGCATGAGCCACCGCGAAGTCCTCACGGCCCTGTCGGGCCTGCTGATGGGCATGCTCGTGGCGATCCTGTCGTCGACCGTCGTGTCGACCTCGCTGCCGCGCATCGTCAGCGACCTGAACGGCAGCCAGACCTCGTACACCTGGGTCATCACGGCGACGCTGCTCGCGACCACCGTGAGCACGCCGCTCTGGGGCAAGTTCTCCGACCTCACGAACCGCAAGGTGCTGCTGCAGGTCGCGCTGGTGCTCTTCGTGCTCGCGTCGGTCGCGGCCGGGTTCTCGCAGAACACCGCGACGCTGATCACCTTCCGCGTGTTCCAGGGCCTCGGCGCCGGCGGCCTCACCGCCCTGGTGCAGGTCGTCATGAGCGACATCATCAGCCCGCGTGAGCGCGGCCGGTACATGGGCTACCTCGGCGCCGTGATGAGCGTCGGCACCATCGGCGGACCGCTGCTCGGCGGCGTCCTGACCGACTCGATCGGCTGGCGCTGGAACTTCTTCGTCGGCGTGCCCGTCGGCGTCGCCGCGCTCATCGTCATCCAGCGCACCCTGCACCTGCCGCCGAAGCCCAAGAAGGCCGTCGTGGTCGACTACTGGGGCGCCGGCCTGATCGCCGGCGGCGTCTCGCTGCTGCTCGTCTGGGTGTCGCTCGGCGGCAAGCAGTTCGACTGGAACTCGACCACCAGCTGGCTGATGGGCGTCGGCGCGGCCGTGCTGCTCGCGCTGGCCGTCGTCGTGGAGTTCCGCTCGAAGGAGCCGATCATCCCCCTGACGCTCTTCAAGAACCGCACCTTCACCTTCGCGGTGGTCGCCTCGCTCAGCGTCGGCGTCGCGATGTTCGGCACCAGCGTGTTCCTCGGCCAGTACATGCAGCTGGCCCGCGGCCAGTCGCCCACCATGGCGGGCATCCTGACCCTGCCGATGGTGCTCGGCCTGCTCATCTCGTCGATGGTCGCCGGCGCGCTCATCTCGAAGTACGGCAAGTGGAAGCCCTACATGATCGTCGGGTCGATCCTGCTGGCGGCCGGCCTGTTCCTCATGTCGACCATCGAGTACGACACGAACTTCGCGATCGTCTCCGTCTTCATGGCGATGATGGGGCTCGGCATCGGCATGGTGATGCAGAACCTCGTGCTCGTCGTGCAGAACTCGGTCGACGTCAGCGTCGTGGGCGCCGCCTCCTCGAGCGTCGCGTTCTTCCGCAGCCTCGGCGGCACCATCGGCGTCTCGGTGATGGGCGCCGTGCTCGGCACCAAGGTCTCCGGCTACATCACGGACGGCCTCACCGACGCCGGCGTCGACCCGAGCGCGCTCGGCAGCGGCGGCTCGACGAGCATCCCCGACCTCAGCACCGTCCCCGGCCCGATCCGCACCATCATCGAGTCGGCCTACGGCCAGGGCGTCGCCGACGTGTTCCTCATCGCTGCACCGCTCGCCGTCATCACCATCGTGTTCGTCTGCCTGCTGCCGAACGTCGAGCTCGGCACGAAGACGGGCATCCAGCGGGCTGCCGCGTCGGGCGACGGTGCTGGTGCTGCTGGTGCTGGTGCCGCCCCTGACGACGACGCCTCGGCGGTCGAGAAGGGCGTCGCGGCCACGGCAGGGCTCGCCCCGTCCGTGTCGAGCGCACCGGCCACCACGACCGACGGCGTGTCGACGCCGGCGCCCACGTCGCCCGTCGACCAGGGCGACGACGCGCGGGAGCCCTCGGCCTCGGCCTCGGCTACGGCCTCGGCTACGGCCACGGCCTCGACCTCGGGCGGGCGTCGTCATCACGCCCACGCCACGACGGGCACCGGTACCATCGACACGATCATCGCCACCGGTGCCGCCGAGGTGGCTGGCCATCCGGTGTCGGACGACGAACTGGCCGAGAGCCCGGTGTTCTCGTCCCTGGTCGAGGAGAAGGATGTCGCAGCCGACCGATGACGGCACGCCCGCGGGCGCGGTGCTCGACGCACCGCGCCCGGTCGGCGCCGCCGCCGCACCGCGCCTTCCCGGGCCGGACGACGACGGGCGCGAGGGCCTGATGGCGAGCGTCGTCGACGAGATCGGCTCGATGATGGTCGAGGCGAAGCGCACGATCGCCGCCGCCGCGTCGCGGTTCGACCCGGACGTGCCGCCCACCGCGTTCTACGTGCTCCGCTACGTGATGAAGCACCAGCCCTGCACGGCAGGCGACATCGTCAAGGCGATGGCCCTCGACAAGAGCGCCGTGAGCCGCCAGGTCGCCCTGCTCCGCGAGGCGGGCTTCGTCGACGTCGTGCCCGACGCCGCCGACGGCCGTGTGATGACGCTCGGCAGCACCGACCGCGCCGAGGCCCGCATGCTGGAGGTGCGGCACGAGAACCGCGCCGTGTTCCGCAGCCACGTGGAGGGCTGGACCGACGACGAGCTCGGCGAGTTCGCCGGGTGGCTGCACCGCTTCAACACGCCCGCCGACCCGCGGTAGGCGACCCGCGCCTCCTCGGGGCTGCTCCGCGGGCGAGTTCGTCCGAGACGGGCGGTCGTGACCGCCCGCATGCGACGAAGTCGCCCGGACACGTGATCGGGGTCGGGTGCAGGCGACGCCGAAGGCCCCCTCCCGGTCGGGAGGGGGCCTTCGGCGTGGCGGCGAGCGCTAGATCGTGGCGGTGTCGATCACGAAGCGGTAGCGGACCTTGCTGCCGACGACGCGCTCGTAGGCGTCGTCGATGTCGTCGGCGCTGATCGTCTCGATCTCGGCGCCGATGTGGTGCTCGGCGCAGAAGTCGAGCATCTCCTGCGTCTCGGGGATGCCGCCGATGTTGGAGCCGGCGAGGCTGCGGCGGCCGCCGATGAGGGAGCCGGCGCTGAACGACTGCGGGTTCTCGGGCAGGCCGACGAACACCATCGTGCCGTTGAGGCGGAGGGTGCGGGCGTACGCGTCGATGTCCATGTCGGCCGAGATCGTGTTGATGATCAGGTCGAACGAGCTGCGCAGCTGCTTGAACGTGTCGGGGTCGCTCGACGCGTAGTAGTGGTCGGCGCCGAGCTTCAGGCCGTCCTCCTGCTTGGAGAGCGTCTGGCTGATGACGGTGACCTCGGCGCCCATGGCGTGCGCGATCTTCACGGCCATGTGGCCGAGGCCGCCCATGCCGACGACGGCGACCTTCTTGCCGGGGCCCGCGCCCCAGTGCTTCAGCGGCGAGTAGGTCGTGATGCCGGCACAGAGCAGCGGCGCGGCCTCGTCGAGCGCGATGCCCTCGGGGATCGACAGCACGTAGTTCTCGTCGGCGACGATCTGCTTGGCGTAGCCGCCGTAGGTCTCTTCGCCCGAGTACTGGCGACCGTTGTAGGTGGGCACGTTGCCCTTGACGCAGAACTGCTGCTCGCCCGCGAGGCAGTTCTCGCACTCGCGGCAGCTGTCGACGAAGCAGCCGATGCCGACGCGGTCGCCGACCTTGTGCTTCGACACGTCGGAGCCGACCTGGGTGACGACGCCGGCGATCTCGTGGCCGGGCACCATCGGGAAGATGGCCTTGCCCCACTCTTCGCGGGCCTGGTGGATGTCGCTGTGGCAGACGCCGGCGAAGGCGATGTCGATCTGGACGTCGTTCGGGCCGACGTCGCGCAGCTGGACGGTCGAGCGCTCGAAGGGCGCGCCGGCCGAGGGGGTCTGGATGACGGGGACGGTGGTGGGCATGGAGATACCTCCGTGTGGTGGCGGGTCGTGCGCACCCGGGTGCGGGCGCGCGGGATCCCGACGTCGTCGTGGGGATGGAAAGAGCCTATTCCCGGCCTCCGACAACGGCTCCCAGCCTGGGCGGCCACGACAGGCGGGCCCGCAGGAGGCGTGGGCTCAGCCGAGCAGGTCCGCCTGCCAGACGAGGGCGGCGGCCCCGACGAGCGGGCTCTCGTCGCTGAGGCCGGAGCGGACGACGCGGACGCGACGGGCGTAGCCGTTGACGGGCGCCTCCTCGACGGTGGCCCTGACCAGGTCGAGGTAGTCGTCGCTGACGCGCGAGAAGCCCCCGCCGATCGCGGCGACGTCGAGGTCGAGCAGGGTCGTCACCGACGAGATGGCCTCGCCGACGGCGTTGGCCGAGCGGCGGACGGCCGCGACGGCGATCACGTCTCCGGCGACGTAGCCGGCGGCGAGGTCCTCGCCGCGCTCGCCCTGCCAGCCCTGCTGCTGCGCCCAGCGCACGACGTTGGGGCCCGAGGCGATGACCTCGAGGGTGGCCGCCCAGGCGTTCTCGCCCGCCGGCCGGTCGGCGATCTGGATCTGGCCGATGTGGCCGGCGTTGCCGGTGCCCCCCGACAGGAGGCGGCCGTTCACGATCAGCCCGCCGCCGACGCCCGTCGACACGGTGATCGCGACGGCGTTGTCGACGCCCTGGGTGGCGCCCACCCAGTGCTCGGCGAGGGCGAGGCTGACGCCGTCGAGGCGCAGGGTCACGGGGAGGTCGGCGGAGCCGGTGCCTGCGGGGGCGCCAGCGCCGCGGCTCGCCTCGGCCAGCAGCTCCGCGACGAGCGCGCGCAGCGGGAAGCCGCGCCAGGCGGGCAGGTTGATGGGCGAGACCGAGCCCTCGACGAGGTCGACCGGGCCGGCGCTGCCGATGCCCGCGCCGACCAGCACGTCTCCGTCGCCGAGCGCCGCGAGCGCGTGGCGCACGACGTCACGGACGGCGTCGGCGAGCTGGTCGCTGGTGGAGTCGTGGCCGGTGGGGCGGCGGTCGCGGCTGCCGGGGGAGAGGACGCCGTCGGCCGCGACGAGCGCGGCCTCGACCTTGGTGCCGCCGACGTCGACGGCCAGAGCGTAGTCAGTCACCGCGCCAGCGTAGTGCGGAGCCCGGCCGGGGCGAGGGGCGACCGGCCGCACGACGGGCGTCCGGTGAGTCGACGTCCGTGCGCGCCCGTAGGGTGTCCGCATGGACCAGTCTGCACGCCGCGTCGTCGTCATCGGCGACGCGCTCATCGACGAGCTGCGCACCCCCTCCGGCTCGGACGACCACGTCGGCGGCGCCGGCCTCAACGTCGCCGTCGGGCTCGCCCGGCTCGGCGTCCCCACCACCCTGCTCGCCTCGGTCGGCGACGACGCCGACGGGGCGTCGATCCGCTCGCACCTGGCCGAGCACGGCGTCGAGCTCGTGGCCACGACGAACCCGCTCGGCACCGGCCGCGCCGTCAGCGAGCGCGTCGACGGCGAGCCGACCTACGCCTTCAGCGACGCGGCCGTCGCCCGCGGCCTCGACTTCGGCGACGCCCAGCTCGCCGCCATCGCGGTCGCGCCGCTCGTGGCCGTCAGCTCGTACCCGTTCGACGACGCCCGGCTGACCGAGCGGCTGCTCGCAGCCGTCGGGGCCGAGCCGCCGCGGCTCGTCGTCGACCCGAACCCGCGCCCCGGGTTCCTGCGCGACCCCGAGGCCTTCGCGACCGGCTTCGCCCGGGCGGCCGCCTCCTCCTTGCTGGTCAAGGTCGGCGAGGACGACGCGGAGCTGGTCGCCGGCGGCACGCTCGACGAGTGGCAGGAGGCGCTGCTCGCCGCGGGCGCCGGGGGAGTGCTCGCGACGCGCGGCTCCGACGGGGCCAGCCTGACGCTCGCCGGGCACGAGCCGCTGCGGCAGGGCATCGCGGCGCTCGACGGCGACGTCGTCGACACGATGGGCGCGGGCGACGCGACGTTCGCCTCCGTCGTCGCGTCGTTGCTGGCGCAGTCGACTGCTCCCGGCAGCGTCGACTGGGAGGCGGCGCTCACGGACGCGATGCGCGTCGCGGCCGCGACAGTGCGCGCACCGGGCGCGCTGCTGCGCCGGCCCTAGCCGCGCTGCTCGGCCAGCGAGCGAGCCTTCGCCGACAGGTACCAGTGCGAGCGGGCGCCGGTCTCGACGGGCTGCATGCCGACGACGACCTTGCCGCGGGAGTGGTGCTCGGCCAGGTCCTCGTAGGCCTGCGCGATGTTGTCGAACGGGTAGAAGCCCGAGATGAGCACCCGCACCTTGTTGTCGGCGATCAGCTTCGCCAGCGCCGCGAGGATCATCGACGGCTCGGTGTCGTCGCGCTCGGCCGTGATGAAGCGCATCTCGACGTCGAGGCGGTGCTCGCTCGAGCTGAACCGTGACGCGGAGACGCCGAGCTCGGTGCTGAGCGCGGGGTTGTCGCCGCCGAAGTTGTCGATGAAGGCCGTGACCGGGCGGCCCGCGGCCGTCTCGATGCGCTCCTGCAGGCCCTCGCCGTAGTTGACGGGCGTGACGCCGATCTGGCGCAGGTAGTCGTGGTTGCCGGGGCTGCAGGTGCCGATCACCTTCGCGCCGGCGGCCAGGGCGAGCTGGCACTCGATGTGGCCGACGCCGCCCGCCGCGGCCGTGATGACGACGACGTCGCCCTCGCCGAGGTGCAGCGAGCGGACGATGTCGTAGGCCGTGGCGCCGGCGAGGTAGAGCCCGCCCGCGACCTCCCACGAGACGCTGCTCGGCTTGCGGACGACGGCTGTGGCCGGGACGGTGATCCATGTGGCGTGGGCGCCGCCGCCGACGGCGTGGCCGATCACCTCGGCACCGACCGCGAGATCGCGCACCGCGGAGCCGCGCTTCTTGACGATGCCCGCGAAGCACGAGCCCTGGTGGGCCGGGAACGTCTGCGGGAGGCGGTCCTGGAAGTCGCCCGCCCGCGTGAAGTTCTCGATGTGGTTGAGCCCGGCGCAGACGACCTCGACGACGACCTCGTCGTCGGCCGGGACCGGGAGCTGCTGGGGGACGAAGTGCAGTTCGTCGATGTCCCCGTACCGGTCGTACTCCACTGCTCTGCCTGTCTTGACCATGGCGTGCCTCCTCGCGACGTGAGCAGAGTCTGCTCCTGCGGAGGTGCTGCCGGGCGGAGAACCGGCTGGGAGTTCTGCCGAGCGCTCGCACTGCGGCCAGCTCGCCCTGCGGCCAGCTCGCACTGCGGCCAGCTCGCCCCACGGGCGATGCGGCCGCCTTCCTGGCTAGAGCTCGCTCGTGGGGACGCTGAAGGTGTCGCAGGCCGTCGGGCCGCCGGCGCGGCCGGCCTCGAACCAGCGGGTGCGCTGCTCGGCCGAGCCGTGCGTCCAGGTGTCGGGGTCCACGCGGCCGCCCGACGCCTCCTGGATCCGGTCGTCGCCGACGGCCGCGGCCGCGTTGAGCGCGTCGGCCACCTGCTCGCGCGTCACCGGCTCGAGGAACGTCTCGCCGTACTCGTTCTGGATCGTCGTGGCGGAGCCCACCCAGGCGCCGGCGTAGCAGTCGGCCTGCACCTCGAGCCGGATCGTGTCGGAGCCGGGGCCCGTCTGGCTGCGGTCGGCCCGGTCGAACGAGCCGCTCAGCTGCTGGATGTGGTGGCCCCACTCGTGCCCGACGACGTACATCTGGGCCAGCGGGCCGGCCGAGGCGCCGAACTGCTCGCGCAGCTGGTCGAAGAAGTCGGTGTCGACGTAGAGCGCCCGGTCGGGCGGGCAGTAGAAGGGACCGGTCGCGCTGGTCGCGCCCCCGCAGCCGGTGTCGACGGAGGAGGTGAAGAGGAAGAACTCAGGGCTGGCGTAGCCCTGTATGCCGACCTCGGGCGCGGCCGAGGCCCAGTAGGTGTCGAGCGAGTCGGCGGCCCCTGCCATGCGGCAGTCGATGTTCGCGTTCGCGTCGGCTCCCGTCGAGCAGCCCTGGAGCGACTCGCCCTCGACCTGCTGCGCGGGGCCGACCTGTGCGCCGCCGACGAGGCCGGAGAGGTCGACGCCGGTGAACTGGCTGATCAGCGCGACGACGATGACGCCGACGATGCCGACGCCCCCCGCGGCGATGCCGGTGGTGCGGCCGCGGCCCGCGCGCTTGACCTTGCTGCTGTCGATGCGGGTGTCGTCGTTGAAGGACATGGGTCAGACGCTAGTGGCTCGGCCGGGCCAGGGCGCGCCGGGTCTGGCACGCGCGACGGACTCGACGGCGGCCCCGGCTGCGGGGACTCGGCCCCGGCGGCGGGGACTACAGGCCGCGGCGCTCCTGCTCGGCCTTCTCGGCGGCCTCGCGCTCGGCGCGCAGCACGGCACGGCCGGCGTCGCGCTCCTTGACGCGCAGCTCTTCGTCGCGCACCTCGGCGAGGTTGGCGCGCTCGGTGACGAGCCACTGCGGCATCTCCTCGAGGAGGGCGTGGATCTGGTCGGTGGTGAGCGCGTCGTCGACACCGGCACGGGCGAGGCCGGAGATCGTGATGCCGAGCTTCTGCGCGACCACGGGCCGCGGGTGCGGGCCGGTGCGGCGGAGCTCGGCGAGCCACTCGGGCGGGTTCGCGGTCAGCTCGGCGAACTCCTCGCGGGTGACGGGCGTGGCCTGGAACGACTCGGGGGTCGCCGGCAGGTGCACCCCGAGCTTCTTCGCGGCAGTGAAGGGCTTGAGGGTCTGCGGGCTCTTGCCGCTGGGGGTCTCCGAGGTCATCCCGCAAGGGTACCGCCCGGGCGACGGCGGGCCGGGGCCGCGGGCCGTGCCTGTGGAGAAGCGCGAGTCGCCCGTGCCCACCGTCCGCGCCGCCTCCTCGTCCTCACCGCCTCCTGCTCTGCGCCGCCTCCCGTTCCGCGCCCGTGTGGCCTCGACTGTTCGAGGTGGGGGAGCCGGCGAGCGGAGGCGGAGGCGGGGTGCGGGGTGCGGGGTGCGGGGGCGCGGGGTCCGGAGCAGCGGCCGCGGTGGCGGGGCGTGAGCAGGCGCGCGGGGTCGGCCCCGGGCCGCGGGACGCAGGCTGCCCGGTAGCCTGGCGCGATGACGACCGAGCCGAGCCGCGCCTCCTTCCGCATCGGCTTCGTGCCAGGCGTGACCCTCTCGAAGTGGTCGCGGCTCTGGGAGGAGCGTCGCGCGGACCTGCCCCTCGACGTGGTCGAGGTGACGGGCGACGTGACAGAGGTGCTCGACGTGCTGCGCGGCGACGACCGCGTCGACATGGTGCTCGCCCGGCTGCCGCTCGCGCTCGGCGACGACTTCTCGTCCATCGCGCTCTACGACGAGCGCGCGGTCGTCTGCTTCGGCAAGGAACACCCCCTCGCCGCCGCGGGCAAGGACGACGAGCTCTCGCTCGACGACCTGGCCGGCGAGGTGCGGCACGACCTCGACCCCGCGCTCGACGAGGCCCAGGCGATCGAGGTGGTGGCGACCGGCTCCGGCGTCGCGGTGATGCCGCAGTCGCTCGCGAGGCTGCACGGACGCTCGGGCGTGACGCACCGGTTCCTCTCCGACGTGCGCCCGACCACGATCGCGCTCGTCTGGCCGATCGGCGAGCTCGACGACGACATCGACGACTTCATCGGCGTCGTCCGCGGACGCACCCGCAACAGCAGCCGGTCGAGGAGGCGCGACGACGACGCGCAGGAGGCGCCCGCCGCGAAGGCCAAGGGTCCCGGCAAGGGCGGCGCGGCCGGCGGTCGCGGCTCGGGCCTAGGCCAGAAGAAGACGCCGCCCGGCGGTCGCGGCGGGCCGCAGCGCGGCACCGGCCGCAGCCGCCCGCGCCGCGGCCGCTGACCCGCCCCTCCTGACCCGCCCCTCCTCATTCAGGAAGACGAGTCCTGATCTTCGCGACAGGGGGACTCTGCCTCCTGATCCGTGCACGGATCAGGACCGGAGCGTCGCAGCTTCCTGGATGACGAGGAGGCGCGGCCCCGAACCACACAGGACGAGCCCCGCCAGCCCGACCGGGCTGGCATGCTGGCGGGCATGAGCGAGAGCAGCGACGGCGACGACACCGTCCCGAGGCGGTTCCGGCGTCTGCGGTTCAACCCCCTGCGCGACGTCATGCCCTGGGTGGCGGTCGTGGTCGGGCTGTTCCTCGTCGTCCGGGCGCTGGTCGGACGCAGCCCGGGCGACGACCCCGTCTGGCTCGTGATGGGCGTCGTGCTGGCCGTCGTCGGCATCGTGGTGTTCTTCGTCAACCGCTGGCAGGCGCGGCGCGGGCACTAGCTCCCACAGTTCTGCCGTGCCGGTGACGACGCCCCCGGCGACGTGGCGGAGCGCCGGCCGCGCTGGTACCGTCCCCGCATGACCTGGCCCGCCGTGCACGTCTCCCGCGCGATCGAGCACGACGTCGCGACCGTCGCGCGGGTCGCGGGCGACCCGGCTCGGCTGCCGTCGTGGGCGACCGGCCTCAGCAGCGGCGTCCGGCACGAGGCCGGGCGGTGGCTCGCCGACTCGCCGATGGGCGTCGTCGAGGTGGCGTTCACCGGGCCCGTCGAGCTCGGCGTGCTCGACCACGACGTGACGCTCCCCGACGGCACGGTCGTGCACAACCCCCTCCGCGTGCTGGCCAACGACCAGGGCAGCGAGGTGGTGTTCACGCTGTTCAGGCGGCCTGGCACCTCCGACGCCGACTTCGCGGCCGACGTCGAGGCCGTCGGGCGCGACCTCGACCGGCTCGCCGCCCTGCTCGACGAGCTCGCGGGCTGACCCTGCTCGACGAGCTCGCGCCGAGACGTGCGACTTGCCCCTTCTTGCTGCCTCGCGCGGCCTGAGGCAGCAAGAAGGGGCAACTCGATCGCCGCGAGAGCGAGAGCGAGAGCGAGAGCGAGAGCGAGCCACCCGCCCCCTACGCTGGCTGCATGTCGACGAAGACCTGCCTCCTGACCGGCGCCGGACGGCGCGAGAGCATCGGCCGCGCGATCGCCCGCGACCTCGCCGCCGACGGCTGGGACCTGGCCCTCGCCACCTGGGACCCGTACGACGACTCCATGAGCTGGGGTGCGCGCCCTGGCGACCTCTCCGAGCTGGTCGCTGAGGTGGAGTGCCTCGGCCGGAGGGCCCGCGTGTACCAGGCCGACCTCTCCGACGCCGAGACCCCCGTCCGCCTCCTCGCTCAGGTGAACGCCGACCTCGGCCCCGTCACCGGACTCGTCCTGTCGCACTCGCAGAGCTTCGACTCGTCGATCCTCGACACCTCCGTCGAGGCCTTCGACCGGCACTTCGCCGTCAACACGCGCGCCGCCTGGCTGTGCATCAAGGGGCTGGCCGAGCAGCTGCCTCCCCTCGACGAGCTGCCCGACGGCGCCCGCGTCGTGGCGCTCACGAGCGACCACACCGTGCACAACCTGCCCTACGGCGCGAGCAAGGGCGCGCTCGACCGCATCGTGATCGCGGCCGCCCGCGAGCTGGCACACCTCGGCATCTCGTCGAACGCCGTCAACCCCGGACCGGTCGACACCGGCTGGATGGACGACGACACCCGCCGCACGCTGACCGCGCTGCAGCCGACGGGCCGCCTCGGCACCCCCGAGGACGTCTCGCGCACCGTCCGGTTCCTGATGTCGCCCGAGGGTCGCTGGGTCACCGGCCAGCTCATCACGACCGACGGCGGCATCTCCGTCTGACGAGGAGGCGCGGGCCAGGACGAGGAGGCGCGGTCAGGGTCGAGGAGGCGCGGCCGCGGTCCCGCAGGCGCCGCCTCGTCGTCTGCGCCCCTTCCCCGCGGACGCGCGAGCGCCCTACCCTCTGCCCATGACCGACTCCGTGCCTCCCGTCACCTTCCCCACCGTCGTGTTCGAGGCCCGCCCGGGCGTCACCGGACTCGTGGTGCCGCCCGACGAGCTCGCGGTGCTCGGCGCCGGGAAGCGCCCGGCCGTCGTCGTGACGGTGCACGGCACCGGCGACGCCCCCACCGAGCCCTACACGTACCGCAACACGGTGGGCAGCATGGGCGGCCGGTCCCTCGTGTCGCTCAGCGCCGAGCACCGGCGGGCCTCCGGGCTGGTCGGCGGCCAGCAGGTGGAGGTGACGCTGGTGCTCGACACGGAGCCCCGGGTGGTCGAGGTACCCGCCGCGCTCGCCGAGGCGTGGGCCGGGGACGACGCCCTCCGCGCCTCCTTCGACGCCCTCTCGCCCAGCAGGCAGGCGGCCCTGACGCTGCCGATCGCCGACGCGAAGACCGATGTGACGCGCGAGCGACGCGTGACCGCCGCGCTCGACGCGCTGCGCAGCTGACGCAGCCGACCCGGCAGGCTCACGCAGCGGGACCGACCCCGGGGCGCGCCCTGCCTGTGCCCCGCCCGGGAAGGCCCGAGGAGGCGCGGGTACCGTCCAGCGCATCCGACAGCCTGAGGAGGCACGATGACGTTCAGCAAGGGCGACCACGTGACGTGGAAGACGCCGCAGGGCGAGACCCACGGCACCGTGGTGGACAAGCGCGTGAAGGAGTTCCAGTTCGACGGCCAGAAGTTCAAGGCGTCCGACGACGAGCCGTACTTCATCGTGAAGAGCGACAAGACCGACGCGGAGGCGGCTCACAAGGAGTCGGCCCTCTCGAAGAAGAAGTAGGGGACCAGCACCATGGCAGATCTGACCGACGTCACCTGGAACCAGGAAGCCCGCGACAAGATCCTCACGGACGCCGACCGCGTGCTGCAGGACGCCGTCCGCGAGGTCGCGGCCGAGCACGAGGGCGACGACTGGGAGCCCGCGTTCGCCTCGCTGAACGAGCGCCTGAAGGGCCGGTTCATCGACTACGAGCCCGGCCCGGACGTGCGCAAGTACGCCGAGGCGATCGCGCGGGGCGACTACCGCTGATCGGACGGCTCCTCGTCGAGCTACTCCTGGCCGACCCGCTCGTCGGCCGACTGGGCCGCGGGTGCGTCGATCCGGCGCACCCGCGGGCTGACGGCGACCGCCACGGCGACGACGGCGATCAGGCCCGCCAGCACCAGCAGGGCGGATGGCGTGCCGAAGCGACCGGCCAGGGGCCCGACCACGAGCTCGCCGACGGGGATGCCCGCCAGCGTCGCCAGCGTCAGCGCACCGAAGACCCGGCCGAGGTAGGCCCGCGGCACCAGCGTCTGGATCGCCACGTCGAGCGGGACCGTGAACAGCTCGAGGCCGACGCTCGACACGAAGAGGCCGAGGCAGAGCCAGAACGCCCAGTGCAGCGGATCGACGTAGGGCGCGTCCAGCACCTCCGGCTGGTCGAGGTGCGCCCCCGCGAGCAGCACGAGGGGCAGCACCAGCGCCGACGTCGCCAGGCACGCGACCGCCAGGCGCAGGCGTCCGCGGAGCTTGCCTGCCCACACCGCGCCCACGACCAGGCCCAGCGTCTGGACCGCGCCGGCGAAGCCCCACAGCACGCGGCCGAACGACTCGTCCGCCACGAGCGGCCCGATCACCTGCACCCCGCCCGCGAAGCTGAGCTGGTGCACGAACGCGAGCGCCAGGGTCGCCCGCAGCCACGGCGACCGCGCCACGAAGCCGATCCCCGAGCCCAGGTCGTGCAGCAGCGACCCCGAGCCGGAGGCGCCCGTCACCGAGCGCGGGACGCGTGCGAAGGCCAGCGCGGCCACCACCGACAAACCGGCGCCGACCAGCAGAGCGCTGCCCGTCCCCGCGACGCCGACGAGCGCGCCTCCGACGGCCGTGCCGACGATCAGGCCGACGTTCATGCTGATGCGCGCCAGCACGGTGCCGTCGCGGACGAGGGGCTCGACGAGCACGTCGCGCAGCATCGCGCTCGAGGCCGGTCCGAAGAACGCGGCGGCGGCGCCCGTCAGGGCGGCCGCGACGGCCAGCGTCACCAGGGTCTCGCGCCCCGTCAGCAGCAGCACCCCTGCAGCCACCAGGGAGGCGGCCGAGACCACCGAGGAGGCGGTGGCCACCAGGCGCCGCGGCAGCCGGTCCGCGAGGGCGCCGCCCACGAGCACGAGCACCACGTTCGGCACCGCGCGAGCCGCCACGACGAGGCCGAGCTGCGTCGCGTCCGCGCCGAGGTCGACGGCCGCGAAGACGAGGGCGAGAGGGGCCAGCCCGCCGACCACCCACGACAGCAGACGTCCGACCCACAGGGCGCGGAACGCCGGGATGCGCAGCAGCGACCACCTCACGCGGCGAGCCTACGCTCGGCTCATGGGGGACCAGGAGGCGGTGCGACCGATCGCCGCCCGCCCTAGGCTGGCCCCGATGTCCGCACTCGACGAGCCCGCCGCCCCGCCAGGCCGCTACCGCAAGGGCGTCGCCAAGCGCGAGGCGATCCTCGAGGCGGCCCTGCCCGTCTTCGGCAAGGTCGGCTTCCACGGTGCCTCGCTGCGCGAGATCGCCCGCAGCTGCGGCGTCTCGCACCAGTCGTTGATGCACTACTTCGCGACCAAGGACGAGCTACTCATGGCCGTCCTCCGTCGACGTGACGAGCGCCTCCGGCAGCACTTCGACGACGAGGGCGGCATGCGCCTCGCCGAGCTCGTCGCGCTCGCCGAGTACAACGTCGACGTGCCCGCCGTCATCTCGCTGTTCATCACGGCGTCGGCCGAGGCCACGTCGACCGATCACCCGGCCCACGACTACTACGCCGACCACTACGACCGCATCATCGGGTCGACCTCGGCGTACCTCGCCGTCGCGGAGGCGCGCGGCTGGCTGCGGGACGGCTTCACCGCCGAGTCGGCGGCCCGCGTCGTGCTGGCCGTGCAGGACGGCCTGCAGCTGCAGTGGCTGTACCGGCGCGACGAGGTTCAGGTCGCCGACCTGATGCGGCTCGTGATCGGCACGGTCGTGACGGTGCCGACCGAGCAGCTCGACGAGGCCGTGCGCAACGAGGTGGCCGCGGCTACTTCGCGTTGATCCGCTGGGCTGTGCCTACCCCGCGCTGATGCGCTGGGCTGTGCCTACCCCGCGCTGATGCGCTGGGCTGTGCCTACTTCGCGCTGATGCGCTGGAACTTGCGGATGCTCAGCGGCACGAAGACGACGAGCATGACCGCGAGGCCGACGAGCACGGTGACGTACGGGTGCTGCAGGGTCCAGATGTCAGGCACGGGGGTGTCGCCGAGGTTGCCGAACGACGTGCGGGCGGCCTGCACGAGCGACGACACCGGGTTCCACTCGGCGAAGACCCGCAGCACCGTCGGCAGGGTGTCGCTCGGCACGAAGGCGTTCGAGATGAACGTGAGCGGGAACAGGATCATGAACGACGCGTTGTTGATCGTCTCCGGCGTCTTGACGCTCATGCCGAGCAGCGCCATCACCCAGCTGAACGAGTAGCTGAAGAGCAGCAGCAGCGCGATGCCCCCGAGGAACATCAGCGGCGGCGTGTTCACCCGCCAGCCGACCGCGAGGCCGGTGAGCATCATGATCACCATCGAGATCGAGTTGAGCGCGAGGTCGCTGTTCGTCCTCCCGATCAGCACCGCCGAGGGGCTCATCGGCAGGGTGCGGAACCGGTCGATGATCCCCTCCTTCAGGTCTTGCGCCATCGCGGCGCCCGAGAAGGTCGAGCCGAAGACGACGGTCTGGGCGAAGATGCCGGCCATCAGGAACTGCGTGTAGTCGGTGCCCTGCACGGCGATCGCGCCGCCGTAGACCTGGCTGAAGAGCAGCACGAACATGATCGGCTGCAGCACGGCGAAGATCAACATGTCGGGCGAGCGCTTCACCTTGATCAGGTTGCGCTTCGTCACCGTCCAGCCGTCGGAGGCCCAGGTGCCGATCCCCGTGGGGCCGAGGGGCGTGAGGGTCTGCGCGAGGGCGCTCGTCGTCGCGGTCATCGCCGCGCCTCCTTCTTCTTCTCGTCGCGGCGAGCGGCACGGCCTGCCCGGCCCGCCCGGCCGCCGGTCGCAACCGAGCCCGTGTCGGGGTCGGCGTCGTCGTCAGGGCCGGCCTTGCGCCCGGTCAGCTGCAGGAACACGTCGTCGAGCGTGGGGCGGCGCATGCCGGCGTCGTGCAGCTCGATGCCCGCGGCGCCGAGGTCGGCGAGCGTGCGCTGCAGGGCGGTCGGGCCGTCGGTGACGGCGACCTCGACCTGCCGGCCGTCGCTGCCGAGCGTCGGCTCGGCGTCGCCGTGTCGCCGCAGCACCTCGAGCGTCTGGCCCGCACGGGCCTCGTCGACGAGGGCGACGACGAGGCGGTGCCCGCCCACCTGGGCCTTGAGGTGGTCGGCGGTGCCCTCGGCGATGACGCGGCCGCCGTCGATGACGGCGATGTCGTCGGCCAGCCGGTCCGCCTCCTCCAGGTACTGCGTCGTCAGCAGCACCGTGGTGCCGCCCGCGACGAGCGAGGTGATGATGTCCCACAGGGCGAGGCGGCTGCGGGGGTCGAGCCCGGTCGTCGGCTCGTCGAGGAACAGCACCCGCGGGTTCGTCACGAGCGCGCCCGCCAGGTCGATGCGTCGCCGCATGCCGCCCGAGAACCCCTTGACGGGGCGGTCGCCGGCCGCGGACAGGTCGAAGACGTCGATCAGCTCGCGGGCCCGCTCGCGCGACACCTTCGTGCCCAGGTGGTAGAGCCGGCCGATCATGTCGAGGTTCTCGAAGCCGGTGAGGTTCTCGTCGACGGCCGCGTACTGGCCGGAGACGCCGATGGTGCGGCGGGTCGCCTGCGGGTCGGCCACGACGTCGATCCCGTTGATGTGCGCCGTGCCCGCGTCGGGCACCTCGAGGGTCGTCAGCATCTTGACCACCGTGGTCTTGCCGGCGCCGTTCGGCCCGAGCAGCGCCTTGACCGTGCCCTCGGGCACGCTCAGGTCGAAGCCGGTCAGGGCGTGGACAGGGCCCGACTTCGAGCGGTACGTCTTGGTCAGGCCCGAGGCCTCGATCATCGCCATCTGCGCGCCTCCGACGTGGGGTGACGTCACCGGACCCCCTGGTTCGGCGACGTGGTGAAAGTACCAGCCGCGAGGCCCGCCCACCAGAGGACGGGTCGGTCGCAGGCCGTGCCGAGGAGGCGTCGGTCGCCTGTGCAGGAGGCACGAGCAGGCCGCCACGTTACGGTCGTGTGTCAAACCTTGCCACCTGGCAAGTTCCGGACTTATCGTGACCGCATGACCACCATCGACCAGCCGGCCAGGCCGGCAGCTGCTGCTCTCCCCGAGTCGATCGGCGACGACGCCGTCGCCCTGGCCCGCCGGTGGGCGCACGAGGCCTCGTCGGCCCCCAGCACCGACTCGGCCCACCTGCTGGCGCAGGTGCTCAAGGACGAGTCGGGCCTCGCCTTCACCATCGGGTTCGTCGACCGGGTCGTCCGCCCCGAGGACCTCAGCGTGGCAGCCCGCAACCTGTCGCGCCTCGCGTCGCAGGTCCCCGCCTTCCTGCCCTGGTACATGCGCGGCGCCGTCCGGGTCGGCGGCGTCGTCGCCCCCGTGCTGCCCGGCGTCGTCGTGCCCGTCGCCCGACGCGTGCTGCGCGGCATGGTCGGCCACCTCATCGCCGACGCCCGGCCCGCGAAGCTCGGCGCGGCCATCAGCAACATCAAGGCGGAGGGCACGCGCCTCAACCTCAACCTGCTCGGCGAGGCCGTGCTCGGCGACGCCGAGGCCGAGCACCGCCTGGCGGGCACCCGGGCGCTGCTCGAGCGCGACGACGTCGACTACGTGTCGATCAAGGTCTCCTCGATCGTCAGCCAGCTCTCGATGTGGGCCTTCGACGAGACCGTCGAGCGCGTCGTCGAGAAGCTCACGCCCCTCTACGAGCTGGCCGCCCGCTCGCGCGAGCCCAAGTTCATCAACCTCGACATGGAGGAGTACCGCGACCTCGACCTGACGATCGCGGTCTTCACGCGCCTCCTCGACCAGCCGCAGCTGCAGGGCCTCGAAGCAGGCATCGTGCTGCAGACCTACCTGCCCGACGCGCTCGGCGCGCTGCAGGGCCTGACCGAGTGGGCGACCCGACGGGTCGACGCGGGCGGGGCCTCCGTCAAGGTCCGCGTGGTCAAGGGCGCGAACCTCGCGATGGAGACCGTCGACGCCGTCGTGCACGAGTGGCCGCTCGCCACCTACGACACCAAGAAGGCCAGCGACACGAACTACAAGCGCGTCCTCGCCTGGGCGCTGACGCCCGAGCGCACGCGCGCGGTGAAGATCGGCGTCGCGGGCCACAACCTCTTCGACATCGCCTTCGCGCACCTCCTCGCCGAGGCGCGCGGCGTCGGCGACCGGGTCGAGTTCGAGATGCTGCTCGGCATGGCCGAGGGGCAGGCCGAGCTCGTCAAGGCCGACGTCGGCGGGCTGCTGCTCTACACGCCGGTCGTGCACCCGCGCGAGTTCGACGTCGCCATCAGCTACCTGATCCGCCGCCTCGAGGAGAACGCCTCGAGCGAGAACTTCATGTCGGCCGTCTTCGAGCTGGCCTCGAACGAGGCGATGTTCGAGCGCGAGAAGGGCCGCTTCCTCGCCTCGCTCGCTGACGTCGACGTCGAGGCGCCGGCCCCGCACCGCGTGCAGAGCCGGCTCGACGGCGCGCAGGCGCTCCGGCCCCGCGAAGCCGGCAGCGGCTTCGACAACGAGCCCGACACCGACCCCGCCAAGGCCGACAACCGCACCTGGGGCCGCGAGATCCAGCGCCGCTCCGTCGACTCGGTGCTCGGAGTCGACCTGATCGAGCAGGCTCGGGTGACCGACGCCTCCGTGCTCGACGAGATCGTCGCCGGAGCGGTCGCGGCCCAGCCCGCCTGGGCGGCACGAGGAGGCGCGGGCCGGGCCGAGGTGCTCCGAGCCGCCGCCGTCACGCTGGCCGCCCGACGGGCCGACCTGATGGAGGTCGCGGCGAGCGAGACCGGCAAGACCGTCGCCGAGGGCGACGTCGAGGTGAGCGAGGCGATCGACTTCGCCAACTGGTACGCCCACCTCGCAGAAGAACTCGACGTCGTCGACGGCGCCGACTTCGTGCCCGAGCGGCTGACGCTCGTCACCCCGCCGTGGAACTTCCCCGTCGCGATCCCCGCCGGCTCGACCCTGGCCGCGCTCGCCGCGGGCAGCAGCGTCGTCGTCAAGCCCGCCGGCCAGGCGAAGCGCTGCGGCGCCGTGATGGTCGAGGCGCTGTGGGAGGCCGGCGTGCCCCGAGACGTGCTCCGGCTCGTCGACGTCGACGAGGGCGACCTCGGCCGCCACCTCGTCTCGCACCCCTCGGTCGACCGGGTGATCCTCACCGGTGCCTTCGAGACGGCCGCGCTCTTCACGAGCTGGCGCACCGACCTGCCGCTGCTCGCCGAGACGAGCGGCAAGAACGCCATCATCGTCACGCCGAGCGCCGACCTCGACCTCGCGGCCGCCGACGTGATCAAGTCCGCCTTCGGTCACGCGGGGCAGAAGTGCTCGGCGGCGAGCCTCGTGATCCTCGTCGGCTCGGTCGGCAGCTCGGAGCGGTTCCGCCGCCAGCTCGTCGACGCGGCCTCCACGATGCGCGTGGGGTACCCGTCCGAGCCCACGACCCAGATGGGCCCGATCATCGAGCCTGCCTCGGGCAAGCTCGAGCGCGCCCTCACGACCTTGGGCGCGGGGGAGTCGTGGCTCGTCGAGCCCCGCCAGCTCGACGACAGCGGCCGCCTCTGGTCGCCCGGCGTGCGCGCCGGAGTCGCGGCAGGCAGCGAGTTCCACCTGACCGAGTACTTCGGACCGGTGCTCGGCGTCATGACCGCCGCGACCCTCGACGAGGCGATCGCCCTGCAGAACGCCACCGACTACGGCCTCACGGCCGGGCTGCACACCCTCGACCCTGCCGAGCTGACGACCTGGCTCGACGGCGTCGAGGCCGGCAACCTCTACGTGAACCGCGGCATCACCGGCGCTGTCGTCCGTCGTCAGCCGTTCGGCGGCTGGAAGAAGTCGTCGGTCGGCGCCGGGGCCAAGGCCGGCGGCCCGAACTACCTCGTGCACCTCGGTTCGTGGCAGCCCACGACGCTCGCCGGTGCTGCTTCTCAGGAGGCGCTGCCCGCGAAGGCCGTCGCCGCCGCCCTGCGCGCCGCGACCCCGTCGCTCGGGGCCGACGCCGACCTGGTCGCCGCGGCCGTCGCCACCGACGAGCACTTCTGGCAGGCGGAGTTCGGCGTCGCCCGCGACGTCAGCCAGCTCGGCCTCGAGCGCGACCTCCTGCGCTACCGCCCGCTCGCGGTGACGGTGCGCGCTGCCGAGGGCGCCTCCCTCGCCGACGTCGTCCGCGTGCTCCTCGCCGGCGTCCGCTCGGGCTCGCCGTTCACGGCCTCCGTCGCCACGGCCCTGCCCGAGGCGTTCGTGTCGTCGCTCGGCCTCGGCGTCGGGGCGATCAGGGTCGAGAGCGACGACGCCTGGCACGAGCGAGTTCGCTCGGGCGGGCTGCGGACCGAGCGCGTGCGCCTCGTGACCGGTGCTGACGACGCGGGAGCCGCCTCCTCGGCCCTCGCCGACGCGCTCGGCGGCGACCCGGCGGTCGCGGTCTTCGCCGCAGCGGTCACGCCGACCGGGCGGCTCGAGCTGCTGCCGTTCCTGCGGGAGCAGGCCGTGTCGATCACGGCGCACCGCTTCGGCAACCCCGACCCCTGGTCGGACGCGGTCATCTAGTCGCCGCCCGCCGTACCGTGCGAGTTGCCCCGATCGGTCGCCTCGCGCGCGGCGAGGCAGCAATTCGGGGCAACTCGATCCCCGGGTCGTGCGGGTGTGCCCGTGGGCGCGGACGAGTTGCCCCGAACGGTCACCTCGCGCGTGGCAAGGCAGCAATTCGGGGCAACTCGATCGTCGGGCGTGCGGGCGTGTGCGCCAGGGCGCGCGCGTCAGACGGCGGGGCTGCCCGCGGCGTACCAGGCGGCGAGGCGGCGGAGGCCCTCGTCGACCGAGACCTCGGGCGTCCACTGCAGGTCGTGCTGCGTGCGTCGCTGGTCGAACCAGTGCGCGGTCGAGAGCTGCTCCGCGAGGAACCGCGTCATCGGCGGCTCGTCGGCCCCCGGCCGCACGGCCCACACGCGCTCGACGAGCGACCCCGCGGCCCGGGCGACCGCGGCCGGCACCCGGAGGCGCGGCACGGGTGCACCGCCCGCGGCGCAGATCCCCGCCATCAGGTCGGCGACCGTGCGCGGTTCGCCGTTCGTGATCACGTAGGCGCGGCCCGAGGCGGCGTCGACCCGCTCGAGCGCGGCGGCGATGCCCGAGGCGGCGTTGTCGACGTAGGTCGAGTCGATCAGGGCGGCGCCGTGGTCGAGCAGCGGCAGCCGCCCCTGCCGGGCGCGCTCGACGATGCGCTCGACGAGCTGCGTGTCGCCAGGGCCCCAGACCAGGTGCGGCCGGACGGCGACGACGCGCAGGTCGTCCGTCGCCGCAGCCAGGGCGAGCAGCTCGGCCGCGGCCTTCGTGCGGGCGTAGTCGCCGCGTGCTCGCGAGGGGGATGCCGGCGCAGCGTCCTCGCCGACGATGGAGGCGCCTCCGTGGGCAACCGAGGGCGACGAGACGAAGACGAGGCGGGCCACGCCGGAGGCGCGCATCGCGTCGAGCAGGGAGCTCGTGCCCCCGACGTTGACGGCCTCGAACTCGGCGGGATCGCCCGCCAGCGAGACCTTGGCGGCCAGGTGGACCACCGCCTCCTGCCCCTCGACCACGGCCGAGACGGCAGCGGTGTCGGTCATCGAGCCGGCGACGTCGCGCACCCCGGCGACGCCTGAGGGCCGACGCTGGAAGGTGGTGACCTCGTGCCCGGCCGCCGCGACCGCGCGGGCGACGGCGCCGCCGAGCAGGCCGCTCGCGCCGGTGACGAGCACCCTCACGGGTGCGACTCCTCGGCAGGTGCGGCAGGCACGGAGCCTGCGTGAACGGTCGTGTTCGTCGCGCACGGGCGACCACGACGGCCCGCCGACGACGAACCCGCCCGCCCGGTGCGCGCGGGAACGCGCAGGGACGCGAGCACCCTCACGGGCGGCGCATCCGTCCGCCCGACAGCACCGACTCGGCCCACGCCGCGAGACGAGCGCGGTCGATCTTGCTGTTGTGGCGCACGTCGGTCGGCAGCACCGGCACGACGAGCGCGGCGGCGACGCGATGGCCGACGGCGCCGTGGACGGCAGCACGGACCGACGCCGAGAGCTCGGCCGAGGCGAGCCCCGGACGACGCACGGCAGGCGCGGCCTCGGCGACCACGACGACCTGTTGCGTGCCGGCTGGTCCGACACCCACGACAGCTGCCCGGGCGATGCCCGCGAGCGACTCGACGGCCTGCTCGGCCGCGACCGGGGTCAGGGGGCCGGAGGCGGTCGTCACGACGTGCGGCAGGCGCCCCTCGACCCAGAGGCGGCCCTGCTCGTCGAGGTGCCCGACGTCGCCGGTGCGGTGCCAGCGACCGGACGACCCGGCCGAGGAGGCGTCGGTCCCGACTGCAGCACCGGCCTCGCCGGTCGTGTCGGCCACGCCGCGCACGCTGGCCCGGTCGGTCAGCCACAGCCGGTCGTAGCCGTGCTTGAGGTGAGGTGCGGAGACGACGATCTCGCCGGTGACGCCCGCGGCGTCGGAGAACGTGTCGGAGGCGCGTCCCGCCTCGTCGAGGGGAGCCACGCGCACCTGCACGGTCGGCGCGGGACGCCCGACGCAGACCCCGTTCGCCGACGGGTCGCTGGCGGCCTCGCGGACCTCGTCGAGCGTGACGTCGGTCATCAGCAGCCCCTCGGTCATGCCGTAGGGGGTGTGCGGCACGGCTCCGGGCATCAGGTCGCCCGCGGCGGTGAGCAGCGATGCCGAGACGGGGGCGCCGGCCGAGAGGAACGTCTGCACGCCCGCGAGCGCACGGCGACCGGAGTCGTCGAGCTCGTCGGCGGTGGCGACCACGTTGGTCAGCGCGGCGGGGGAGAGGAACACGACCGTCGCGTCGACGGCCTCGGCCGCGGCCGCGA